>NZ_JAHXNQ010000028.1:0-48227 GCF_023148575.1 Pseudomonas sp. EYE_354
GCGACAAGCCACGGTCGCCCAGATAGCCATTGATCACGCCGAGAATACCAGCGGCCAACTCGTGCTTTTCCAGCAGGCGACGGAAGTTGAGGATGGTAGTTTCATCTGGGATCCGCTCCAGGCTCAGACCTGAAAACTGGCGCAAGATCGTCGTCTCGTACAGCGCTTCTTCCATCGCAGGATCGCTGTAACCGAACCAGTTCTGCATGAGATGAACCCGCAGCATCGCCATCAAAGGATTGGCCGGACGCCCCCCTTCGCCCGTCGGGTAATGAGGTTCGATCAGGGCAATCAAACCCTTCCAGGGTACGACCCGATCCATCTCGATCAGAAACAATTCCTTGCGGGTCTGCTTGCGCTTACCGGCGTACTCGGCATCGGCGAAGGTCATTTGCTTCATTGAAAAGCTCGGCGATTGGTGTCCGGAAATTTTGCCAAATCAGGAAGTCTTTTTCAGGATTTCCTTAGCTGGCGTCTTTGCTCTGATCCTTGCCCGGCACGAGGCTCAAGCCGGGCTTTTCCACGTCGCGCGAGACATGGGCTTTGACTTCCGACACGCCGCCGTCTTCGTCGTTGTGGATCACCAGAACGCCCGGACGGCGCAGTTGCTCAAGGTCGCCCTCGGCGAGGCTGAAGCTCTCGCTCAGGTTCTTGTCGGTGAGGGCCTTGGCCTCGGCGCGGCGCTGGGCGAACTTGCGCCCTTTGCGTTGCTGGTAGCGCGCCCAGGAGACGAGGATCACGGCGTTGAACACGGCGATCCACAGGTAGATCTGCAAGGTGTTGAGCGCCGCGAAGATCGGCGCGTCGAGGCGCGGGCCACCGTGAGTGCCGAGCATTGAGGAGATGCCGCGCCACAACAGCCAGACCAGTCCGGCCCAGGCCATCAAGGTCAGGATCACGTCGATGACCCACATCACGGTACTTTGGCGAGTTCTGACCAGTTTCATGATCACGCCTCCTCTTCAACAGGTTTGATACCGCGATCCGGGCTGACCCAACGCGCGCGTTTCTGGTGCTGGTTGAACAGCACCTTGGGGAAGCTCACCAGCGTGGTAAACAGGCTGACCAGCCAGAACACCATCGGGTACCACACCGTCCAGAACAGGGTTTTCCACAGGTCCTTCTCGTAGCGACGGTCGATCAGGATGCTCACCGCAAACTGCACCAGGCACACCATCGCCAGTACCAGCCCGGTAAACGCCGGCGGCATCAGAGAGTCAACGGCAATGGCTTGAGGCAGCGGGATGAATTTCCCCACGCCCCAGAAAATCACCGAGAGCATGAACGTGAAGGCCCAACCGGTGGACAGGCAATACTCGAACAGCAGCGGCCACAGGTAGCGATGGCGCCACTGCCAGATGCCGCGGATGTTCTTGAACAGCACTTCGGCGCCGCCCTGGGCCCAACGCAGACGTTGTTTCCACAGGCCACCAACCGTTTCGGGCATAAGGATCCAGCACAGCGCGCGCGGCTCGTAGAAGATGCTCCAGTGGTCGAGCTGCAGCTTCCAACTGACGTCGATGTCCTCGGTGATCATGTCGGTGCTCCAGTAGTCGATGCGGTCCAGCGCCTTTTTACGGAACGCCACCACCACACCCGACACCGTGAAGATCCGCCCGAACACGCGCTGGGTGCGCTTGATCAGGCCGATGATCGAGGAGAACTCACCCACCTGCACCCGACCAATCAAGGTCGAGCGTGTGCGGATCCGGGGGTTGCCGGTGACGGCGCCCAGACGTGGGTTGTCGAGCATCGGCGCGACCAGATAGGCCGCCGCGTTTTTGTCGAGCAACGCATCACCGTCGATGCACACCAGGTACTCGCTGCGCGACGCCACGGCGCCCATGCGCAAGGCCACGGCCTTGCCCTGGTTCTGCGCCAGATGCAGCACGCGCAGACGCGGGTGTTGCAGTGCCAGGGCGTCGAGCACCGCAGCGGTATTGTCCTTGGAGCCGTCGTTGACCGCGATCACTTCGATGTTCGGGTACAACTGGCCCAGCGCCGCATGGATGGTGTCGGCGGCGTTATCGCCTTCGTTGTAGCAAGGGATGATGATCGAGATCAGCGGGTTGCCGGCCAGGGTCGGCGCCGGGGTGTCTTCTTCCCAGGGCCAGTGGCGCTCCCAGTGCAGCCAGAAGTACAAGCCGCCCGCGATCCACAACGCCGACATGAACAGTGGGTAGAAAAACACGAAGTCCATCAGGAACTGCCCGGTGACCAGAAAGATCAGGCCCAGGGGCACGCCCAATACCAGTGCCAGCACGAATAAAGCCAGGATTCTGTCAAACATGGTCAAGGATTCCATTGGTTGGAAAGGGCCGGACGCACTGTCTTCAGGTCCGGGGAGTTTTCCAGGAAGTTGTCCGGGTAGTAGCCAAAACTCGTGACACCCTGGCGCTTGAGCACACCCATCCACTCAGCCATTTGCTCGGCGGACAAGTCGGGGGCTGCCGGGGTACGCCAGTCCTTGGCTTGCAGCTCGAACACCGTTCGCTGCAGGGCACCGGGGCGGGCCTTGACCGTGGCCACCAGTTTTTCCAGCCAGGCATTGGAGTTCTTGAACGTCTCGCCTTCCATCAGCGGCATGGCCATGGGCGCGGTCCAGTCGTAGGTCTGGAGGAAGTCATCGAGGTTCTGCGCGAACCAGGCTTCGCTCTGCGGGTTGAGCATCGGCTGGGCGAAGATGTTGCGCGCGGTCAGCACCTGCGGCCCGGCGATGGCGCGGACCTTGGCGGTCAGCTCGTTGGTGAAGTCGATCAGGTAGCGGCTCTTGAAGCGCGTCCAACGCTGCATCACCGCAGGGTCGGCGCGCAGGGCTTCGATGCTGTTCGGCAGGCCGTTGGCCGCGTAGGCCTTGAGCGCCGCGGGGCTGGCGTCTTCGAAGTCGGAGAACACCGCGTCATCGTGGTACAGCACACCGTCGATCGCACTGTTGCGCGCCAGGTCCTCATAGAGCTCGCCAATGATTTTGCGCACCTGCGGGTCGAACGGCGACAGGCGTTTGTATTGATCCGGGTCGATGCCCACCTTTCCGGTTTCCGGGTCCCAGCGCGTGACGCGAGGCAGCTTGGGGTCGAGGGCGAAGCTCAGCACCGGCATCCACGCATACACCGATGCATGGGCACGGGTGTGCAACTGCCAGGCGACGCGGTTGAACAGGTCGGCGCGCACCGGCAAGTGGCGGTTGGGGAAGTACAGCGAGTGCACCAGGCCGTCGCCCTTGGGGTCGGCGAAGGCTTGCAGGAACACCGTACCGGCGCCCATGTCCACCACGCGCTGTACCAATTGGTCGAGGTTGCGCGCCTGTTGGGCAGGGTCCGGGTCGTACACGTTGTCCAGGTCCACATGCAGCACGCGCATCGGCACCGGGGTTTGCACGGCGACGATGCTGTTGGCGAAATGCTCGCCGTCCGGGTCGGAGGCCACCAGGAAGCGTGGGCTGTTCATCAAGTCCGTGGAGCTGTCGAGGCCGTCCTCCAGGGTCAGGGCCATTTGGTAGCCCTGCTCGCCGACGATCGCCAACGAAGTGCCTTTGGCAGCGCCGTAGGGCCATACCCACACCCGGGGTTTTTTGCCGGTCACGGTTTGGATCTTGTTGGAGATGGCCGCGACATCGGCACGCAGCCGCGCATCGAACTGCGCCTGGGTTTCGTAACGCCCGGTGGCCGGGTCAAAGCGCAGGGACGTGGCGGCCGGCTCGAGATTGCCCTGGGGGTTGGCCAGGATGCCTTTGTGATTGGCATCGGTGTGCGCGGCGATTTCCACCAGGCCCGACTGCGACACTTCGCGGATCTGCTGCCAGGTCAGGAACTCGCCACGCGGCCGTGGTGAGCCGGCAAAGTCCACCGGTTGGTTAAGCGGCGTGTCGATCCAGCTGCCCACCGGCGC
Source organism: Pseudomonas sp. EYE_354 (assembly GCF_023148575.1). NCBI lineage: Bacteria > Pseudomonadati > Pseudomonadota > Gammaproteobacteria > Pseudomonadales > Pseudomonadaceae > Pseudomonas > Pseudomonas sp. EYE_354. The sequence continues at coordinate 3,889 of NZ_JAHXNQ010000028.1, forward strand.
CAGCAAGGCCGGCCAGCGATAGGCGCGCAGGATCGGCATCACACGGGTGTAGAAGCTCGAATAGCCGTCGTCAAAGCTGAGCATGACGGCCTTGGGCGGCAGCGCGGGTCCGCCACTGCGCGCGGCGAGGATCTGGTCGACGCTGACCGCCTGGTAGCCGTTCTCGCGCAGCCAGGCCAGTTGTTCGATCAACCGTTCGGTGCGCACCGCCACCACCGCCTGGTCGGGGTCGCGGTCCGAGACGTCGTGGTAGGCAATGCCCAGGAAATGATTGTTTGGCCACGCCTGTTCGCTGGCCGGGGTCGGCCGCTCGGCGGGTGGAGTGAAAGGGGCGGGTTGCTGGGCGCAGGCACTGGCCAGCAATACACCCAGAACCAACAAGCAACGGCTGAGGAAGGTCATGGTCAGGCTCTTTTAGAAACGGTAAGTGAGGTCGACGAGCAGGCGCAGATCGCGTTCGCGATCACCGTCATAAGGTCGGCTGATCAGGCTCAGGTTGGCGCCGGCGTCCAGTACATCGTTCCAGCGAAAGCGCTGGCCGTAGCCGACCAACGCCATGCCGCCGGTGGAGTAATCGCGCTGGCTGTAGGTACCGGCACCGACCTGGAACTGCTGACTCCACTGGGTCTCGTAGCGGTGATAGAGCACGTGGTTGATGTTGAGCACCGGCAACACGGTGAAATCCGACTTCGGATTGAAGTACACCGCGTCTTCCTTGCTGTTGCGGCTGGCGCCGACTTCCAGGCCCAGGTCCACTTGCACTTTCGGCGAGCTGTAGAGGCCTTCGCGGCCGCTGAGCAAGGCTTCGAGGCGGTCGTTGCCGTCGCTGAAGTGGGAGGGGCTGAGGGTCAGTTTCCATTCGCGGCTTTCGTTGGCGCGCCAGCGGATAAAACCGCTGCCGCCGTTGGCCGTGATGTCGGCATTCAGCGCGCGCAACGGCGTGGTGCTCAGCAGGTAGCCGAGGCTGCCGCCGTATTGCCAGTTGTCGTTGATGTCGCGGGCGATCGATACGGCGGCGCCTTGCTTGGTGCCATTGCCGTAGGCATGGTTGGACACCTCGGCTTCGAGGGTCATGTCACGGGTGCGCCGCTCCACGCCGACAACCTGCCAACGATGGTGGCCGGTACCTTCCTCGAAGTCGGCGGTGGCATAGCCAGCACCGGCGAACAGGCGCCAGTCTTCGTCGATGGGCGGCGTGTAGAGACGGCTTTCGATGCCCCAGTCGCGGCTGCCGGAAACGGCGCCGGCCTCGTTGTCACTGCCGCCACCGAAGCTTTTACCGGTGTAGGCTTCGACGCGCAGCTCGGCCATGTCATGCACATCGCGCAGGCGGTTCAGGCGCTGCACCTGGCGGCTGTCGGGGTTGCGGGCGACCACGTCATCGGTGAGCACGTCGAGCTGGCGCCACTCCTGCAGGTCCATGGCGGTGTAGGCCTGGCTGACTTCCAGGCCGATGTCACGCGGGGCCTGGGCTTCGGTTTCCTTGAGAATGCCTTCGGCACGCCGTGGCAGGTCGCGGGCGCGGTACATATCGGCCTGGGCCAGGCGCAGGCCGACGTTGCCTGGGGCTTTTGCTACCAAGGCTTCCAGGCCCGCTTCGCTGCCCGGCAGGTCGCCGCCGTATACGCCGGCCTGGGCCGACAGTTGTTGCGCGTCCATCCAGGCATCGTTGGGGTTGCCGACGGGCAAACCCTTGAGCTCGACCCGAGGTTTCTGACTGTTGGCCAGGCCCTTGGCAACGTCGTTGGCGTCCTCGCCTTTGTCGCTTTCCTGCAAGGTGTAGAACAAGGCGGTGGTGTCTTCGACCCGATCATCCGGCTCGGCGTCGGTGGCGCTCAGGGCCTGGCGATACAGCGGCTCGGCTTTTTCCGGCTGACGCTGGTCGAGGTAAGACGCAGCCACCCAACGCACGGCGTAGGTCGGCAACTGCACGCCTTCGCCTTTGAGGGTTTCGTATTCGCGGATCACCTCGGCGGTACGCGCCCGTGCCTTGAGCGCGCCGAGGCGGTCGATGCGCCAGCGCACCACGTCATCATGGGCGGTGGCGTCGGGGGTCCAGTGGGCGATCAGCCTGTCGTAATCGGTCAGGGCCCGGTCGGCAATCACATAGCGGTCTTTCTCGCTGCGCGTGGCGAACTCGGCCATGCGCACGCGCTCGGCGGCGAGGTCGCCTTCCAGGCGGCGCTGGGTCACCGGGTCGAGCAGGCCGGGACGCTGGGCCGACAGGCGCAACGCGGGTTCCGGCATCCGCGCCTTTTGCAGGGCGATGATGTATTCGCGGGCGACCTCCGGTTTGTCGCCGGCGCGGATAAACGCCTGGTCGAACTCAAACAGCGCGTCGTAGTTCAAGCCGGCACGGGTCAGGGCGTAGCCCAGGGCCATGCGTCGGTTGGGGTCATCAGGCTTGGCGGCGACCAGCGCGCGGGTGCGTTGCACGGCTTCGCTGGCCTTGCCGCCGTCGGCCTGGGTCAGGGCCAGGCCCAGTTGCAGGTCGATGTTGTTGGGCTCACGCAGCAGTGCCTGGCGATAGACCGCCTCGGCCTGGGCCCACTGCTTGCCGTTGCGATAGGTACGCGCCACCGTGGCGAGCGCCTGGGTACTGAGGTTGCGATGTTTACCCTGGGCCTCGTACACCTTCAGCACTTCGGCGTCCTGGCCGGCCCAACCGGCAATCACCAGGTGATCGCTGACCTGGCCTGGCGTCTGGCGTTCGTCGGACAGCTGGCGCAATTGGGTCAGTGCAGGGGTGAAGTTGCCGTTGCGCGCCTGAATAATCAGCGCGTCATAGGCCGGATCGGCCATGGCGAAAGTGGGCATCAGCAATTGGCCGCATAAGGCTGCGCCGATAAGCAGTCGCAACCGGCCTGATGCACTGAGTGGTAGGTTTCGCAACATATCGTGAGCTTCCTTACACAAGGAAAGCTGTAACGATAGGTGGTCCTGAGCGAATGGCTGCAGGGTGCCGGCGTCTAATGACCCGACCTAGCTTTCCTGTAGGAACTATCCCTTAGGAGAGTAGGAAGAAGTCCGATTCAGAACAATTGTTCAGAATTGCGGCAGATTCTGGAAAGGTGAATGTGGGAGCGGACTTGCCTGCGACAGCGCGGTATCCGGCGGCTTCAACGCCAGCCGTTTGACCTCTGTCGCGGGCCCCGCCCGCTCCCACACTATTTATTTTTGCTTGATGGCAAAATAGTTACTGCGCGCCGCTCACCGCTCCCACTTTGGCCATGACAAATCCAATGAACTGCTCAACCGTCATCTTCTGGCCGTTGAACGTCACTTCATTGTTGGCGTAGTGCAGTTTGGACACCACGTCGCTGCCGACCAAGGTCGCCAACTGAGTACCCACCGCCATGCCGCTGACCATCTCGGCGGCCATCTGCGACTGCTGCTCGATCGCTTTAGGGTCGGTCACACCACCCAGTTGCGCTTGCAGCGCGGACACATCGGCAATCATCGGTTTGGACAGCGTCAGGTTGGCATCCAGCAGCGCGATCATCTGCTTGCCCAGTTCAACCGGGGGCAGTTCCATGGACGCCGGCTTGGCCAGGTCCACCAGCAGGTTGAATTTGCTTTCGCCGTGGGTGGTTTTCAGCGAGAGGTTTTCCAATGCCACCTGCGGCTTGGCCGCCAGTACCTGGTTGACGTTGGCTTCGGCCAGGGCTTGCTCGGCTTCGGTCAATTGCAGTTCAGGAACCGGTTCGCCTGCCGCAGCGGCGGCTTGCACCGGCTGCATCTTGTCCTGATAGAGCTTGGTCAGCACCAGCATGGCCGGGATGTCGACGTTCTTCATGCTCAGGGCCATGGCGGCCGACCCAACGGGTTTGCCCTGGTAACCGATCTCGTCGATTTTGTAGTCGACACGGCCGGCCAGGTTGTTGTCCTTGGTTTCGCTGGTGTCTTTTTGCTCGAAGCCTTTGACGGTCAGCACGGCTTTCTGCGGGCCGAACGTGAACTTGCTGTTGGTCAGCTCAATGGTGTTTTGCCCGGTGTAAAACCCGAAGGTGGATTTTTCCAGGTTGCTGGCGATGGTCAGGCCAGCCAGTTCGGCTTCGAAGTGTTCACCCTTTGCATCCACTGCCGCGACCTTGAGGCTGTTCATAAAGCCATCGGCCTTGACCTTCTGGCCTTCGGCGGTGCCGTCGAAATTCATGTTGGCGCCGGAGAAGCTCACCGACGAGGTGTCGTCCTTGAACTCCAGCGGCAACAGCTCGACGTTGCCGCTGACCGAACGGGTGTAACCGATATTGGCCACGCCTTTGAGCGGCGACACGTCTTTGGCGGCGGCGAACCACTTCTCGGTGGTGGGGTTCTTTTCCAGTTCGTAGTGACTGGTGGCCATGACCGGCAGCCATTTGAGCGTCACCAGACGCGAGAACGGCAGCGGGCCGTGCTCGATATGGTCGACGAACAGCAGTTCGGGATTGGGGTTTTCTGCGCCGAACACCGAGCCTTGGCCCTTCAGGCGATAGTGCGCGGTGCTGCTGAACACGCCACGGTCCAGGGAGACCAGCTCCAGGGCCACGGTGCCATCGACGCCGGCCATGGAGGTCTGCAGTTCCTTGTTGGCGTTCTGGATCGCGGTTTGCAGCACCGGTTCCAGTTGTTTACCGGTGTACCAGGCGCCGCCTGCACTGACGACGCCAACGGCGACAACAAAACCCAAAAGAACGACTGCTGGCTTATTCATGAAGTGACCTGATCAAATCCTGTGAGAAGTGGGCTTTCTTCCTTGAACCCTGTAGGGGTTGGCTCAAGCCCGCCGAAAGCGGGGGGAAGATTAGCACTGGCGGCCACAAACGGCCCAGCCTTTCAGAGGGATCCGTTCAGGAGTAGTTCACGAATACTCCAACTCGATTTCATCGAGCTGGTGATCAAAGCTCTTCAAGCGCGCCGTCCAGGTGTACACCAGCACCTCAAACTCGCGGTGGATCACCGCGTTGCCGGGGGTGTCCGTCTTGGGATCGCAAAAATCCAGCTGGTAGCGTTCGCGGGCCATTTGGGTGGCGACGTCGGACAATTCCCGCGCGTTATTCAGCCAATGCCTACCATCGGCGACCTGCTTATCGAGCACGACACACTGTTTTTTCAGGACTTCGAGGCTTTTTTCCAGGGGGGTGCCGGTCAGGTCGCCCATCACTTCCTGGAATGTGCGCCCCGGCTGCCAGTAGCTGCCCCAGAAATACCGGTCGAACACGGTTTCGACGCGGCGCAGCGCGACCTTGGTGTCCCAGATCGCCACACGGGTCTTGCCTTGCTCGAGGAGCTTTTTCTTGACCCGTTGATTTTGGTAAGAGGCCCACGCCACGACGCCGATGGACAAGGTGCCGATCACCAGGCAGGCGCTGTCGAGAAACACCATGGCCTTGTCGAGCTGGTGGGCGAGCATGACGCCATAGAAATACGCGGCCGATAACAACACCAGTGCGAAGAGCACGCACCAGAAAGCGGGAGCATAAGGGTTTTTCATTATTGGAATCCCCATGAGCAAACGCGAGCAGTGTCAGGCGGGCCACCACGGGTCCGCCTGTCAAAGCATAGCTATTCGCTCAGGGTTTGCTGGCTGGCGCAGCGTGCGTTCGTCCGCTTTCCCAACCGCCGCCAAGGGCCAGGAACAGGTCGATCTGGCTCATGGCGACCTGGGTGTTGGCCGCCGCCAATTGCGCGCGCATCGCGGTGTAGGTGCGCGTGGCTTGCAGGTCGGCCAGGAACGATTCGCGCCCGGCCTGGAAGAACCGGTGGGTCTGGTCCGCCGCTTGTTGGGCCGATTGCTCGGCGTCGGCCAGTGCGTCACGGCGCTGCAACATGGCGGTGTACTGGGCAAGGCCGGTCTGGGTTTCGCGGATGGCGTTGAGCACCACCCCGTCAAAATGCGCCAGGGCGCCCTGGGTCGCGGCCTCGGCTTCGTGGATGCGCGCACGGGCGCCATTGGTCGGCACGGTCCAGCTGATCATCGGGCCAAAGCCCCAGCGGTTGGTGGCCGGCTGGCCGAGGTTGTCGAGCAGGCCGACGGTGCCCACCGTGGCGCCGATGGCGATGTCCGGGTACAAGGCGCCGGTGGCGACGCCGATCCGTGCGGTGGCGGCCGCCAATTGGCGTTCGGCCTGGCGCACGTCGGGGCGGCGCTTGAGCAGCGCCGCGCCATCGCCCACCGGCAACAGTTGGGCGATGTGCGGCAGCTCGGCGCAGTTGCCGGTGCCCGCCGGCAGTTGGTCCACCGGCTTGGCCAGCAGCATCGACAGGCGGAACAGTCCCGCCTGGCGCGCCGCCTGGTAGCGCGGCATGTCGGCGCGCAAGGATTTGTATTGGGTCTGCGAGCGGGTGACCTGGGTTTCATCACCCCGCCCGGCGTCGCGCAGGCGCTGGGTCAGCCGGGTGCTTTGGGCTTGCAGTTCCAGAGACTCATTGGCAATCGCCAGCTCTTCGTTGGCTGCGCAGACCTGGGTGTAGGAGCGCACCACATCCGCCACCAGGGTGATGCGCGCGATATCGGCCGCAGCCTGGGCCGCATCGGCGCTGGCCTGGGCGCTTTCGATGCCGCGTTGCAGGGTACCGAACAGGTCAAATTGATACGAGGTGGTGATGCCCACACTGCCGATGTTGTCGACCGGGACTTTGTCCGCCAGCAGGAACGCTTCGCCGGACTCCTGCAGGCGCTGCGCCTCGGCCTTGACGCCCGCACTCCAGCCACCGGCGGATTGCGCCTGTTGGGTCTGGTAACGCGCGCGCTGCAGGTTGGCGGCGGCCACGCGCAGGTCGGTGTTGGAGGCCATGGCCTGGCGCACCAGCTCATCCAGGCGCGGGTCTTGGTACAACTTCCACCAGTCGCCAGGCACGGGCGCGGACACCACGTTTTTGCCGTCCACGGGCAGTTGGCCTTGCAGGTCGCTACGGTTGACGGCGGCCTTGTCCGGCACCTGGTAATCCGGGCCGACCACTTGACACGCCGACAGCAGCAACCCCAGTGCGACCGTGGTCAACAGCTGCTTCATGGCCGGGCTCCGTGATCGGGTTTATCGCCAATGATCGACACCGTGGCCGTGCGCCCGGCGATCATGCGGAAATCCGCCGGCACGTCGTCAAAGGCAATGCGCACCGGAATTCGCTGGGCCAGACGCACCCAGCTGAACGCCGGGTTGACGTTGGGCAGCAGGTTGGAGCCGCTGCTGCGGTCGCGGTCTTCGATGCCGGCGACGATGCTCTGCACATGGCCGCGCAGGCGGGCGTTGTCGCCGATCACGCGGATGTCCACCGCCATGCCGACGTGGATACCGTCGAGCTTGGTCTCCTCGAAGTAACCGTCAATGTGGAAGGAGTTGCTGTCCACTACCGACAGCACCGGGCGACCTGCGGTCACGAACTCCTGGGTGCGCGGCGCACGGTCGTTGACGTAGCCGTCCACCGGGCTGCGGATCACCGAGCGGTCCAGGTTCAATTGCGCCGCATCCACCGTCACTTGGGCCTCGGCCAGCGCGGACTGGGCGCGGGCCACGCGGGACTGGCTTTCTTCCAGTTGCTCACTGGGCACCAGGTTACCCAGGCCACGGTTGCGCTTGTACTCGCGCTGGGCCTGGGCCAGGGTTTCCTGGCGGTCGGCCACGGCGGCCTGGGCTTGACGCAGGGCCAGCTTGAAGCGGTCCTGGTCGACGGCAAACAGCACCTGACCCTTGCTCACCAACTGGTTGTCGCGCACGTCCACTCGCTGGATCAGCCCGGACACGTCCGGGGCGATCTGCACGATATCGGCACGGATGTGCCCGTCGCGGGTCCAGGGCGCAAACATGTAGTACATGACCATGCGCCACACAACGACGACCGCGAAGCTCACGATCAACAACGTCAGGACTACACGGCCGATGGTCAAAAAAGGTTTTTTCATGTCATCAGGTATCGACTGAGTGAGTCCACCGCACCCAGCAACAGCGCGTAGAGCCCCACATTGAACAATGCCCGGTGCCAGACCAGGCGATAGAAGTGCATGCGCGTCAACAACCCGTGCACCACCAGAAACAACACATACGTAATGCCCATCAGCACCAGCAGCGTGGGCAGGAACACCCCGCTGATATCCAGATCACCGATCATAAAGGCGCTCCATCAGGCAGCGGCGCCTGCAGTTCGCTGCCGCCAATAAATTCGACGCCAGGCAACAGCGCCAGGCGCAGGCCGGCCAGGGCGTGCAACAGGTGCAGGCGGGTATCGTCTTCGTCCTGCAAGCCCTGGCCGTTGAGGGCGCGGCGCGTGCGGTCGAGGGTCATCAGCAGACCGCTGGGCGCGGGCAGGCGTTCACCGGCCTTAAGGCAGGCCTTGTAGTAAGCGCCGACGCCTTCGACCACTTGGTTGAGCAACACCCGAGGCACGCCGAGGATGCGCGGCGAGTAGGCCAACAGGTCGAGCAGGTTCAGCGCCACGCGCAAGTCGCGCAGTGCGCTGCCGGTGTCCTGGCCGGTGAGGGCCAGGCGCGGCAGGTGCTGCATCAAACGGTCGAGCATTTGCACAGCCAGGTGCCGGTGCTCGGCCAGGGTGGCGGGCTCGCTGAGCCCGACGATGTCGCGCCAACTGAAGCGGGTCAGGCGCCTGGCGGCGAATTCGGCGCCGAAAGGCCGCGCGACCAGCGTCCACACAAACGCAAACAGCAGACCCACCGGGCCGGCCAGGTTGACGTTGGCGAAGTTGAGGAAGTCCGCGTCGTAGGCACCCTGGATGCTGATGAATGACGACGTGTTCACCAGCGTCAGCAACATGCCCAGGTAGAACCGCGGCTGCACGGTGAGGGTGCCGATGCAGATGAACGGCACGGCGAACGCCAGCACCAGCATCGGGAAATCGTGCAGGTTGGGCAGGACCAGAAACAGGTACAGGCTGGCGAACAGCACCGACATCGCGGTCCAGAAAAAGAACCGGTAGATCTGCGGCGCCGGGTCGTCCATCGATGCGAAAAAGCTGCACGCCACCGCCGCCAGAATCACTGCGCTGCCGCCGTCGGTCCAGCCCAGCAGAATCCACAGCACGGAGGCGACGATGATCGCCGTGACGGTGGAGAACGCCGAGTAGAACATCAGGCCACGGTCGAGGAACGGCGTAAGCCGGCCCAGGCGCCAGTGACGGTAGACCGCGCGCCAGGTGTCCTGGCTCTCGCACTGAATGGCCGCTTGCAGGCTGCGGCAGTCTTGCCACAAATCGATCCACTCGCCCAGGCGGTACAGCGCGTTGGAAAACAGCAAAGTGTGGCGGTCGTCCAGCGCGTCGCCGTGGGGCTGGAGCGCGTCGACCTGGTCACGCAGGGCACGCCAACGTTCCAGCGGCGCGCTTTCGGTCGTGCTTTCCAGCCACTGCCGGGTGGCGTCCAGCAGCGGCGTGAGCTGCTCGAGAAACTGCGGCGCCCGGTGTTCGATGGCGTACAGCGCATCGTCGAGGGCATCCACCACTGGCAGCAGGTGAATCATCCGTCCGCGCAGTTCCTTGGTGTTGCGCACTGTCTGCGGCCGCGCGCCTTCGTGGGGCAACTGGCCGATCATCAATTCGAGGGTGTTGAAGGTCGCAACCATACCGCTGCGCAGGGTGCTGACTTCTTCGGGCTGCACGTTGCGGGTCAAAAAGCGCTGGCTGTAGACCTGGGCATCGGCAAACCACTTGGCCACCGAGCCGTCGAACACCGGCATCAGGCGGCGCGGCCAGAACATCGCGCCCACCACGGCGGCCACCGCGATGCCGAGGAAGATCTCTTCGGTGCGTGCTTCGGCCACGTCCCACACCGCCAGGGGGTTATCCACCACCGGCAGGGCGATCAGCGGCAAGGTATACCCGGCCAGCATCAGCGCGTAGTTGTTGGCGGTGCGCAGGTGCATGGAAAGGAACAGCAACGTGCCGGTCCACAACGCAATTACCACCACCAAAATGTAGGGCGACTGCACGAACATCGGCACAAACAATACCGCCGCCGCCGCGCCCATCAGGGTACCGATGGCGCGGTACAGCGCTTTGGAACTGGTGGGACCGACAAACGGGCTGGAAACGATATACACCGTGGCCATCGCCCAGTACGGACGCGGCATTTGCATGAGCATGGCGATGTACAACGCGATCATCGACGCGGCGAAGGTGCGCACACCGTAAAACCAGTCACGGGCGGGTGGGAAGCCGGTAAAAAATCCGCTCACAGCGTTGCCGCCTCGAAAGCGCGCAGCACACGCAGCGCGGCTTCCATATCGGCGTACGCCACATCGGCCAGCACTTCACGACGCAGGCGCACCAGTTGCGCTTCCACCGCCTGCACCAGCTCACGGCCACGCTCGGTGAGGCTCAAGGCCTTGGCGCGGCGGTCGTGGGCGTCTTCGGTGCGGCACACATAGCCGCCGCTGCACAGTTGATCCAACAGGCGCACCAGTGACGGGCTTTCCATGCCGGAGGCCTGGGCCACTTTGACTTGGTGCACCCCGTCGCCCAGGCGGCCGATCATCAACAGCGGCACGGCGCAGGCTTCAGAGATGCCATAGCTCACCAGCGTGTTCTGGCAGATTTTGCGCCAATGACGGGCGCCCACCACCATGCTGCTGCTGAGGTTCATCTGGAGTTGTTCGAGGGATTGGGGCATTGGATAGCTTGCATACAGTTAGTTTGCTAACTATCAATATGGTGGAGAGATCGAATTGCGTCAAGTTTTGAAACAATTTAGCGATGGGTGGGACGGTTCAATGGTGACCGCGCAGGGCCAATGTGGGAGGGGCTTGCTCCCGGTAGCGCCGGGCTGCGCAGCAGCCGTAAACCTGCGCCTCGGTTAATCCTGACACACGGCGGAGGTCTTATTGAGGCGGCTGCGCCGCCCGGCACTACCAGCACATTGAGCGCCAACAACGCCTCCAACTCAGGCGTTCGCGCCACGGTGGCGCAGTACCCAAGAAAAAAATCACTCAGCCGATTAGAGCCCAGATGTTTTTTACTGCTCACCATTTTTTTTACAAAACCACAATTTCCAACAGATTTTTTTACACTCCTCGCCCACCCCGCAACATCAGATTCAACTCATCGACCACTTCGGCCCAATCCGCATCCTCCAGGACTTCCTCACGCAAAAACGCTTGCTGGCTTTTCGTCCAGAAAAACGCGTCCGCCAGGTGCAGCTCCGGCTTGAGCGGCGAATGGGCCGAGACGAACTGCTCGATGCTGACCGGGTCATCCGGCAAACCCAGCTGTTTGAACAGTGACGGCAAGCTATGCACAGGCGATTCCATGGCGGACTCCTAAGAAGACGATTCCGCGCAGTCTAGCCCAGGCGCCAGCCAGGCCAGCAAGCGCTCGACGCATTGCTGCGCCGACAGCACACCGGTGTCCAGCATCAACGCTGCATCTGCAGGCGGCTCGTAGGGTGAGCCGACGCCGGTGAATCCCGGCAAGTCGCCCCTTCGCGCACGGGCGTAGTGTCCTTTGGGGTCGCGCCCTTCGCACACCGCCAAGGAGGCGTTGCACCACACTTCGCGGTAGTCAGTGCCCAGGCGATCGGCAAACACCGCACGCAGTTCCACCAGGGGCGCAATCATCGCCAGGATCACGATTTGCCCGTTCGCCACCAGCAGCGCCGCCAGTTCGCTGGCGCGACGGATGTTTTCCTCGCGGTCGCCGTCGGCAAAGCCCAGGTCTTTATTGAGCCCGCCACGCAAGGCATCGCCGTCGAGCACGATGCTTTGCCGGCCTTGTTCGAACAGTGCGGCGTGCAGCCCCTGGGCCAGGGTCGATTTACCCGAGGCAGGCAAACCGGTAAGCAGGATCGCCATGCCGCGATGGCCATTACGCGCCTCACGCTTGAGGCGCGTGATGCTCGCCGTCGGCGCCACCAGGTTAGGGGGCAACGACACGCGGCACCGGTGCGGCGATATTGCCCGCGGCCCACGCCGATTCGCGGCTGGCCAGCGCCGTGGCGATGGTCTGCACGCGGTCAGAATCCAATTGCTCCGGCAACGGGTCGAGCCCGGCACTGGCGAAGATTTGGCCGTAGGCATTGCGCAGGTCGGCGTAGGCCAGGTCGCGGCGCAGGTCGGCTTGCAGGGTGTTGAGTTCACCCTGGATCAGGTCCAGTTCGCCCAGGCCCGCCGCTCGGTGCCGGTTGCGCAGTTGGGTGAGGATCTGCCCATCGATGTTGGCCAGTTGTTCGTTGGTCTTGAACTGGCGCACGGCGTCCTGATAGTTGGCGTTGGCGACGTAGACTTGCGCCAGCACGGCAATCGACATGGCCTGGCGCCGCGCGGTGGCGACCTCTTCACCGGCCTTGGCCACGTCGATGGCCGCCGGAGCGGAGATCACGTTGAACAGGTTCCAGGTGATCTTGGCGCCGTAGTCAGCCCAACGGTTGTCCACCAGAAACGAGTTGCTGTCGTAGTGCCCGCCGGCGGAAAACTCCAGGCCCGGCAACAGGCGCAGCATGGCTTTGCGGGTTTCGGCAGCACTGATGCGGGTCTGGTAGTCCTGCTCACGCAGTTCCGGGCGGTTGGCCAGGGCTTCCTGTTCCAGGCTGCTCAAATTGACCTTCAGTTGCGGCACCGTGTAGTCGTCCGGGGTGGCCAGTTTCAGGTCGGTGCCCATGGGCAGGTTGATCAGGGTGGCCAGCTCGGTCTTGGCCAGGGACAGCGCACGGCGTTGCTCCTGCAATTGGCGCGTGGCTTCGATCAGCGAGCGCTGGTAACCGAGGGCCTGGACCGGGTCGCCGATACGCTGCTCACTCATGCTTTGGCTGTCGACCTGTGCCTTGTCGACCCGCGCCATCAGGCTGTCGATCTGGGTCAGCAGACGTTCGGCCGCCACGGCGCGCCAATAGGCCGAGCGCACGTCCTGGACGATGGTGTTGATCACTTTGCGTCGGCGTTCCTGAATGATCAGGCGCTGGTCGCCCTGCTGCTTGGCGCTGATGTAGCTGACGCCGAAGTCGAGCACGTTCCACACCATGGTCAGGTCCGCCACGCGGCGGTCGCGGTCCTGGGAGGTGGACGGCTCCAGGGACTGGGTGCCGGTGAGCACGCTCTGGCTGCTGGAGGCATTGGTGTTGTTACGCCCGGCATAGCCTGCCGACAGCGCCATGCGCGGCAGCATGTCGAAGCTGGAAAGGTCCGATTGCCGCTTGGCCAACGCTTCCTCCATCAACTTCAAGCGGCCTTCGAGGTTGTATTTCACCGCTCGGGCCATGGCCTGGTGCAGGGTCAGTGGGCCGCTGAGGGGCTCTTGATCCGTGTACATGCCGTGCAGATCGCTGCGGGCTCGCTGCTCACTGACGCTGCGTTCAATCGGTTCGCTGGTGACCGCACAACCGCTGATCGCCAGCGCCAGCAGGCTGGCGCCGAACAACTTTTGACCTGTCTTCATCCCTGTACTGCCCCTGTTCCTGCGCCAAAATTAATATCCGTTCAAGCCTGCATTTCGCTGATGCCGACCTGCTTCAGTGCGATTGCCAGGTCCATGACCTGACGCTGTTCCATGTCCTTGATCTGTTGCAGTTGCTGGCCTAGGGTCGGGGCGCCAAACACGCCACGCAAGCCTTGGCTCGCATCGCCGTTGCCCTTGATCGATTTGCTGTCGAACGCCTTGAAGCCGCTGTCGCTGCCGCTGTTTTCGCGGTTGAACAACTCCGACAGGGTGCTTGAGCCAAACACCCCGCCATCCCCGCCACCAAAGCCGAGGAAGCCATTGCCACTGCCGTCCCCGCTGCCGTCGGTGCCGTCGGTGCTGAACACTTGGGCGATAAAGCTCGGAGACGACACGCCGTTGTTGATGAAGATGCTGCCGATAGGCGGCAAGCCCCCGCCCATTTCCCGCTGCTCGAACAAGGGCGGGAAACCAATGGGCGAGCCCAGGTCGCCACCCGGCGGGCCGAAGATGATCGGCTGCAACGGCTGGTTCGGCGCGTCCAGGGGCGCAGCCGGTACGGGAACGCGGAACAACGGATCGCCGGTGAGCGCGATGGTGTTGATCGCAAAATTGTTGGAGTTGGCAAAACCACTGCCGGTGTTACCCGCCAGGTCCGTGACCAGGCTGGCGTCCAGCGTGATGAAGTTGCTCGGGTCGTTGATATTCGCCGTCGGCGTGAGTGTTGCGGTCCAGGTTTTGCCGCCGTCGCTGCTGGCCAGGTTGGACAAGCTGCCATTGGCCACACTGAGGTCATCGAGCTCAAAGCCGCTGACTTTTTCGCTGAAGCTGAAGGTCACCGTGGTGGTCTGTCCAACCGTCAGGTTGGGGTTGGCCACGCTGATGGTGGCGGTCGGCTGATCACCATCAATCGCAAAGTTGTTGGAGATCACAATGCCGCCGCCGACGTTACCCGCCGCATCACTCACCAGGCTGGCGTCCAGCACGATCAGGTTGGTGGCATCGCTGATGGCCGCCGTCGGCGTCAACGTGGCCGTCCAGGTCTTCCCGCCATCGTTGCTGGCCAGGGACGACAACACGCCATTGGCCACGCTCAGGTCGGACAGATCGAAACCGCTGACCGCCTCGCTGAAGGCGATGGTCACGGTGGTGGTCTGCCCGATGCCCAAGTTGTTGTCCGCCACGGAGATCGTCGCGGTCGGACGCTGGGTATCGACCGCGTAGTTGTTCGAATCGGTGGTGCCCACGCCGCTATTGCCCGAGACATTGACGACACCAGTGTTGTCCAGGCTGATCACGTTGGTGGTGTCGGCAATGCTCGCGCTCGGCGTGAAGGTGGCCGTCCAGGTCAGGCCGCCGTCGGAGGAAGAAACATTGCTCAACGTGCCGTTGCTGACGCTCAGGTCGGCGTTGTCGAAACCGCTCACCGCCTCGTTAAAGGTGATGGTCACCAGGGACGTTTCGCCGAGGCTCAGGGACGTATCGGCCACCACGATGGTCGCCGTCGGCACCCGCGTGTCGATGGCGTAGTTGGCCGAGTTGGTGGTGCCGGCGCCAGTGTTGCCCGCCGCGTCACTCACACCGGCGTTGTCCAGGGTGATCAGGTTGGTCGCGTCGCGCACGCCAAGAGTCGGCGTGAAGGTCGCGGTCCAGGTCAGGCCGCCGTCGCTGCTGCTGACGGCGCTGAGGGTGCCGTTGGCCACGCTCAGGTCGGCGTTGGTGAAACCGGTCACCGCTTCGCTGAAGGTGATGGTCACCAACGAGGTTTCGCCGACACTGAGGCTGGAATCGGCCAGCACGATCGTTGCGGCAGGGCGTTCGGTGTCCACTGCGTAATTGTTGGAGTCGGTGCTGCCGATGTTGGCGTTGCCGCCCAGGTCAGTGATGCCGCCACTGTTGAGGGTGATGAGATTGCTGGCGTTCGTGACGCCCGTGGCCGGCGTGAACGTCGCGGTCCAGGTGATGCCGCCATCGCTGCTGCTCAGCGCCGAGATCACGCCGTTGGCCACCGTCAGGTCGGCACTGGTGAACGCCGTCACGGCCTCGCTGAAGGTGATGGTGACCAGCGAGGTCTCACCGGCGGCAATGGCCGTGTCGGCCACGACGATGGTCGCGGTCGGGCGTACGGTGTCGACGGTGTAGTTGTTCGAATCGGTGGTGCCCACGCCGACGTTACCCGCACCGTTGACGACGCCAGTGTTGTCCAGGGTGATCACATTGGTGGTGTCGCTGATGCTCACGCTCGGGGTGAACGTGGCTGTCCAGGTGACGCCGCCGTCGGTGCTGCTCAGGGTGCTGAGTGTGCCGTTGACGACGGTCAGATCCGAATTGTCGAACCCGCTGACCGCCGAGTTGAAGGTCACGGTGACCAACGACGTCTCGCCGATGCTCAACGTGGTGTCGGCAATCACAATGGTCGCCGTCGGCACGTTGGTGTCGACCTGGTAGTTGTTGGAGGCTGTGGTGCCGGTCCCGGTGTTGCCCGCCGCATCGCTGACGCCGGTGTTGTTCAGGGTGATGACGTTGGACGTGTCGCTGACCCCGAGGGCTGGCGTGAAGGTGGCCGTCCAGGTGAGGCCGCCGTCGCTGCTGCTGACCGCGCTCAAGGTGCCGTTGGCGATGCTCAGGTCGGCGTTGGTGAAACCGGTCACGGCTTCGCTGAAGGTAATGGTGACCAGTGAGGTTTCACCGACGCTCAACGCCGTATCGGCGACCACGATGGTGGCGGTCGGGCGCTGCGTGTCGATGGCATAGTTGTTGGAGTCGGTGGTGCCGCTGCCGACGTTGCCTGCACCATCCATCACGCCGGTGTTATTGAGGGTGATCAGGTTGGTGGCAGCGTTGACGCCCGCCGATGGCGTGAAGGTCGCGGTGTACGTGATGTTGTCGCTGGTGCTTAGGCCGCTCAGGCTGCCGTTGGTGACGCTCAGGTCGGCCAGGCTGAAACCGGTCACAGGCTCGCTGAAGGTGATGGTCACCACCGATGTTTCGCCAACAGCAATGGCGGTATCGGCAACCACGATGGTAGCGGTGGGGCGCCCGGTGTCGATGGCGTAGTTATTGGAATCGGTGGTGCCGCTGCCGGCGTTGCCCGCCGCGTCAGTCAAGCCGGTGTTGTCCAGGGTGATCAGGTTGCTGGTGTCGCTGATGCTGGCACTTGGCGTGAGCGTTCCGGTCCAGGTAATGCCGCCGTCGCCGCTGCTCAGACCGGTGACCGTGCCGTTGGCGACCGTCAGGTCGGCGATGGTAAAGCCTGTCACCGCTTCGTTGAAGGTGATGGTCACCAGCGAGGTTTCGCCGATGCTCAGCGCGTTATCGGCCACCACGATGCTCGCGGTCGGCCGCTGCGTGTCGACCGCATAGTTGTTGGAGCTGGTGGTGCCGCTGCCGCTGTTACCCGCCGCGTCAGCCACGCCGGTATTAGCCAGGATGATCAGGTTGGTGGCATCGCTGACGCTGGCGCTCGGGGTGAGCGTCGCGGTCCAGGTGATACCGCCGTCGCTGCTGCTCAGCCCGCTCAGGATCCCATTGGCTACCGTCAGGTCGGCCAGGGTGAAACCGGTGACGGCCTCGCTGAAGGTGATGGTCACCTGCGATGTTTCGCCGATGCGCAGCGCGGTATCGGCCACCACGATGGAGGCGGTCGGGCGCTGGGTGTCGACGGCATAGTTGTTGGAGTCGGTGGTGCCGCTGCCGGCATTGCCCGCCAAGTCCGCAATGCCGGTGTTATCCAGGGTGATCAGGTTGCTGGTGTCGCTGACGCTGGCACTTGGTGTGAGCGTCCCGGTCCAGGTGATACCTCCGTCGCTGCTGCTCAGGCCGGTGACCGTGCCATTGGCGACCGTCAGGTCGGCGGTGGTGAAACCACTCACAGCCTCGGTGAAGGTGATGGTCACCCCAGAGGTTTCACCCACGCGCAGCGCGGTGTCGGACACCACGATGGTGGCGGTCGGGCGCTGCGTGTCAACGGCGTAGTTGTTGGAACTGGTCGTCCCCACGCCAGCATTGCCATTGAGGTCCGCCACGCCCGTGTTATTCAGGACAATCAGATTGGTGGCGTCGGCGATCGTCGCATCCGGTGTCAACGTGGCCGTCCAGGTGATGCCGCCGTCGCTGCTGCTCAGACCGCTGATCAAGCCGTTGGCGACGTTCAGGTCTGCCGCGGTAAAGCCGGAAACGGCCTCGGAGAAGGTGATGGTCACCGTCGAAGTTTCGCCGATCCTGAGGGCAGTGTCGCTGACCACGATGGACGCCGTGGGCGCCACGGTATCGTTGACGATGTAGTTGTTCGAGTCGGTGCTGCCCACGCCGGCATTACCGGCCAGGTCGGCAACGCCGGTGTTGTTCAGGGTGATGATGTTGGTGGTGTCGGCGATGTTGCTGGCTGCCGTCAACGTGCCGGTCCAGGTGATGCCACCGTCGCCACTGGTCAAGGTGCCGACGCTGCCGTTCTGCACGGTCAGGTCGGCCGCAGTAAGGCCGGTCACGGCTTCGGAAAAGGTGATGGTCACCGCCGAGGTGCCGCCGGAGTTGAGGTTGGTATTGGCCACCACAACGGTAGCCGTGGGCGGCGTCTCGTCCGGCACATAATTAGTGTTGAGGGTGCCGCCGTTGCCGTAGATGTTGGCCACCGACGCAGGCGAAACACCTGCGGTGCCCGCACTGGTCCCCCCCACACCACTGCCGCCAACGTTGCCGGCCAGTGCGGCGAAGTTGGCGGCGGTCATCAGGATCGAGCCTTTGTTCCAGATGGCGCCGACACCGACACCACCCGCACCGCCCGCCTGAAGATAGCTGCCGCCAGCCCCGCCGCCGCCACCACCACCGCCGGCGCCGACGTTGTTGGAAATGGTCGAGTTGCCGATGATCCGCAGGGTCGCGCCGGTATCGTTGTAGATACCCCCCACGGCGCCGCCACCGGCACCGCCGATGTCGTCATACCCGTCACCGCCGCCGCCACCGCCGATGGACAATCCGCCACTGCTGGCCGTCCCCCCCGCCGAACCGGTGCTGTAGCCCGGATACGCCGCACCGCCCGCGCCACCCGTGGTGGAACCGCCACGCCCGCCAATGTTGAAGAAGCCGCCACCCGCGCCGCCCTGCCCCGCAGTACCATTGCCGCCCGTGGAGTTGAGCGTATCGCCGCCCTTGCCACCGGTACCGCCTGTGATCGCGCCGCCGCCACCACCGCCACCACCGGCGTATTGCGGCGTTACGCCGCCGCCACCACCACCGCCCGACGCGGCGTTGGCGGTCACCGTGACGTTTCTCAGGGTCAAGGTGCCCGCGTTGTAGATACCGCCGCCCTGGGACACCAGCGCATCGTCGCCGCCATTACCGCCATTGCCGGCCGCCATGCCTCGAGTAATCACCAGGCCATCGAGGGTGGCCGTGGTGCCGGATGTCACTTGCAGGATCTGGGTGCGGTACTGGCCGTCGAGCGTCACGTCGGCCACGTTGTCGTTATTGAGGTCGCCGTCGATGGTGATGTTCTTGTCGACCACCAGCACCTGGGTCAAGGCGACGGTCATGGTGCTATTGAACGTGACAATGTCGCCGTTCTGCGCGGACAACAGCGCCGCACGCAGGGAGCCCACGCCGCTGTTGAGGTTGTTGGTGGCGGTCCAGGTGGCCAGGCCCCATTGATACTCGCTCATGGCACTGGCCGACAGCACGTTGGCGCTTTCGATGTTGCCAGTGGCGATTTCCAGATCCCAGTCGCCGCCCAGGCCGGTGCGGTCGGTTGACGCTGCCACATCGCGGCCGGTCAAGTGCGCCAATGAATCCACCAGGCTCTGGCCACGCTCGCCTTCGGCGGTGTAGCAGCCATAGATCAGGATATCGCCGCCGACGTTCATGTCCTGACCGATCCGCGCCAGCACATCGCCGCGAGCCTGCACGTTATCCGCCGACAGGTAACTGTTGCCCAGCCACAGATCGCCGGCATTACCGTGGGCGATGATCTGCACCGAGCTCACGCCCTGGTGGCTGTCCAGGTAATCGGCGATCTGCTGCAAACCGTCCCTGGTCGCATCCAGTTGTACCACCTGGGTACCGGGCGCCACGCCTTCGAGCAGGCTGGCGGAATCCTTGACTCTGGAATCGATGAACAACACGCTCTTGCCCGGTACCGCCGCCTGGGTCGCATCGACCTGGCCCTGGGGCGCGTGCGTGTCTGCCGGCTGGTCGGTGGTGGCAGGCTTGGCCGCTTCGGCCGTGGGTTGGGCATCCGGCTGCGCGGCATCGGCCACCGTTGCCGCCACCGCGCCGTCGAACAGCATTCGCGGCTCCAGGAACATGATCATTGGCGATGCCAGGGCCTGTGTACCCTCGGTTACCCGCGATTTGCCTTTGCTCCACCACATGACGATCACCTGGACTCGAACGCTTTGAACACAGAAAAAAGAAACGCCACCGTCAGTTGACGGCGGCGTCGGTTTTCATACGAATGACATTGGCCGCACTGGCAGCCCCATCGCGCCAGAACGACAGCGCAGCGTACTTTTCAAACAGGTCCGGCGGTAACAGGGTGCGCCGGGCCTGTGGCGCAACCTTGGGTTTGACCTTGTGCAGGCCGGCAAGCCCCAACGCCTGGTCGAAGGCCGGCGCGTCGTAGGTCAGGTGGTTGAAGTCATGTTCGAACCACGGCTCGCCGATGAACTCGTACACCAGCCGCATCACCCGCTCCGGCGCCTGGCTCAACAAGTCGTAATCGACCACCAGCAACGACTCGGCGTTCTCGCCGTAATACGCCTCTTTGAGCGCGGTCCAGGCAAACCCCACCAGGCGATTGCGCTGGGCCAGGGTTTCGCAGCGGCTGTAGACGGTGTTGCGCTCGTCATCGTCGTTGAACAGCTTGGTGTTCTCGAACGGATTGGCGCGGTACAGGCGCTCAAGACTGTCCAGGACCCACGCGACGTTGCGCACGCAGGCGATCACTTTGGCCTGGGGAAACAGGTCACGCAGCGCGGGCATGCGCGCGCACCACTGGCGGTTGGTGTCGAACACCACCGGGGTGGAAGCCTTGTCGGCGTAATAGGCGTCGAATAACCCGCGCAGCAGACGGCGGCGGGTGTCGGCGTCGATCACCGAGCCGAACTCACTGCCGGCGCTGCACTGCGCCAGCACCCCATTGAACAAGGGGCTGACCGGGCTGCTCATGCCGGCGTGAAAACGCGGGTTCTGCAGCAGAATCGCGGAGAGCAGCGTTGAACCCGAACGCGGCAGTCCGGAGATAAAGTGATACTGCATCCTTTCACCACTTTCGTAGGACAAAATTCCATTTGTGGTGAGAGCGTAGCCGAGGATTACCGTATCAACTAGTGGTCATTTGCCATTATTTTGGTATGCCGTTAATGCCAAACGGATATTAGTCGCAGCCTGCAGGTTGCGATGCACCTGGCCCTCGGCACAGCACATAGAGCCGCGCCCTCGCCCCGCCGCCGTCCTGTTGGCTGATCAAGCGCCAGCCCTCGGGCAAGGGCGCAAAATCGTCGGGTGCTTCGTTGCCGCTGATCAGCCAGACGCGACGCGTATTGGCCGGCAATTCCGATAAGCGGTCGAGGTAGATGCGTCCGCCATCCTGGTCCACCAGGGTGCCGAAGCCATAGGCATTCGGTCGGGTCGGCGTGCCATTGGGTTTAGGCGGGGTGTAGAGCTGCAGTTGGGCGTCGGTCTGGTCGTAATAGACGTAGCTCAGGTACCACATCATGTCGCTGAGGACGATGCGGTCGCCTTCCTGGTAATTGCGATTGACGAACTCCACAGGCACGTTGAACTGGTCGTGCTCATCCACGGTGAAGTTGTTCTTCAACCCCAACACCTCAACGCCGACGAACAGCACGAACAGCGCAGCCCCCAGCAATGACAGGCGCGACGGTAAGCGGTCGATGAGCACCGCCACCAGCATTGGCAAAGCCAGGGCATACACGGTGAGGTAACGCTCGATAAACACCGGCGAGATAAACGACACCCCGTACACCAGCAGTAGCGGCAGGAGGAAAAACAGCGCCAATAGCACGGCCGGACGGTCCGGCTCGCGGTCCCGCCAGGCGGTCATGCCCACTGCCGCGATCAACAGCAATGGGAACAGCCAGAACAGCGGCCTCCAGAAGTCCAGGCCTTCGTCCTGAAGCACGAATTGCCAGATCATCGACGGCACGGAGAGCAGGCCAACCGGTTCTTCCC
The DNA here is from genome assembly GCF_023148575.1 of Pseudomonas sp. EYE_354. Classification (NCBI taxonomy): domain Bacteria; kingdom Pseudomonadati; phylum Pseudomonadota; class Gammaproteobacteria; order Pseudomonadales; family Pseudomonadaceae; genus Pseudomonas; species Pseudomonas sp. EYE_354. The sequence continues at coordinate 25,429 of NZ_JAHXNQ010000028.1, forward strand.
AGCCGATATCGCCACCGACCTTGAGTTGGTCGACGTGCTGCACCAGATCCAACAGGTTCGGCAGCCAGGGCAGGTAAAGCAGCACGATGGCGACGTTGGCCAGCCACCACTGTCGACGCGCAATCAAGCGTTCGCCGGGCTGCTGGGCGTTACACAGCACAGCCAGCCAGGCCCAGTGCACCAGCACGCACAGCGCAGTGAAATAGTGGGTGTAGAAACCCGCGCACATCAGCAGCACATAGGTGGCCAGATAGCGCATGCGAGCCGGTTGACGCACCCAGTACACCAGCGCCAGCGTGGCGCCCAGCAGCCACACCCCCAGCAGGGCATACATGCGCACTTCCTGGCTGTAGCGCACCGCTGTGGGCAGCAGCGCCAGCAACACGCCGGCCAACACCGCCGCGCGCTGGGTCGACAGCTGGCGGGTGAGCCAGATCCCCAGGCCAACGACCACCACGCCTGGGGTCGCGCTCATTCCGCGAATCGACCAGATCCCGTCGCCAAACAGCTCGATCCAGCCGCGCAGCATGAAAAAATACAGCGGCGGGTGCACATCATGGGCGGCGTGAAACCACAAGTCGTCCAAGGCGTATTCGCTGAGCAGCAGGCTGGAGCCTTCGTCGCCCCAGATCGCCGCAGCGGTCAGGCCATAGAATCGCAGGGCCATGGCCAGCCCCAGGATCGGCAGCCACCACAACCGGCTGAGCCAGCCAGCCCCCGCCCAGGCGCCGTTGAACGGGGCAACGACGTGAGCCTTTTCGTTTTGCTCTACCACAGACCGTCGCACCTCAAATTCCTCAACAACCGTACATGCGCAAACTCGCGCCACTCTAGGTTAAACGGGCCGCCTGCGCTTGCTGTTTCGCAAGGCTCGGGCAGTACGTCAATCCTGCGTCTACGCTCTGCGATGACGCCCACTCGAGTGGCGTCACACCCTATAGAGCCTCTACAAGGATGAACGATCCATGGAAGTATTCATCGGCACTATCCAGCCCTTCGCGTTTAATTTCGCCCCCCGAGACTGGGCCTTGTGCGCCGGTCAAACCCTGCCCCTCAGCCAATACCAGGCGCTGTTCGCCCTGATCGGCACCACCTACGGCGGCACCGGCACAACAAATTTCATGCTGCCCAACCTGCAAGGTCGCCTGCCGGTCGGCCAGGGTGCTGGCGCTGGCTTGACGCCGCGGGTTATTGGCCAAGTCTCCGGCACCGAAAGCGTCACTGCCACACTGGCCAACCTGCCCGCCCACACTCATGGCACCACAGCGCTCAAGGCCAGCACCTCGGTGCAACTGGCGAATGCTGCCAGCAATCCTGCCAACGCGCCAACCACCACCAACTCGTTCATTGGCGCGTCCGGCACCGGGCCAGGCAGTGCCACCATTTACTCGGACCAACAGGGCGCCAGCCCGGTGCCGCTCAACGGTGTGAGCACCACCGTGACCGGCACAATTGACCCCGCCGGCCAAGGCCAGCCCATGGGCACCATGAACCCGTTCCTGGTGATCAACTTCAGCATCGCCCTCAACGGGCTCTTCCCAACACGCGACTGATGCCATCCCTTGGCCGAGGTTTACAAGCCTCGGCCGTTCCGACACGGAGTCGCCTTATGTTGAACCTGATCACCCCTGAACACTTTCGCCCGTTGCTGGGGCATAACAGTGTGCTTTATCTGCCGGATGGCTCGGCGCTGCCGATTCAGGTCCAGAGCGTGCGCGAAGCGCCCCGCGCCACGTTGCCGGGCAGTGCGCGCGGGGCCTTCAGCGTGCTGCTCAACAGCCTTGGACCCACGGATTTCGTTGACGGTTTATGCCATCTGCCACTGCCGGAGACGAACCTGGACCCGGTGTTCGTGTCCCGCGAGCCCGCCATGGGCCGAGACGCCGAACGCGGCTATTTCTGCATCGTGTTCAACTGAGACGGGTACCACACCAGCCGCTGCGCGGCGGGTGTCGCTTCCTCCACCCGAAACCCCAGCGCCAGGTAATGCTGGCGCGCTTGGGGGTTGCTCGCCCACACCACCGTGGCCACCGGGCAACACACCTGGGCCGCGGCCTGCTGCACCCCCTGCAACACCGCGCGACCAAAACCCTGGCCACGGGCGGCGGGGATAAACGCCAGGTACAACACGCGGATTTCATTCGCCCCAAAGTCGGCACTCAGTGCGCCGATCGGCGTACCGAGCTTCTCGACCACGTAATGCAGCGCGCCGGGAAAATGCTCGTCCATGCCCTTTTCCTGGACCTGAAATTGCTGGGCAATCACCTCTTCCACCAGCGCCTGCTCGCCGTCGATCCATTGCAGATCAGCCCGCGCCGAGCGGTATAGCCCCTGTAAAAACGGCCCGTCGCGCGTGTGCGACGGGCGCACTACCAAACCCTGCGCCAACGCGCCCTCCTTGTTCAGCATCGTGTGTCACTCCTGTCAAAAACCGCTTTCCCTGACCCCTAACGCTGCCGCCCGGCGCCAGGCTGAGCCCAGCACCGACTCACTGCGCCCTTGCAGCACCACCACACCGCGCAGCGGCTGGTGGGGCGTGGGGATCGGCTGCACACTTTTAAATCGCGCACCGTATTGCGCCTGTACCGGTTCCGGGCGTCTGTTTTCATCGCGACGCACGGCAATCGGCCCATGGTGATCGGAAGCCAATGCCTCCTGATCCAGGTACGCCACGCCGTTGGCATCAATGTCGGTCAACTCCACCGTAATTGCAGCGTGCATTGGGTCATCGGCGATAAACCGCCCAGTCGCCCCCGGCAGCACGCGCCACAACTCGGCCTCAGCGAGGTAACCGCGCAGGCGCGCGCCGTCCTCCACCACTTGCGCCAACGCGTCCTTGGGCGACAGCCAGCGGCCTGTGCTCAATTGCGGTAACACATCGCGCACGGTCCCGGCATGGGGCGCGCGTAACAACAGGCGCTCACGCTGGGCGGCCAGGCCCCGGTATTCGGCCAGGGCCTGGGACAGCCGCTGATCGTTAATGCCGGCATCCGCCGCGGTTTCGCTGCGTCCCGCCTGGCGACGCATCTGCAACTGCAGGATCTCCACTTCACGACGTACGATGCTTTGCCGGGCGTCCAGGTCGGCAGACTCCAATTCGATCAGCACCTGACCCTGGCTCACCACCTGACCATCCACCACGTGCAACGCCTTGACCCGCGCGGCCACCGGCGCATGCAAGGCGCTGGCGCGGCCAGCTTCGAGCATCGTCGGCAGCTCGACTGCACTGCGCCACGGCACCACCAACGCCAGCACGATCAGCAGCAAACCCAGCCCGGTGACGACAACCCTCGGTGCATGGGCCTGGCTGCGTCGGCTCCACCATTCACGCCACTCCTTGAACACCGGCAGGAAGATGAACCACACCAGCTCCACCAGCATCAGGAAGATCCCGAGCAGCTTGAAAAACAGGTGATACACCGCCAGCGCAATCCCCAGGAACAACGCCGCCCGCCACAGCCAGGCCAGGTAGCCCCACCACAACAGGCGCCGTTGCATCGTCAGCGACCAGGGCTCCGGCGCCGGTTCACCGTAACCGAACAACAGCTCGCGCAAGCGCCAGCGGCACAGGGCGAAGGCACGACCTTGCAGGTTATCCACGCCCCACAGATCACTGATCAAAAAGTAACCATCAAAACGCATGAACGGGTTGAGGTTGATCGCCAGGGTGGTCAGCCACGTGGCGCTGGCCAGCATGAACGCGGCAGTGCGCGCGGGGCCGTCGGGCAGCAGCGACCAGGCCAGCAGGGCAACGCAGGCAAGCAGCAACTCCGCCATCACGCCACCGGCACCGATCATCAAGCGCGAGCGGCGATCATTCACGCGCCAGGCGTCGCTGACGTCGGTGTAAAACATTGGCAGCAACACCATGAACGCCACACCCATGCTCTGCACCCGACATCCGGCGCGCTTGGCCATGAACGCATGCCCGAACTCGTGGCACAGCTTGGCAAAAAACAGCGCCACCCCGAACGACAGCGCGCCGCCCAGGCTGAACAGGTGCGGGAACGTCGCCAGGAATCGCTGCCAGTCCCGCGCAACCAGAAACACCCCCAGGCCCAGCACGATGGGCAAACCGTAGCGCAGCAGGCCCGGCCCAAAGCGCGCCAGCCACGGCCAGGCGCGGTTGAGAAAAGCGTCCGGGCGCCACAGCGGGATGCGGAAAAACAGGTATTGGTGCAGCAGCACTTGCCACAGGCTTTGCTTGCGCGCAGCGGCTTTGTACAGGTAACTGGCGCGCTGTTCGGGGTCCAGCGCGGCGATCAGGTCATGGGCCCGCAAAAAACTCAGTAATTCGTCCACTTCGCGGCCACCCAGCGGCAAGCCCGGCTCGCGGTTGGCGGCTTGCAAGACTTTTTGCGCATCTCCCAACGACCAGTGGCGTAGCAGCCGAATGGCGGTCGCCCCCAGCTTGAAGTAGCGCCCACGCACCGGGTCGGCCAGAGTCCAGCGCGGCGAGCCATCCAGAGCCGCACCGGCGCTGGACAGTTGCAGGTCCTCACGCAGTTTGGGCAGGTTCATCAAAGCCCCACGCTCTGGCGCAGGCCCGCCAATGGTCGACGCAACAGGTACAAGGCCAGCGGCGCGCGCTCGCCAAAGATTTTCGCGGTGCCGCGCAGGCCGATACGCGGCGGTGCGTCGTCGAACAGCGCGTCCAGGCGATAGGCCAGTTGCCCGCCAGGGGTGGGCTGGGCTTCGTAGGCGGCGCGTTGCAGGGTCGCCAGATGGCGGTGCAACGGGTCGCTGTCGAGAAACAGCGCGACTTGGGCGTTCGGCGCCAGGGCAATCGCATCGCCCACCGCCAGTTCGATGCGCAGCTCGGCCTGGCCGGGATCGGCGATCTGCAACAGGCGCTCGCCGGTCTGCACCGGTTTGCCGAGCCAGCGCTCGGCATCGGCGAACACCGCGATACCATCGCGCTCGGCGCGCACTTCGCTGCGCTTGAGCAACTCGCGGGCATAGTCACGTTCGGCACGCTTTTGCTCGACGCGCGCGGCGAGCAAGTCAATGCGCGAGCTGGATTCGGCGTCGGCAAACGCCCGCTGGGCATTGGCCTTAAGCTCCGCTTCGGCCACGCCCAGCGCACGCGCAGCCACGTCGGCCTGGGCCGTGAGGGTGGTGCTTTCAAAGCGCAGCAGCAGGTCACCGCGCTTGACCGGTTGGTTGGGTTTGACCAGAAATTCAGCAATCACGCCGTCCAATGGCGCCGCCACCACTTGCCCGGCCAGCGGCACCACTTCGGCGGGCGCCAGCACCGACTGGCGTACCGGGATCGACAACAACAGCAGCAACGCCACCACTATCAAGGCCCGACGCTTACGGGTCAGGCGCAAGCGCCATGGCTGGCGGGGTTGCAACGCGAGCCAGGCATGACTGTAGGTGTCGCCCAATTGCGCCAGCAGCACCTGCTCGGCCGGGTTCCACGGCGTATCCCGCGCCAGCCACACGCCGCCGAACACGCGGCCTTGGGGGCCAATCAACGGCAACCAGAACACATGCCCTGCCGACAAACTCTGCCAGTCGGCCTGCACCTGCGCACTCAATAGATCGGCGGGCACCACACGGGCGGTCTGGCCCAGCGCCTGCTTGTGCAATTGCGCCACGGCCTGCTCGACGAACGCCACAAACGGCGCGTTCGGATCGACGCTGCTCACGGCAGTCACCGCCTGCACCTTGCCGGCGATTATCAGCGCCGCATGGCGGTAGCCGAACAGCGGCTGGCCGTCATTAACCAGGCTGTAGGCCAGTTGCTCGGTGCTGCGCGCGGCACGGGTCTGGCGTTCAAGCTCAAGAAATTGGGCGAACACCCGCTCGGTATTGCCTGGCAACGGTGCGTTCATTGCAGTTGTGCGAAGTGGGCGGTGCCGCTCATGCCGGACATCAGCCCGCTGGCATTGGACACCGTGGCCACCAGCAACAGGGTCTGGCTGCCCTCGTCAATGCGTGCGCCCAGACGTTTGACTGTGGCGTTGAACGCTTGGCCGGTTTCATCGGGGGTGAAGGTGAACGCCTGCCCTGGCTTGAGTTTGCCCATCCAGCGCGACGGCACCAGTAAGTGGATCTCCAGGCTGCGGTTGTCGACGATTTCCAGCAACGGCGAGCCCGCCGAGACGCTTTCATAGCGTTGCACTTTGCGCTGCACCACTTGGCCGTCATACGGCGCCAGCACGCTGCAACGCTTGACCTGCACCTGATAGACCTGGGACTGGGCCTGGGTTTCAGTGAGTTTGGCTTGCGCGCGTGCCACTTCGAAGCGGCCGACGGAATTGAGCGCCGCCAACTGTTTATTGTGGGCCAGCTCTTCACCGGCGCCGCGACTGGCCGCCGATGCGGCATTGAGTTGCGCTTGATAGGCCGAACAGTCGAAACGCGCCAGGGTGTCGCCCTTCTTGAAGGACTCACCCTCGCTGAACGGCAGATCGACAATGCGCCCGGACAACTCGCTGGCCAGCATCGCTTGGTCGCGAGCGCGCAATACACCTCGCGCTTCGCTGCCGGTGCTCGCGGCGGTCGTGGCCGGTTGATCCAGCAACGGATCGTCCGCCATCACCGTCGGTACAGCGCCCATCAGGCAGCAAACACTCAACAGCCATCCATGCAACAACTTCATAAACGTCTCTCCCTGAGCATAAGCGCAGTCTAGGCCAGCGAGATCAAATAGCTACTTTCCCAGTCGGACAATTCTGCGATTTGTGTAGGCCTTCACCAAAGCCAAGGTCGGATCAGGCTACTATTGGCGCCCTCCAAGGACCCAGGATCAAGGACACGTCATGCGCATCGGTTTTCTGTCACCCCTGACATTGGCTCTGCTGGCCGGTATTTCCCTGCAGGCCCACGCCAGCTCGGATGATTCATGCTACCCGGATTGGCGGGTGTCGCGTGACAGCCTCGACCCGTGCAATAACCTGCCGTTCCTCAGCCCCGGCAATGACAGCCGCGCCAACCTGCGCCTGTTGCTGGCGGACAAGAAAAACGCGCCGCTGACCCCGAATGCCTTGAGCGAAGATGACCTGGCCCAGGGTTTTGGCCCGGTGCCGTTTGCGGTGTATCGCCTGACTGCCGCGTCCAGCGCAGAAACCGAGCCCGACTCGGACGACTCGTCTACCGCCGAACTCGACACTCTGCTGACCTCCCTGGGGATCAAGCGCGAAGCCTACGAAACCGCCGGTGAAGCGTTCGTCGATGGCGAAGGCAGCCGCTGCCGCAGCAATGACGATGACAGCGCCACGGCGTTTGTCCGCCAAGTGGTGAAGGCCGACATGCCGAGCGCCGAGCGCCAGTTGCTGGCGAACGCGCGCCTGCAATTGCTCACCGCCTGCACTTGGGATGGTCCGGTGGTCGCCGAGCCGATCGAGTCGTCCAATGGCCGCCTGCTGCGCACTTACCTGCAAGCCGCCGCCGACTTCTACAGCGGGCGTTTCAGCGAAGCCGAACGCGGGTTTGCCGCTGCCGGCAGCAGCGACCAGCCCTGGCTGAAAGAGACGGCGCTGTATATGACCGCGCGCACCGCCCTGAACCAGGCGCAGGCCCAGGCCTTCGACGAGTACGGCATGCCGCAGCTTGAGCATGTGGATAAGTCGGCAGTGGGCCGGGCCGAAAAAGGCTTCCTTGAGTACCTTAAGACTTATCCACAGGGCGACTACGCCACGTCCGCCCATGGCCTGCTGCGTCGCGTGCATTGGCTGGCAGGTGATGCCGACAAGCTCTCCGAAGACTTCGCCTGGCAGATGACCGAAGCCACCGAGGCTCAGCGCAATGTGTCACTGGACGAATTGGTGGAAGAAGCCGACCTTAAATTGCTGATGGTCAGCGGTGGCAGCCTCAAGAACCCGATGCTGCAAGTGGTCACCGACCTGATGTTGATGCGTGCTCACACCCCGCCGAGCTTGACCCGCGAAGCCCTCGACAAGCAGAAAGCCACCTTTGCCAACGAGCCCGCGCTGTTCGACTACCTGCAGGCCGCCTACGCCCTGTACGTCGAGCACCAACCCGACAACGCCCTGAAGCACCTGCCACAGGACGTGCCGTCGCACCTGGACTACTTCGCCTTCAGCCAACAGACCCTGCGCGCGTTGGCACTGGAAGACAAAAAAGATTGGAAAGGCGCAGAAGCCCTGTGGCTGACGCTGCTCGCCCAGGCCAAGTTGCCGCTGCAACGCGACCAACTGGAACTGGCCCTGGCCATGAACTACGAGCGCAGCGGCCAACTGGCCAAGGTGTTTGCCGACGACTCACCGATCAGCGCCAAACAGGTGCGTTACATCCTGCTGCGCAACGTCGCCGGGCCTGAATTACTGCGTCAGCAGAGCGCCCAGGCCAGCGACCCGCTGGAGCGCCAGACCGCGCAATTCGTGTTGCTCTACAAAGACCTGCTGCGCGGCCAGTTCGCCACCTTCGCCGAAGACCTCAAACAACTGCCGGCCTCGCCCTCGGAGGATAAGTTGGGCACCAGCCTGGGTTATGTGTACAGCGGCGGCCAGACCTTGAAGCTGTTCCAGTGGAACGGCGAGAAAGCCGAATCCGGCTACACCTGCCCGAGCATCGTGCAAACCGCCGCCACCTTGCAAGGCGACGCGAAAAACCCGCAAGCCCTGAACTGCTTCGGCGAATTCATCCTGCGTAACGGCCTGGATGGCATGCCCCTGGAGCAGGCGCGCGCCGCCGGCAGCCTGGGCAGCACCGCCTCGGACTTCAAGGGTGAAACCTTCTCGCGCCTCGACGGTTACAAACAGGTGATCGGTAACGCCAAGGCGCCGAAGAACGACAAGGCTTACGCCTTGTTCCGCGCCATCAACTGCTACGCCCCGGCCGGCTACAACAGCTGCGGCGGCCAGGATGTCGAACCTGCGGTGCGCAAGGCCTGGTTCCGCCAACTCAAGAGCGGCTTTGCCGACACCCAGTGGGGCAAATCGCTGCAGTACTACTGGTGAAACACCTATGGCTGGGCTTGCTGCTGCTGGCGAGCCCGGCTTTCGCCGCCGTCGACGCCCGCGACTATGACGCTTTCTGGCTGTGGAGCGGCGTCACGCCCCAGCCGGTGCTCAAGCAGGCCAAAACCCTGTACATCCTTCAGGGCCAGATCAACTCCACCCGCCGCGCGCCACAGCGTGGTGTGCGGATGATTGCCCAAGGCACCGGCGTGCCGCGCATCACCCAAGGTGAAGTCTGGGTGGTGTACCGCGCCCATACGCTGCATTGGCCGGAGCGGGTCTACAGCCAACTGCTCAGCCAGGTACAACGCTGGCGCGAGGCCGGCAACCCGGTGGTGGGCATCCAGATCGACTTCGACGCACGCACCCAGTACCTGCACGACTACGCCGACTTCCTGCGTGACCTGCGCCGACGTCTGCCCTTTGAGCTGCGTCTGAGCATCACCGGCCTGATGGATTGGAGCAGCAACGCCGACCCGGCCGCCATCGCCCAGCTCAAGGGGGTGGTGGATGAGGTGGTGGTGCAGACCTATCAGGGGCGCCACAGCATCCCGGACTACGCTGCGTATTTACCGCGCCTGAATCGGCTGGGGTTGCCGTTCAAGATTGGCTTGATCCAGGGTGGCGAGTGGCAAGAGCCGGGGTATTTGAAGGGGAGTGAGTGGTTTCGGGGGTATGTGGTGTTTCTGCAGAACCCGGCACCGCACACACGCCCCTGACGGCTCATATCCATTGCGCGAAACGCGCTGTCGTGGTGAGCGGGCTTGCCCCGCGCCGGGAAGGCCGTGTCAGCGCTGCATGCCCCACCGCTTCACGGTGAGCCGCTCGAAGGTATCAAACACCAGGTTTTCGACCAGCAGGCCGATCAGGATCACCACGGCCAGCCCGGCGAATACTTTGTCGGTGTACAGCTCGTTACGGTTCTGGAAAATGTACCAGCCCAGTCCGCCCTTGCCGCTGGTGGCGCCGAACACCAGTTCGGCGGCGATCAATGTGCGCCAGGCAAACGCCCAGCCGATTTTGAGGCCCGCGAGGATAGACGGCAGGGCCGCCGGGATCAGGATGAACAGCACAAAGCGCATGCCCTTGAGCCCATAGTTGCGACCGGCCATGCGCAGGGTTTCGGACACGCCTAGAAACCCCGAATAGGTATTGAGCGCCAGCGCCCACAGCACCGAATGCACCAACACGAAAATCAGGCTGTTCTGGCCCAGCCCGAACCACAGCAGCGCCAGCGGCAATAAGGCGATGGCCGGCAGCGGGTTGAACATAGACGTCAGGGTGCTCAGCAGGTCGCGGCCCAATTGGGTCGACACCGCCAAAGTGGTCAGGGCAAACGCCAGCACAATGCCGATCAGGTAACCCTTGACCAGCACCACCAGCGAGATGCTGACCTTGCCCAACAGTTCGCCGCTGAGCAGGCCGTCGTACAGCGCGTGAAAGGTCTGCAAAAAGCTCGGCAGCAACAGGTCGTTATTCTGGTAGCGCGCCACGGCTTCCCAGAGGATCGCCAGTACGATCAGGATCAGGCCCTTGCGCAGCCAGCCTTGCTGCCACAAGCGCTGGCGCAGCGGCAGTTCGCGCTCCACGGGCACGCTGAGCAGCGGTTCGAGGGTGATTTCGTATTCCTGGCGCATGGGTTGCTCCGTTAGTAAGCGATGCGGATGTCAGCAAAACCCAACTCGGGTTCGGCGGCGCTGGCCTCATCGAACAGCAGGCGATGAATCCGTCGCGCCGACGCTTGGAAGTCCATACCGCCAAGGCTGTGCAAGTCGTATTGATGACTGTGGATTTCCGCGCGCACCCGCCCCGGATGTGGCGACAGCAACAGGATGCGATTGCCCACCACCAGCGCCTCCTCAATGGAGTGGGTGACGAACAACAGGGTGAAGCGCACTTCCTCCCAGAGCAGCAGCAACTCTTCCTGCATCTTGCGTCGCGTGAGGGCGTCGAGCGCGGCGAAGGGCTCGTCCATCAATAGGATTTTCGGCTGCATGGCCAGGGCACGGGCGATCGCGACGCGGGCCTTCATGCCGCCGGACAGGGTATGGGGGTAGGCATCGGCGAAGGCGCTCAGGCCAACTTTGTCCAGACAATGCAACGCACGTTCTTCGGCTTCGCGACGCTTGAGCGTGTTGGATGCCAGCAAGGGAAACATCACGTTCTGCTTGACCGTTTTCCACGGCGGCAACTGGTCGAACTCCTGGAACACCACGATGCGGTCCGGGCCCGGCTGCTCGACCTTGTGCCCCAGCAATCGGATCTCGCCTTCGCAGGGTTTGATAAACCCGGCGATGGACTTGAGCAACGTTGATTTGCCACAGCCCGACGGGCCGAGCAAGACGTAGCGGTCGGCCGGGTCAATCTCGAAGCTGACGTGGTGCGTGGCACGCACCACGCGCTCGGGCGTACGGTATTCGAGGCTGACGTTATCCACCGCCAGCAAGGGCTCGGCGGTGTACAGGTTGCTGGCCGCGAGGCCTTGCAAGGGTGCGTTCATCTCAACTTCCTTGCAGGGGCTTGGCGTCCTGGAAGAAGTAGTCCTTCCACGATTCAGGCTTGTTTTTGATGGCGCCGACGCGATAGAGGAATTCGGCCAGCGGGTAGGTATTTTTTGGTGTCACGCTGAATTCGAACTGCGGGTTATCGATGATTTTGAGCAGTTCGGCGCGGTCAATCCTGGCCTTGGTCACGCGGATATAGGTGTCGGCGGCAGCGCCTTTGTCGTTCTGGGCGAACTGCGCAGCTTCGGTCAGTGCCTCGACGAACGCCTTGTAGGTTTTGGGGTTGTCGTTGCGGAATTTTTCCGTGGCGAACAGCACCGTTGGCGAGTTCGGCCCCAACAGGTCATAGGTGTTGAGCACCACGTGCACATTGGGGTTAGCCAGGGCCTGGTCCTGGAACGGAGGGTTGGAAAAATGCCCCGTCAATTCGGTGCCGCCAGCGATCAGGGCAGCGGTGGCGTCCGGATGCGGGACGGCGACGGTGTACTTGTCGAGGCGATTGAACGCATTGTCGCCCCACTGTTTGGCGGCCGCGTATTGCAAAAAGCGCGACTGCACTGACACCCCCACCGCCGGTACCGCGATGCGGTCTTTTTCGGTGAAATCGGCGATGGTCTTGACCTTGGGATTGTTGCTGACCAGGTAGTAGGGGAAGTTGCCCAAGGACGCCACGGCCTTGACGTTCTGCTTGCCGTGGGTGCGGTCCCAGATGGTCAGCAGCGGGCCGACGCCGGCGCCGGCGATATCAATGGAGCCTGAGAGCAGCGCGTCGTTGACCGCCGCGCCACCGGAGAGTTGGGTCCAGTCGACTTTAATGTCGATGCCTTCCTGCTTGCCGTACTTCTCGATCAGGTGCTGGTCGCGCACCACGTTGAGCAACAGGTAGACGATGCCGAATTGTTCGGCGATGCGAATCTCACCTTCGGCCTGGGCCGCCGCCGGCGCTACCAGGCTGCCGGCCAACAGGCTCAGACCCAGGCCGAACGTGGCGGCCAGGCGTGCCAATGGAATGTTCTTGGACATGGTCATGCTCCCAATCAGAAAGGCGCGTCGCCCTGGATGGTGGTGCGAAACAGCTTGCGGCGCAGGTGGCTGGGGCAGCCGGCTGCCAGGTGGATCAGCGAGCGGTTGTCCCAGAACACCAGGTCGTGGGGCTGCCACTGGTGGCGATAGATGTTGTGGGGCAAGACGCTGTGGGCATAGAGCTGGGTGAGCAGGTCGCGGCTCTCGTCCTCCGGCACGCCGACGATGCGGGTGGTGAAGCCTTCACTGACAAACAGCGCCTTGCGGCCGTTTTCCGGGTGGGTGCGCACAATGGGGTGCACCACTTCGGCCACTTGGGCCAATTGTTCAGGAGTGAGCGTTGGGCGCCAGTTGCCTTCGAATTTGGTCTCGCTGTAGCGCGCGGTGTAGGAGTGCGCGGCGCTGCGGCCCTCGACGGCGGTACGCAGGTGCTCGGGCAGTTGGTCCCAAGCCTTGTGCATGTCAGCGAACAAGGTGTCGCCGCCTTCAGAGGGCAACTCCTGGGCGTGCAGCATCGAGCCCAGGCTGGGCAGTTCTTTATAAGACAGGTCCGAATGCCAGAACTTGCCTGCATCACCCAGGCCGATGGCTTGGCCGTTTTCAATGATGTTGGAGACGATCAGGATTTCCGGGTGGTTTGCCAGCAGGAACTGTTTGAGCACATGAATCTGCAACACGCCAAAGCGGCGGCTGAACGCGATCTGTTGCTCAGGGGTGATGCGCTGGTCGCGAAAGACCACCACGTGATAATCCAGATGCGCGCGGTGAATACGCGCAAAATCCTGATCATTGACTGGCCGGGACACGTCCAGGCCGATAATCTCGGCACCCACGCTGCCCGGCAAGGGGCGAACCTCGAAGACTTGGGCGGTAGGGGTCACTGGTAAAACAGCAGAGGCGGCGGACATGAGTTCACTCCCGGTCGGACAGGGAAATGACTTTATAGGTATAAGAAATTAATTTTAAATACCGTTAAAGAATATATATATGCGAGGAATGACGCACGGTGCCCGCGGCGTGTAAGACCTTCCAAAACACGTTCGTGGGCTGTGGGAGCCGCGTGTTGAAACGCTTACAAGCCGAAACCGTGCCTGTTTGACAAGCCTCTGGGCAGTCTCTAGTGTTCATTGGATCCAATTAGCCAGCACCCTCCGAACAAGGAGCATTACGTAACCGTGACGCAGAAGCCGACCCCTTTGAACAGCATCAAGGTCAGCGGTCCCATTCCCGCCCACCTTGCTCGCTCCGTGATTGAAGAAACCTTGCGCAATGCCATCCTCGATGGCCGATTGCCCTGCGGTACCGCCATGCGTCAGCAGGAGTTGGCCAGCCTGTTCGGGGTAAGCCGTATGCCGGTGCGTGAAGCCTTGCGCCAGTTGGAGGCGCAGTCACTGGTGCAGGTGGTGACCCATAAAGGAGCCGTGGTAGCCCCTTTGATCGAGGACAATTCGGCAGAGACCTACGAACTGCGAATGCTGCTGGAGTCCGAAGCCTTGCGCTTATCGATTCCGTTGTTGACCAACACCGACATCGCCGAGGCCAATGCATTCATCAACGCTCTGGAGCAGGAAAAAGACTACGCCGAGATCGGCCGCCTCAATCGTTTGTTTCACATGGCCCTTTACAGCAAGGCCCCTAACCAGCGCCTGCTCAAATTGGTGGAGCATGGATTGAACGAGGAGGAGCGGTTCCTGCGTTTCAACCTTGAAGCGATGGGGCTGGGCCAGATGTCTCAGGCAGACCACCGTGAACTGTTGAACCTGGTGGCACAAAAGAAAGTCGAGGAAAGCGTCCTGACTTTACGTAATCACTTGATGCGAGGAATGGAGGTGATTACCCAATACCTCAGCGGGCTCGAAGCCGCTCGCAAGCAAAAAACTTAACAAAGTGTCTACACACTGGTGTTGCGCCGCCTGCGTGTCGGGGACGTCTATCTAACGGATAGTGCCCCGCGCCGAAGAAACTTCCTACTATCACAAAGCAACTTACCGACAGCTAATATTATTTAGAAAAACATCTAATACACTCATACGCTCGTCGACTTATTTATCCCGCCTATTATCTTTCACGGCTAAACCAGACTCTTCATTCAATAGCGCCGCCTCACCCCCGTGAGCGTTCGGGCGCGCAAAGCCTGGTTTATAGCTGTTTATCTCCTTGCTGCTCACGACGGCCCAACGCTGTCAGTCGGCAGACGCAACAACTAATAGGCATCATCCATGCAATCATCGTTAATTGAACAAAAACAACATCAGTTATGTGGCCATTCGTTATTTTCGGAAATAACCTCACAGCGCAAGTTACAGGTTTTCATGGAACACCATATCTTCGCTGTTTGGGATTTCATGACACTCACCAAACGCCTGCAACAGGACCTGACCTGCACTCGCCTGCCCTGGCTGCCACCCGCGGACCCGCAGGCCGCCCGCTTGATCAATGAAATTGTGCTGGGCGAAGAGTCAGACGAACACCCCAGGCACGGCCACTGCAGCCATTTCGAGTGGTACTTGGAAGCCATGGCCGAAGTCGGCGCCAACACGCGGGCGATCAACCGTTTCATTACGCTGCAACGCGAAGGCGTGGAAGCAAGCACCGCCCTGCACATGATCGATGCGCCTGCTGGCGCAATCCGGTTCGTCAGCGAGACGTTGCACGTTGCGCGGCACGCCCCCACCCACCGTGTGGCAGCGGCGTTTTTTTACGGACGCGAGCACGTCATCCCGAGCATGTTCAGGCGCCTCTTGCAGTCAGACCCGCTCATCCGGCTTCAGGCGCCCGTCTTGCGTGGCTACCTTGAACGTCATATTGAGTTGGACGCGCAGAGTCATGGGCCGGCAGCTGCCCAGTTGCTCGACCGCTTGGTGGCTAAAGACCCGGCTTACCCCAGGCACGCCAGTGATGCAGCCCTGAGTGCCATGCAAAACCGGATCACGCTCTGGGACGAGGTGCAGGCCGCGCTGCAAGAGGTGCAGCCATGAAGGTTGCCGCCTACACCTCGATTGCCGACGACTGGGAACGCCGCGCAACCATTCGCACCCGGCCCCGCCGCCTGTTGGAAAACGACGACAAACTGATCTATCCGCTGTGCCGCCAGCCCCTGGTACTCAGTGCAAGCTTTATGGAGCACTGCCCGCAATGTCGCGACTTCGTCCTGGCACAGAGCTTCTACAAATTCATCAATGATGTGGTGATCTTCGAGACCGAAATTGTCGAAAAGACCGCGCGCGACATCGCCAAGAACCGCTTCTCGGTGCCTTTTCCCCTCGCCTGCCGCATTGATGCGATGACGGTGGTGGTGGACGAGGACTACCACGCCCTCGTCGCGTTGGACTTCCTGCAACAAACCGTAGAGATGACCGGCATACAACCGCTCGAACTGCCAGAGCAAATCGAGCTGAGCAAAGCGCTCTCGGCGGCAAAGGCTCATGCGCCGGCCTACCTGCACGATGCGGTAGAGCTGATTGCCGTGGCCATCGCCGAAAATACCGTCACCCAGGATGTGGCCGCGTTTTCCAAGGACCTCACTGTAAAAGCCTCCATCCGTGGCTTGATGGCCGACCATCTGTTTGACGAAGGCCGCCACGCGCAATTCTGGACTCGCCTGGTACAACGCTATTGGCGCACGGCCAGCCCGGACGATCGCGACGTCATCGCCCAGGTATTGCCGATATTCCTGGCGCGCTACCTGACCAACGAGTTGCAGAAAAACTTCGATCTGCACCTGATAGAGCAGCTGAATATCGGCAGCGACCTGCGCAGCACACTGCGCGCTGAAATCCTCGCGATGGCGTTTCCCATCACCCACCGGCACCCGTTGATGGGCAATATCGTGAGCTTCCTGCGCCACAGCGGCCTGCTGCAAACACCCAGCGTGGCGCAGGCAATGCACGACTACCTGCCGGTGCCTGTATGAGGCGCCTGGCAATCGGCTGGAGAGGTACCAGCAATGCACTAGCCGCTATCAGGCCGGTGCTGGAACAGTACGGCCATGTGTCGACGCAAGAAGCCTTCGACCTATGCATTGAAGACGGTAGCCTGCCGTTCCCGGATGACGCGGGCAACGCCCCCTGCTTAAGCCTGCGCGCGGGGATTGGCCCGATAACCGAGTGCGGGCTGCCTGCGCTGCAAGTGCGTGCCTACGACCGTGATCGACGGTTGTCGGCTGTTCTGAACATTGCCGAGGAGCCCAGCGGCAACGGGCAACGGCTGTGTCGGCAGGTGACCAGCGCATTGGTCGATTGGGTGACGCTGCACGTCAGTGGTTTTTCAAGAGACCCTGATTACTTTTCTATGAGTGCGATCGCTACGGACTGGCCCGAACAGGGTTTGCAGGCACTCGAAACGCTGGCCTTTATGCATCGGTTCAATCGCACCCAAAACCTCGCGCTGATGCAAACGGCCAGGGTGCCGGTGATCGAACGAATTCACGCGAGCCTGTACGCTTTCGCCGACCGGCCAGCACTGAGCATCGACGGGCGGGAGGTGACGTACCGCCAGTTGCATGCCCGCGCCGCGGCAATCCAGCAGCGCCTGCACCCGTTGCTGGAGACGCGCACTGCGCCGCCAGTGGTCGGCGTCTGCCTCGAAAAATCCGTCGATTTGTATGCCGGCATACTCGCGGTACTGGGCTGTGGTGCGGTGTACTTGCCGCTGGGACCGGAGCAGCCTGCTCAACGGCATGAGGTCATGCTTGAAAACGCTGGGGCCCGGGCATTGCTGGATACCGGTCAGCACCCTTTGCGGGAGCGGTTCCCTTCACTGGATGTCAGCGCGGTCGGCACGGGCAACACCGGGCCGCTGTTCCAGCCAACAGACACCGGCGATCGCCTGAATGCGCCGTGCATCATGCTCTACACATCGGGAACCACTGGCCAGCCCAAGGGCGTGCTGCTCAGCGAACGCAACCTGGCGCATTTCACAGCCTGGTTCGAGGCCCGGATGGCACTGGATAAACACAGTCGGGTGTTGCAGTTTTCGCCCTTGAGTTTCGATTCATCGTTGATCGATATCTTTCCCTCCTTGATCTCAGGCGCCATGTTGGTTGTCCCGAGCGAGGAGCAACGACGCGATCCTCTGCAACTGGTGGCGTTACTGCGCCGGCAGCGCGTTACCCATGCATTCATCCCGCCCGCGCTGCTCAGTACCTTGCCATTGGATCAGCCGCTGGGGGTGACGCACCTGCTGACCGGTGGCGATGCCTGCGAGCCCCATGTGATAGAGCAACTGGCCGGGCAATGCCAGCTTCACAACCTCTACGGTCCCACCGAGACCACAGTGTTGGTCACACACCGAACGCTGGCTCCCGGCGATAACTGTCGCAACATTGGCTACCCCATTGCCAACAGCCAAGTGCTGATCCTCGATGAAAAACTGCAGCCCGTGGAAGAACAGGTAACGGGCGAAATCTACATCGTTGGCCCTGGGGTAAGCCTGGGGTATGTGAGCGCGACGTCGCAGCCCGCCAGCGCGTTTGTCCAATTGCAGACAGGTGGCCACGTCGTTCAGGCGTACCGCAGCGGCGACCTTGCACAGTGGACCGCAGAGGGCATTATGTTGGGCGGGCGGCGTGATGATCAGGTCAAAATTCGCGGCTTTCGGGTCGAACCCCAAGAGATTGAACAATGTCTGCGCAACAGCCGGCTATATCGCGAGCTGGCCGTGGTGATTGACCGTGACCGCCGGATCCACGCCTTTGCCGCCCAGCCTGAACCAGGCGCCACCGTAGCGGCGCTGCGCAGACATGCACGGCAGTGGCTACCGGATTATCTGCAACCGGGATCCTGGCTTGAGGTGCCCCGCATGCCCCACTCGGCAAACGGTAAAGTCGACCGCCAGGCGCTGCTGGCTCTGCCGCCACCTCCCCTGGTGCAGCTGGCCTCCTGTCCTGCTCACACCCCGCTGCAAACTCGGCTGCGCGACCTTTGGGGCGAGCTTTTGGCGCTGCCGGTGGAGAACGTCGCGCTCGATGACAGCTTCTTCGACCTCGGCGGCCATTCGATTTTGCTGTCGACGTTGTTGCTACGTGTTCGCGAGCAATGTGGCCGCAGTTTTGCGCTGAGCCCGTTCATTGAAGCACCAACGGTCCGTACACTCGCGGCGCTGATCGAGGAAAGTGAGCGCCCCGACGCCTGCTTCGGCCAGGCGGTCCGGGATGCCCAACGCAAGTGGACGCTCAACACGCTGCACGAGGACTTCGCCGGCGATCCAGACAAAGTGATCGTCACCGGTGCCAACAGTTTTGTCGGCGTACATATCGTCCAAGCCCTGGTTACCAATGGCGCAACTTCGGTGGCGTGCCTGGTGCGAGAGCGACCGGGACAGTCAGCGATGGCGCGTTTTAACCAGGCGCTGCGTGATCACCGTTTGGAACACCTGGACCTGAGCAGGGTGCAGGTATTTGCCGCGGACATCAGCCGGCCTCGATTGGGCTTGGCGAGTAACGTCTACGACTACCTCGTCGAAGGCTTCGGCGTGCTGGTGCACAATGCGGCACAGGTCAACCACGTAATGGACTATGCCTCACTGGCCAGCGACAACGTCGACCCTATATTCGAATGCCTGCGTTTGTGCGAGACAGGCAGCAAGAAGGTCTTCAATTTTGTATCGACGTTATCAGCCTGCAGTAGCGTCGACACGCTTGGTCATGTACTTGAAACCCCCGCCGCAGCCACATTGCCGGTGTACATCAAGAATGGCTACAACCTGTCCAAGTGGGTGGCGGAGCGGCGTCTGGGACATGCACTCAAACAGGGAGCCTGGGTGAATATTCATCGTCCTGGAAACGTCAGTTTCAACAGCCGTAACGGGGTCTGTCAGCCGCAAAAAAATCGCCTGTTGCTGATGCTCAAAGGCTCTTTGCAATTGGGCCTGCTTCCACGACTCGATCTGAATTTCGACCTGATGCCGGTGGATTTCCTGGCTCGCTTCATTGCCTTCCACAGTGGTCGTTTCCAAGCCGATAGAAACGTGTTCAACCTACATAACCCACAACCTTTGAGCTGGGAGGACTATCTGGATGCGTTCAGCCGGTCGGGTCACACGTTCGAGCGAGTGAGCCTCGCGCGATGGCAGGAGGCGCTAAGGACTGTGGACCAGGACAACGCGCTGTTCGGCGTACTCGGGTTTTATCTTGATGGCCTGGATGAAGACATCGGCGACACCGGGATGATCCTTCACGACAACGCGCGCCATGGCGTTCAGCAGATGGGCGAGAGGTATCCCGACAAAGAACCCACGCTATTGAGCAAAGGCTGCAATTACCTCAAGGCTATCGGCTTTCTATGAACGGCCCCAGGACAACCTCATGAATCTGCTGCAACCCGATACGTTAATCCACAACCCGACTGGCCGGCCGATAGTGGCCTCTGTAGTGGTCGACTGCCAGGCCTGCCGTTTGTGGGACATGGTGGGGGAATTTTCCAGGTTCGATGTATTCATCACCGACCTGACGCATATTGAAATGACCGGTACCGGCGTAGGTGCATTGCGCACGAAGTTCTTCCGAGATGGCAACCGTGTGGTTGAACAGCTCAACAGCCGGGATGAGCACGGCATGCACATGACATGGACCACGATCTACAACACCCTGGGTGTGGCCAGATTGTGGGCAGCCATTAACGTCGAGGCTCTGGGAACGCGTTGTTCCAGAGTCACCTGGACCATCATTGCCGAGCCCGTAGAGGCGGCACAGAAGGGGTTTGAACAGTTTGTGCAGGACTTCGCAGACAGCGCGCTGGACAATGTACGTCGTTTGCTGAGCAGGCCGTAGGAGCGCGACGGCTCGCTCCTACGCACACAGGTGATGGGTCAGATCTTGAAACTGTCGACCAGTTGCTTCAACCGATTAGCCTGCTGCGACAACGCATCGCAATCTTTCAGCGTTTCGTTGAGGTTGGCCACGCCCTGCTGGTTCAGCAGATTGATCTGGTTGATGTCTACGTTGAGGGTTTCCACCACGGCAGTCTGCTCCTCGGTGGCGGCCGCGACGGACTGATTCATGCCGTCGATCTCGACGATCCGCTGCGTCACGCTGACCAGGCGCTCACCGGCCTGGTTGGCGACCTCGACGCTTTCCTCGCTGGAGGCCTGGCTGGCGTTCATGGTGGTCACCGCCTCACGCGAGCCCACTTGCAGAGAAGTGATCATCTTATGAATCTCTTCGGCGGACTCCTGGGTACGGTGAGCCAAGTTGCGCACTTCGTCAGCGACCACGGCAAAGCCTCGTCCTGCCTCACCCGCACGTGCGGCTTCAATCGCGGCGTTCAGTGCCAACAGGTTGGTTTGCTGGGAGATACCTTTAATCACATCGAGGATGTGACCAATGTTGTCCGTGCTGGCGTTTAGGGTTTCGATCTGAGTACAGGACAAACTGATTTTTTGCGACAGCTCCGACATTGCCAGAATGGTTTGCTCCACCACTTTGCGTCCGTCGTCAGCTTGCTCGCTGGCACCGCTGGCGTGCTGTGAAGCATCAGCGGCGTTACGCGCAATTTCCTGGGTGGCAGCACCCAGTTCGTTGATTGCCGCAGCCACACTGTTGGTGCGCGCGCTTTGCTCGTCAGAACCGATAATAGAGGCGTTGGACGACGCCATTACCCGTTGCGACAGGTCATGAACCTGGCGTGTTGCGGACGATACTTCGGAAATCGAGGCGTGGATACGCTCCACGAACCGGTTGAACGCACTGCCCACTTCGCCAAACTCATCTTTGCTGGTAACGGCGAGACGACGAGTCAGGTCACCCTCCCCCTGAGCAATGTCCTGCATCGCAACGCCCATGGTGGTCAGGGGGCGCAGCAAGACTTGAATCAGCAAGCTCAAGAGCACAGCAATCGCAACGACGGCAATCAACATGGCGATCAATGCGGAAGTTCGGAATTTCCCCAGAGGGGCGTAGGCCTTGTCTTTATCGATCGACAGACCGATGTACCAATCCGCGCCTGGCAGGCCGCTGATCGGAGTGAATGACAGAATACGATCCTGGCCCTTGAGGACGACATCCTGGTTGAGCTTTTCAATGCGAACGCTGGTCCCGGGGTAGATGTCCTTGAGGTTTTTCATCACTTGGTCTTCGTCAGGACTGACGATGACCTGGCCGTCGCCACTGACTAGGAACGCATGGCCGATGCCGCCGAAATCCACCGAGTTGATAATTTTCACCAGGGTTTGCAGGCTTAGGTCGCCGCCGACGACACCAAGCAGTTCGCCGTTCTTTTTCACCGGCATGGCGATAGTGACAATCTGCCCACCTACGGCAGCCATATAGGGCGGCGTGAGCATGGGTTTATCCGCCGCCACGGCTTGTTTGTACCAGGGGCGCTGACGGGGGTCATAACCGTCGGGCATTTTTGCATCCGGGCGCTGGGTAAACACGCCGTTGGTTTGGCCGACATACGTGAACTGGAAGTTCGAGGTGAACGCAGGTTGATCGACCAGGCCTGGAAGATCGGCGGCACTGCCTTGGTGGGCAACGTTTTGCGTCAGGCTTTCAAGCACCAGTATTCGCCCACTGAGCCAGTTCTGCACACTGCTGGCGGTGAGTTCACCGGATTGCTGGATGGACGACTCCAGGTTCTGTTTAATTGTGCTGCGCTGCAGGTAATCGTTGTAAAGGGTGAACAACGCGAAGGCTAGAACCACAACGCCTGACGCGGCCAACAGAATTTTATGACTGAACTTGAGATTCATTTCATCGACTTCTTTTGCCAAAGGGGGATGAGCGTGCAAGGTGAAACATTCCATGAACGGTATGTGAGCGGACTGTCAGTCCGCACTGTTTCGGTGCACGCATGGCTCATCAGGCTTTCGGCCAAATCGACGCAAAACTTAGGAAGTTGTGGGAAAAAGTCGCTTTTTACGTAGGAAATAGACCAGCGGTAGTCAGCAGCCTGCTTCGGTCGGTCCAGATGAGTCTACGAATGTGAATTGTCGCGGAGAGAGAAAACATGACGTGATCGTTCGCCTCTAAACGACAAAACCCCTGTTTGCGTTAGCAAACAGGGGTTCTGGAATTCAATCTTGACGATGACCTACTCTCACATGGGGAAACCCCACACTACCATCGGCGATGCATCGTTTCACTGCTGAGTTCGGGATGGGATCAGGTGGTTCCAATGCTCTATGGTCGTCAAGAAATTCTGTGTATCGAACCGTCGCGTTAGCAACGTGCCGATGAAATTCATGGACTTCTACATAAACAAAACCCCTGTCTGCGTAAGCAAACAGGGGTTCTGGAATTTAATCTTGACGATGACCTACTCTCACATGGGGAAACCCCACACTACCATCGGCGATGCATCGTTTCACTGCTGAGTTCGGGATGGGATCAGGTGGTTCCAATGCT
>NZ_JAHXNQ010000029.1:0-36438 GCF_023148575.1 Pseudomonas sp. EYE_354
GGGATATCAGCCATTTTTTGATGCACCGATACAACTGGATTCGACCGCACCAATTTAATGGTGGGCTGCCACCGGCTCAGGCCGAAAAAAAACTTAACGTCGTGTCCGGGATTAGTTGACCACTACAGAGTTCATAGAAATCTCAAAGGGGGCGGTAATCAGCTCGACGAATTTACTAGGATGGCTGCTCCAACGTGTATCGGGAAGCATGTGTGCCACTGTGAATTCTGGCTACGTGGAAAAATCGTCTGGCTCAATTAGGCGCGACCAAAGGGGACTGACAATGGCTAAAGAAATTGAAAACCCCTGCATCTCGACTTGCCAGCTGAGTGGTGATCTCTGTGTGAGTTGCGGGCGCAGCAAGGAAGACATTAGAAAGTGGAAACGCATGAAACGGCCTGAAAAAATGGCCGCTGTACAAAGGGCGAATGTGCGATTGAAAGGACTGAAGAAAGCTGACGTATAGTCACTTGCACTGGATGACCGCTGTGGGACGTTAACGCGTGCGCTGTGGTCAGGTACTTTCGGTTTGAAAGCGCCGCTGGAGGCCTATCCAGACTCACCGTTCCCGACCTTGAAAGAGTATAGTCACATCTAGTCTATGGTCGACCTGGCCGTGAAGTACAGGAAAAGCAGCCAAGGATGGTTTTAGAGCGAGATCAATTCTGATCGTTGACTGTGCTTTCCGTAGAGGAGACTCGAGTGAATTTTTTGTTGTACTAAGCTAAGGTCACTTGTGTGTATTTCCTTCAAGAGGGATCTATGAATAATTTCAGATTTGTCGCTGTCCCTGCGGTACCGACCGAGACAGGATCCTTACGCACCGCAAAGCGTGCTATCGCTAAGATTTCGGCTTTAGGATTTAACATCTACGACAATGAAGATAAAATGCGTTTGAAAACAAACTACTTGACCAGAGTTGAAGCTGAGCGCGAGTGTGAACGACTGAATATTTAGTTTCATAGAGGTCATCTTCTTTCAGACGATGTGTCTGCCCTCCTAAAGCGCTTTGAGCAATACAACACCTCTTCTCAATATCGCTCCCATTTCTTGCGCCATGCGATGGGGGGGCGCAGGTCATGCAGTTTTTGAAAGGAAGCTCACTATTTATCAAAATGCCCATTAGTTGGGTTAACGACGTATTCCGAAGGCGTGACAACGGTCACCAGCGGTGATACTGATTCAAAAGGTTGCCATTGCAACCATAAAACCAACGACTACCACTGCCACTAAACGGCAAAAGCCCAGCGCAAGGCTGGGCTTCGTTTCGAGCTGGTCTCTATACAGTGAGGAGGCCAGTAGGGTGGTCTTGCGAGCTCTATGCCCGCCCAAGATCGTTAACCGGTTCGTACTTTCTAGCGCAGAAAATGTACTGCCAAGCCGAATAGCGCGCAGGCCATCAGCACCTGAATGACGCCCCGTTTAAAACGGAATAAGGCAATTGCGGCAGCAATCGCGATCAGTGCGGATGGCCAGTCGAGGTTGCCGCTGAAGCCTTTCGGCCAAAGCACGTGATAGCCAAAGAAACACGCCAGATTTAGGATCACTCCAACGACGGCGGCAGTGATGGTAGTCAGCGGCGCAGTGAACTTCAGTTCGTTGTGAGTCGACTCCACCAGCGGGCCGCCCGCGAGGATGAAAAAAAACGAAGGCAGGAAGGTAAACCAGGTCACCAGGGATGCGGCGATGGCTCCGGCCAGAAATACCTGATCAGCCCCGAACACTTGGAATACATAGGCCCCAACAAAGCCCACGAAAGCCACCACCATGATCAGTGGTTCTGGCGTGGTCTCACCCAGCGCCAGGCCATCAATCATTTGTCTCGGGGTCAGCCAGCCATGGTGACCGACCGCGCCTTGGTAGACATAAGGCAACACAGCGTAGGCCCCACCAAAGGTCAGTAACGCCGCTTTGGTAAAGAACCAGCTCATTTGGGTTAGGGTTCCTTCCCGGCCAAAGAGCGCGGTCAAAATCCTCATTGGTAAAGCCCATAACACGGCGCCGATAAGTGCGAGTGATGCCAGTTTCAACCAACTGAACCGTGCATGTTCCGGGGACGGAGTGTCGTCATCGATCAATGCTGGGCCGAAGTTTTTTTTGGCGGCGCTATGCCCCCCGGCTCTGAATTTCTCGGGGGCCAAACGCCCTCCAAAATAGCCGATTAACGCTGCCCCAAGACTATCAGCGGGAAAGGAACATTGAATGCAAAAATCGCGGCAAATGACGCAGCCGCTATCGCCCACAGCCAATTGTTCTTCAGTGCCCGAGAGCCGATCCTATGCGCCGCTTGTAACACTATGGCCGTCACGGCAGGCTTAATTCCATAGAAGAGTCCGGCTACCACGGGTACTTCACCGAACGCGATGTACATCCACGACAGCGCGATCAGAATGAACAGTGAGGGCAGCACAAAAAGCACACCGGCGATGATGCCTCCCCAGGTTCGATGCATCAGCCAGCCAATATAGGTCGCCAGTTGCTGCGCCTCTGGCCCAGGCAACAACATGCAGTAATTGAGGGCATGCAGAAATCTGCGTTCGGAAATCCAACGCCGTCGCTCCACCAACTCCTGGTGCATGATCGAGATCTGGCCCGCAGGCCCGCCAAAGCTGATGAAGCCGAGCTTCAACCAGAACAAGAACGCCTCACGCAGGCTGATCGCTTCCGGTCTCGACAGCTCTTCTCCAGCCATTGGTGCCAATATCTTACTCATTGGGTTGTTCCTCTTTCACAAACCCGGCGAGCAGTACGTCGAAAATAGCGCTCGCAGCAGCCAGCAAATGGTCGTCGTCGGTATCTCCTAAGGACGAATACCTGGCCTGGCTGTTGGCAGATCGGTGTGGGCAAATGTCATCCTGCAGAGGTTCACTACGTTAGCTACCGCAGCGCTTGCCCCTACAAAGCTCTATTGAAGCAGTGATGGCTCGGCGACATCACCGCTCTCAAGGCGTTCCAAACTTGTACAAAAATAAATATATGTACAACTTTTCATAAAGTTATCAATCTGAATGCCGACAGGATGACTGAAACGTTTAATTACATAAAACGTGATTAGCCGAATGAGCCAGACAGAGCCCGGCATTCGAGAAAATGGAGCGTTCTCAACAAAAAACCAACTACAAACCGTCCCATTCCGGGCTGTGAGAACTCTATGAATATCCTTGCTCCTGCCGTAAGCCTAGCTAATCGATTACGCTTCCCCGCGAAATTTGGTGTGCTCGCAATCATTGTCTTCATCCCTCTGGTTCTACTCGGTACGCGCGTCATCCATCAGATAAACGAGAGCCTTGAGGTTATTCGCTCGGAACAATTGGGCCAGCGCTATCTTTTGGATGTCACACCTGTACTGCGCTTATCAATGTTGCAACGCGCGCTGACGAACCGATTTCTCAGCGGTGACAGAACCGCTCAAGCCGATCTATCGGCCAACCAGACGAAGCTGGAGGACGCGTTTTCGAAACTGGCCGCCACCGACAGGCAATTCAACACGCAGCTGGAAACCGGTGATCGCGTGCAGCGTCTGCACACGGCGGCACAGCGTTTGATTGAGCAGGCAAAGGCCGATGCCAACCAAAGCGAGATGTTCGACAACTGGAACGATCAACTCACCGAGACATTGAACTTCGTGTACTACGTATCGGCCACGTCGGGCATGGTGTTGGATGAAGATTACGCATCGCTTTTCATGATCGACCAGAGCACCCTGAGGCTGCCACGGCAAATCAACATCGTCGGGCAATTGCGCGGTCTTGCCAGCGGACTGCATGACGGACAAACGTTGAGTTCGGGTGCGCGCAGCGTTATCAAGTCGATGCTCAAAAATGAGTTACTCATCCACAAAGAACTTCAACAAAGCCTGGCCCTGTTGCGCCGCAGAGAACCTGCCCTCGCCGATAGTATTCAGGCACCGATCACCAGTGCTTTTGTGAGCCTGGACAGTTTCCGTGCCGACCTTGAAGTATTGATTGGCGCACCAAGCGATACCATCACCGGTGTTCAGAATCTGCCAGCCAAAGGCAATGCGGTGGTGGCTGAGTTGTACAAGGCGCAAGACACGCTGCAAGAAGCACTGCTGAATGCGCTTGAACGGCGAGTTCAGGAAAAAACTTCGGAACGGCTATTCATTCTAGGCATGTTTGTCGTTCTTGGCCTGCTGCTGGTTTATGTGTTCAGCGGCATCTACAGCGCCATGCGTCGCACTATCTACGATGTTTTGATCGCCACCCAACTCATTGCTAAGGGCGACCTCAGCGTGCGCATTCAAGTGCGCGGCAAAGATGAAATGGCCGACGTGGGCAATGGCCTTAACCATATGGTGCAAGCCTTTAGCTCCTCGCTGGCGCAGGTCGAACGTAGTTCACAATCGGTCTCCGATGCGGCGGAGCGCATTGGGGTGTCGATTGACCGGGCTAAACGCTCGATGAGCACCCAGCAAAGCGAAACCGAACAAGTCGCTACGGCTATCAACGAGATGACCGCCAGCGTTGCGGACGTGGCACAAAACACCGAGGGCGCCGCCCACGCTGCTGAGCAAGCCAGCCAGTCCTCCAACACCGGCCTGGCGAAGATGCAGGAAACCCGCATGACTATTGAAGCCTTGGCCGATGAGGTGGAACGCTGTGCGCAAAAGGTTTCGGCGCTTGCGCAACATAGCCAGCAGATCGGCGGTGTTATTGAGGTGATCCGTAACATTGCTGATCAAACGAACTTGCTGGCGTTGAACGCGGCCATTGAGGCGGCCCGCGCAGGTGAGCAGGGTCGAGGATTCGCGGTTGTAGCCGACGAGGTCAGAACGCTGGCCTCGCGCACACAAAACTCCACTGAAGAGATACGCCGGATTATCCAAGAGCTGCAACTGGCAACAGGCGACGCCGTCGAGCAAATGAAAGCGGGAAAACTGCGCGCGCAGGAGTGCATCGAGTCCGCTGATCAGGCCTCGACCAGCCTAGATGCAATCAATGACGGCGTTGAGCAAATCGTAGGAATGAACACCCAGATAGCCAGCGCGGCGGTTCAGCAACACGCCGTCTCGGAGGATATAAATCGCAATGTGACCGAGATTCGTAACGGTAGCCTTGCATTGATGGAGGGGATAGAGGACAACGCTGTGACTGCGGAAGAACTCTCGCTGCTGGCTGTGGAACTGCGTACTGTCGTTTCGCGTTTCAAGCTGTAACGCGACAGAAGGGGAGCCCAATTTGTTGCCTCCCCCAGCTTTTGCTTACGCGCCTACGGATACCGCGTTGATTCAATCGTAAGCGAAGGACACCCAGCATTTTATAGGGTCTAAGAGTTGAGTCTTCTCCTTCCTGCGAGTGTCTATTCTCTCGTAACGTGACAATATTAATTACTCAGGAAACTCCCATGTCCAAACTCGCAGAATTCCGCCAACTCGAAAAACACCTTGCTGAACAACTCCAGGCGCTCGAAGCTCTCAAGGGCGATGCTGGCTTCAAGCAAGAAATAGAATTTGAAACGAAGCTGCGCGATTTGCTTGAAAAATATGGCTACAGCCTCAAAGACGTAGTCAACCTACTTGATCCAGATGCTAATCGTCGCGCTCCAGTTTCTGAGCTAAAACCCGGCACACGCAAAGCCCGCAAGGTGAAGGTTTACAAGAACCCGCACACAGGTGAAACCATCGAAACGAAAGGTGGTAACCACAGAGGCTTGAAACAGTGGAAAAGTGAGCACGGCGCAGCGACTGTAGAGTCTTGGCTAGCCAAGTAATCTCTGTCGAGTACAAAGGGCCCATTAGGGGCCCTTTTTTGGGCTCAACTTTTCGTGCGCCGGCAGCGCTCCGAACAGTAACGAACCTCCTCCCAGCAGCGAGCCCATTTTTTCCTCCAAGTGAAAGGAAGGCCGCACGTAAGGCACTTTTTTACCGGAAGCTCGCTCTTTTTCACAGCCGCGCCCATGTTGATTGGTGAGCAGGTTACTTCGACATACGTTATCAATTTTCAAAACAGAATCATTGAGAGTTCCGTATTTGAAGTGCTTTTCCCGGCCGTATAATGGTGCCGTACAGCTATGTCGATGCCAATCCTGAGCTTCGAAGCTTTCAGGGCTTAGGCGTAGCACTCGATCATTTCGGCTAAACTCGCCTATAAGAGGTGCTAGTGCAAGCGCCAGGTGAACCCCATGATCGCTGACACTCCTACTCTTTTCGCCTGTGTCGCTTTAGTAGCGACGATTATGGCGTTTTGTTTAATTCTTGTCGGACAGTTCAACCAGCGTGACGGCCTTCTAACGATAGGCTTCGGTTTGTCAGCTCATGCATTAGCCTACATCGGCTATACGTTCTATGGTCACGCACCGTTGTGGTTGACCTACGGCGCCGCCAACACACTGCTGGCAGTAGCACTGGCTTTTTATGGAGTCAGTGTTTTTCGGATTGTCGAGCTTCCTGTCGCCTGGTGGCGAGTGTTTGCTCCAGCGGCATTGATGCTGGTGTTGATGGTCAGCTTGATCGATACGCTAGAACCGCGAATGCTCGCCGCTACGCTACTGTTGATGCTGCAGTGTTCATTGATCATTTACTGGACGCGCCGGCACATTCCCGCCCAGGGGCGTGCACGCATGTTGTTGATCATCGGATCGAGTATTAGCCTGATCGGTTTGGGTATGCGGGTTGTCGCGGTGCTTGGCGGAGGTGCTGCGGAAATGCGTTACGACGTAAGTAACCTTAAGCAAACGATCTCGGTCAGCATTGGTACCTTCACCGCGATGATGATCTCCCTGGGCTTGGTACTGCTGTCCAAAGAGCGGAGTGAGTCCTTGCTTCAACACATGGCGTTGCGAGATGTGTTGACCGGGATTCTAAATCGTCGAGCCATCCTCGATCAGTTCTCGACTGAGTTGGAGCGTGCGCGCCGAGACAGCTCCAGCCTGGCAGTAGCTATGGTAGATATCGATTACTTCAAACAGATCAACGACAGGTATGGCCATCTGGCAGGAGACGAGGTGATTAGCCACTGCGCCAATCATCTAACCCAACGAATTCGTCATTCCGACAGTATTGGTCGTTATGGAGGTGAGGAGTTTTTGATTTTGCTGCCGAGCACTAATCCCGAAGGGGCCGTAGCTGTACTAGATGAGCTCCGCGCTTCTTTGGCCGAGTCGCCAGCTCAATATGATAAGACAAAAATTTCGCTTCGCATCAGTATCGGTGTTTGCTGTGTGGTACCCACTGAAGGCGACACCATAGCCAGCCTGCTTACCAGCGCAGATTCGGCACTTTATGAAGCGAAGGGCGCCGGTCGGAATACTTTGCGGTTTGCACCATCGCTTTTCCAACCGAGCGAAACACTAGCCGTTGCAGTCTTAGAGATCTAAATATAAAGGTTTGTAGTGGTCTATACGCAGCGTATTTACTCCAACTCCAAGGAATTTCTGATTACGTTCTGTTTGACGCGCATGAGAGGCTTGGTGGAAAGGTGCTATCTGTAGGACTTGCGAGTACAGGCGAAGCCGCGCCAGATCAGACCAATCGATTCGATCTGGGGCCCTCCTTGTTCTGACCCGTCCCTCAATCAATTAGCACTCGGACTCACGAGCAGCTTGGTAGGCTCTGCCCGGCACACGCCAAATTGGCGTTCATTCGTGGCTCCTCACGGGCTGGCCGGCTTACTCTCCAACCGGCTTAGTAGGGATCTTTCGAAAACAGGCACTCACCACAATTGGGCTCGTGGTTCGCG
Source organism: Pseudomonas sp. EYE_354 (assembly GCF_023148575.1). Lineage (NCBI taxonomy): Bacteria > Pseudomonadati > Pseudomonadota > Gammaproteobacteria > Pseudomonadales > Pseudomonadaceae > Pseudomonas > Pseudomonas sp. EYE_354. Next base: position 7,698 of record NZ_JAHXNQ010000029.1, read on the forward strand.
ATTTCATCCTCACGCCAGGCCATCATAGATCCACTATCAACGCCGAGCGGCTTGCGCTCAGGTCTCTTAAAAGTGCGCATCATCGCTTGCATCTTCACAGAAGGGGCCGAATGCACAGGAATGCGACGCTCTACCCGTAACGCTAAATGAGTCAAACATTCAAGAACCAAAAAGCCAGAGATACCTCTGACTTTGCTCTCTTTGATAACACAGTGTTAAAGCTTCATGTTGAGCGAGACATAAGCCGAACGGCCTGGTGCTGGTGAAAACATCGCCTGGTCGTCGCCACCCCAGAAGAAGTTGTCGTACCAGACGTACTCATAGTCTCGGTCGGTCAGGTTCTTAACCTGAAGGTCGATACTGGTCGCTTCGCTCAAGCGATAGCTGACATTGGCATCTAGGACGGCGAAACCACCATATTTCCCGGCTTCATTAGCCGTGTCGATGTAGTAATCACCTTGAGCTCGGGCCTGCATGCCGAAGCGCCAGTCATCGTTCATGCGGTAATCGACGCCCAGATTGCTGATATATCTCGGCGTTGAGAAGACTTCCTTGCCCGCCAAGGATTTGCCGTTGGCATCAAAAGCCTTAACCACCTTGGCCTCTTGGATTGCATGCGAGCCCCATATCGTCCATTGGTCATTAAGCTGGCTAGTGAACTGCATATCGACACCTCGACGACGAGTTTCACCGAGTCCAACTGTCGTGCCTGTCGCTGGCATGTTCGACACTTCATCGGTTGCGTCTTGTTGCCATACTGCAACTCGCGTCTCTGTACCGGCGAATGGGCGGTATTTTATGCCTACTTCCTTACCGGTATTGATTGACGGATCGTAGTGCGAAGCCCCGTTGATTAGATAACCTGGATCGGCGTTCCCGGTGAGTATCTGGAAGGTGCGCCCCCAGTTGGCATAGACGTCAATATCTTGAGTGATGCTATAGACCACGCTGAGCTTGGGCTGCTCGATCCAACCGTAATCCTGCAAAGATCCCTTTGCAATTGAAGTGCCGTTGAACGCCTTGGTACTACCGCTGAACCTGTCCACACGCATCGCGGGGATAATCTTAAGGGAGTCGGTCGGCTGGATAATCGCTTGAACGTAGCCACCCACGTTATACAACGTGTAGTGATCGTCATTCTGAATACGCGCTGGTGGCGCATCAAAATTGGTCGGCACCCCATACGCAAAACGTCTGCGTTCGTATGAGTTGTTCTGCTCCTCATAGTTTATGCCGCCATCGAGCGTGAGCCAGTCGTTGGCGCGCAAAGTCAGATTGTTCAGCATCCCAAGCTGTTGTTCGTCCCAGAAACGACGTTGGCGCGGAGCATTACCAGGCTGATAACTGGTGAAGGTGATCGAGCGGTCATCGTTGTAGCTGTTGTAGTACAGCTTGCTGCTCAGGTTCAGATCGTCATTTGGCTGCCAGTCCATGTGCAGGCTCAAGTGCTTCATGTCGCGGTCACTACGGTCATTGTCGTTCTTTTCCGGCGAATCCTTGCGGCTGGCGTGCAGCTCTTCGCGAGTGAGGAACCCGCCTTCGTCAGCCTGATGGTGATAGAGACGTGCGATGGCGCCGATCCGGAAGGTTTGATCGTCGTTGCTGAGAAACCACTTGCCACCCAAGGCATATTTATTCGAGTTGCTATGATCGCGGGATCCGTCCGAATCCTGTTTGGCCAGTAGGTAGTTCTGCGCGAAATTGCCGTCTTCGTGGCCGATGGCTAGTTGTACTTCGCGGGTATTAAAGCTGCCGTAGGTCAGGCGGCTATCAGTGTAGTTTCCGCCCTGGCGGGTGGCATAATTGATGTTGCCGCCGATGTTGTGCAAGCCGTAGCGCGGATCATTAGTCCCACGTACCACTTCGATATGGTCGATATCGAGTGGAAAGATCATGTCAACAAAGCGTTGGTTGCCGCTGTTTACGTTGCTCGGAATACCGTCGATCAGCACCTTGATGCCGTTGATGTAGCCCTCGCCATTGAACGCACGAAAAGTAGCTTTGCCGGACTCGGCGCCTTGGCCGGTCTCGGTCAGCTGGATACCGGGCATCTGTCCCAGCAACTGCCAGCTGTTCATTACGTTCTTGTCTTCTACCTGATCGCCACCTAGGACATCGACAGAAGTCAGTATGTTCTCGGTGCGCAAAGCGGTACTTTCCTGCTGCGAAATGCGTACCTCTCCCAGAGTGATCGTTGAATTTCCAGACTCGGCGGCATGGAGGACGGTTGAGGCCAGCGCTGTTAGGACAGCGAATGAGGCCGGGGCGGATTTCATGGTATCTCCGAAACTACAGATCGCAGTGATTAAGGGAAACTGGCTGGCGGCGTTAGCCAATATCGCGGAAGCAGCGATCGAGAGCGTGCTGACGTCCGGAGCCAAACGGCCAGCACATTAGTTTGTTATAACGTAACGATTCCACTGGATTTTGTAACCGAATGTTAACTTCCTCTAAGCGATCAACCGCCCATAGGGCCTGCAACGTTGCGCTCCAATTGTGGTAATGCGCGTTGGGAATACTTGGAGTGTGGAAGAACAACGAGCAATAGCCGCACGCATCTAGCAGGTGTTCAAGGTGGGCGCCTTGAAGGCGGTACGAATCATTCTGCATCGTCATGCAGTGATCGTCCGCCGATCCCGCATGCTTCATCCAAACAGTACCCTGACCAATCAAGGGGCCGAGCAACATCATCAGCACGGCAAATGACGCCAACCAAGATGCTAGTCGGCGGTCTGTCGTGCAGGTGCCGCTATCGGTTTGAGGTCACGCGCGACTAGCTCTTCAAATTTCGTGCAACTGTCCAATTGCTGATGATTTTGTTTGCTCACAACGTAGCCGAATACAGTCAAGGCCTGTTTGAGAGAAGGGCTGGGTTCACTCATCCAAGACTGTGGCTCGTTCAAATTAACTCGTCTGGCTCATACGGCGCGTCTGCGTTGAGCCAATACCGAGATCCTGCGACTGGGTAGCCGGGTGGTGAAGCATCCATCCTACAACAGCTTTCTTTTTCTGAGCCTAGAGTTGACCCCACACAGCTTTGTCGTTGCTGCGGCCAGTATTGCGGACATATCGCAGGCCGAAAAAATGTTTACGCCGACTCGGTTTATGCTAAGTGAGAGGAGCATGAAAAACCTGCATGGGGGAGCAAAATAGCTTCAATCTAGCTATGCACAATTGCGCTTGCGTGGGTTGTCTAAGAGCATGAAGCAGACGGTGAAGGTCGCTCAACGGAGCTTTGTAAGAAAATGCCGGCTTTGTTGGCAGGCGCGATAGGTATTCTATAATAACCAGGCGGTTATAAAGCTTGTAAAAAAAGCTAAATCGCTTATTATTTTCAGGGTGATATCAATGAGCCATCTTTGCCAGTTAGAAACTTAATATCACTGAGCGGGGAGCACTGCGTGAAATAAGGGTTTTGAGCTAGTACACCGCTTCCAAAATCCAGCGGAGTCTATGCCCTAATATAAAGGCTAAAGGTGGCAATTAAAATATGTCGGTGACAATATGAGCTCTCAACTTCTAGCGGAAAGTGAAATTGTAATTATTGATGATGTGTTAACTAATTTGTTAATTATTAGCTCCTATTTAAAGGTGGTTGGATTTTCTAGGGTTCATGTTTTTTCTGATTCTACAGAAGGCTTGGAGTGGTTGTTAAATAATAAATGGGATTTGGCTCTGTTGGATTTGAATATGCCGTTTCCTAACGGCTTCGATATTCTTGAGCAGCTTCAGGAAAGAGATCGGGCAGAGCAACCTATAATCATAGTCACCGCGCTTAATGACCCTGCAAGCCGCAGAAAAGGGTTAGAAAAGGGTGCCAATGAATTTGTTTCAAAACCAATGGATTTTCCAGAGCTTTTACTCCGCGTGCAAGGTTGCTTGAAGTTATCCGACGCGTCGCGTAAGTTGCGAAGCAACAATATTGAGCTTGCGCGGCAGGTTGAGGAGCGAACGGAGCAACTGCAAAATAGCTATAAGGCTGTCATTAGCAGTTTAAGTAAAGCTGCGAGTTATAGGGATGAAGAGACAGGCTCACATATCAGGCGTATCGGACAGTCAGCTGCCATCGTGGCGAACGCCCTCAATATGCCTTCGCCATGGTGTGACTTAATTCGTTTAGCTGCTCCAATGCATGACGTTGGTAAAATAGGCGTTGATGATTGTATTTTGCGTAAACCTGGAGCTCTTACAGATGAGGAGCGTAATGCCATGCAACAACACACTCGTATTGGATATGAGATTTTATCAAATTCTAACGGTGCCGCAGTAACTGAAATGGCAGCAGAAATAGCTTTGTCACATCATGAGCGTTGGGACGGGCACGGCTATCCAGATGGTTTAAAGGGAGAATCGATTCCTCTCAGTGCGCGGATAGTTGCAATATGTGACGTTTATGACGCGTTGCGAATGAATCGTCCTTATAAAAAAGCATGGGCGAAGGAACGAGCACAAAGTTACATTTTTGATCAAAGTGGCAAACATTTCGATCCTCGAATTGCTGATGTGTTTTGCTCATTGTTTGATGAAATTGAAGAGTTGCGTGATGCCGACGAGTTACCAGGGTTGTAGTTGTGTGATTTGTACTGATTTTTTGGGTTTTTGTGTTTGAATACTCAGGGTTTTGAGGTTGAATTTCGAGCCATGTGTCATTTCAACGTTTTTCTCAGTTGTTAGTATGATTTTTTACGTGGATTTTCAATGCTGTTTCGCGTGAACCCCGCAAGCGGCATCAGATGATCGCTCAAACGCCGTACCGTTTGTTACCTCCAGAGGTAATGCAGTATCGACCACCCCGAGGCCCGATACACACATTCCCAGAGGAACAAAGGCAGGATGAACCGTAAGCTGGAGTCTGTTGGCGAACAGGATTTGGAAGCTGGGCCGCTGGTCTGGGCTTCGACGGAACGTAGCAGCCAGACCCGATGCACAGGCTTTTTAACGAAAGCCACTTCGGTGATTGACCATCAATGCTGATGCGTGCCCAATCGTTGCGCGTCTCGAAAACCTGAACCTTTTCCCCGCGCCTCAGTTTGGAGATGACCTTTCCACCTGGTTGATCCCTGACATTGAGATTATTGACACTCACAAAGTGTTCAGTTGCAGAATCAGGAGCCGGGGCTGGCGGTGAGGCCGGAGAAATCGACGCTAGCGTATTCGGCGTGCTAAGAGCGTGTGGCTGTACCGGGGCTGGAGGCGTGTCTTTCTTCCCCATTGCCCACAGGACGGCAAAAAGAATCAGGAGCGGGACAAACCATGACGGGGACTTCTTGCGCATATCCATTGCTCTCATTCAGCATGTATTACAACGGCTGTTTTCCTGACCAACCTGACGTCATTCACCTACTGCGAGCTTAGCCAAACTTCCATTTTTTGCAGCTTGTCGGGATCTAAAAGTTTGCGCCTTCCCGAATTCAGGATTTCAAAAAAACGCTGCTTCGTTTCGGAAGAGGGAAACCAATCAGCGACCTCGACGTTGCAGTGCTTAGAATCACTTAGCACCCATTTCATCACCATGTCAGCTGCCGCTCTGTAGTGATCTGCCATGAACAGCCGTTTGCCGTCTTCTGACCAGCCTCGCATCGCAAGATCGTCGGTTACGTCGATGACTCCAGCGTCTCCAAAGAAATCGGTGGTATCTGGGTAGTGGACGCCTGCCAAGGACACTTTCGCTACGCCCGAATCGCGGTCGAAGTAGGACAGGAAATGCCACCCACCTGTAGTGCTTCCAGCGTGCGGAAAGTTGATCGCAGCCTTGCCAGTGATGTAGTGCGTGCGGGATACGCGTTTGAGATCAAAATCAAAAAGCGGCTGGGTCATGGGAGCTTTTTGAGCCGGGCTAGACCTTGCTTGATGTGGCCAGAGTTCTCGCCGATTGTCTCGAGGGCACCTCGGACATTATTCCCAACATCTGCATGACCGTGAGCTTCGACGTGGAGTGTCAACTCCATCAGGGCTGCCTCTAGGGCGAGCTGGTTTTCGTGCATTCTTTCCAGAACGTCTGATAACGAATATTCGCTTGCCATTTTCCCTCTCCTGTCCTTGGAATCATCTGAGCATATCCGTTGTGGCGCGACCTAGGGTATGGGGTAGAGAGCTCCATGTTTGCGCCTGGGTACAAAAGTCCTAATTGACCTATAACCAACGCACTGTTCTATAACTCGATGCCATCCTTAACCGGGCTGGTTGCAGGAGGGGGCTGTGAGTGAGCATGACTCGCCAGGTTCGTTAGGGCAATTTTCATCGTCGTGTTCAGCCCCTTTCCGTATAAGGCTTAACGGAACGGCAGCTGAGAAATTCGCCCAGCCTGTGCAGGTGGCCGATTATCGCTAGATTTCTTCATAGACCTTTGCTCTTGCATCTGCACTATCACCGGCTTGGGCTCAGGGCTAATCATTCGGCGCGCGGAGCGCTCAGCGTCAGCGGCTAGCAGCCGTCCAAGCGCCGACCTGATCAAGGAAGTGTAGCTACTTGAGTGGCAATGCGACATCGGTGTGGGTGGCCTAGTGCTATTACCGTCACCTATTGCCCATGTGGGGAAACACGATTGGATCAGGATACCTCCAACCAAGGAATCGAACGCGACAGGCTTCGTCTCGAAGCTACAAGATTTAGGTCTGAAAGCAGTCACAATCGAACAGTTTTATGGGTAGGTGCTTTTGTCAGCGTGGTTGTAGTTATCATCCCCGCAACGTCTAGCTACCTCAATGAGCAAGCTCGTCTGAAGCTTGAAGCTCACCGGCAGGAGGTGGAGCGGCAGCAGAAGGCTGATGATCTTAAAATGAAGCAGAGCGAGATCGAGCGCTCTAAAGATGCTACCCGAGTCAAGTTCTTGCAAGATCACATAGACATGATCATGGCAGATGAGCCTGACGCTGAGTTGAGATTGACTGCTTTGGCAAGGCTTGCACTCCCAGCGGACGCGGATGCTCTGATCGCCCAGGTTCGTACGATTAGGCGTGAACTCGCATTACAACGCTCCAGTGCTCAAAAAGTCGACGGAGTCTCTACGACGCAACAAAATGCTGCTGAAGTGGAAAGCTCTGTACCACCGTTGGTCGTCACTTCTCGAGCTGTGAGCGCCTCAGGAGATCAGGAGTTAGCGCCTGGAATGGCCGAGGGGCGGTCGCATGCACGGAAAGGTGACTACGAGAGCGCATTGCGAAATTTCAACACTGCGGTTGACCACAATCCTAACGATCCTCTGGCGTGGAATTTCAAAGCGTACTCAGAGTTTCGCACAAACCAGTTTACTACTGCGCTAGCCAGCATAAGCCGTGCTTGGAAGCTCAACCCAAGCGATAACAAGACTCGCCGATGGATCGCAATTAACGCTACAAAGATTTTGTGTGCTCAAGGTCGTTCAAGCGAAGCTGCGACCTTTTTCAATCAGAGTGCATCCGTAGTACCGGAAATCGTTACCGACGTTTATGGAGATGGTGAGTTTCAGTCCACTTGCCAGGCCATATGGCGAGGGTAAGACAAGACAGAGGCATGTCTGGCGCTTACCGAATATCTGAGCGCCTCAATCCATGAGGGGCTAAGGCCCTTGGAGTCAGAAAGCTTACCGTGAACCAGTCGAGACGGTTTCGACCTTACCATGGCATTGCTGTCGGCCCCTTGAATCTGGCGGCCTCCAAGGGGAGGATAGGGAGGTTAGCCTGCAGGGATGTCCCACAGGGGCAGGCATCAGCGAACGGGCATGCCCGAATATCTCCAGGCCTGCCCTGTGGATGCGTTGGCGTTAGGATGCTTGGGCATCATTAGACTTCAGCAAATCTGCAATCTCAGCAGCGATCTCATCAATGGTGTGCACCGCCGTGCTGCGCGCCACCTTGTCCGCGATCGAAGAACTGAAATCCATCACTTGCTGCTTGGTGATGTTGTGCCAAATCGGCAGCAAGATCTGTTCGCCTGACACCGAGCGGGTAACGATCCCGTCCAATTCGTAGTTCGTCCAACCCTTCTTGATAAACGCTGGGGACAGAACCACAAGTCCAACGCGGCTACTAACCAAGCCCTTATCAATCTTTTGGCGCAAGCTGTCCCCGATACGAAGGGTCATTTCGTCAAACCATACCTTGAGCCCAACTGCAATCAACGCATTGGCCAACGGCCTAACAAACTCGTCCTTGTCATCAGACGCATGAGATATGAACACGTCATAGGTTTGCCCGTTCGACTGCGCCGGAGCTGGAACCTCGCTGCGGACGAGGCTTGGTACCTCAGATAGCGGACGACGATAGATTTCCGGAATCCCACTGGGCAAAGCACGTGACGTGAGCCCCCCACGGCCACCAGATGAGGAGGACGATGACGGAGAAGAGAAGGAGGGGGAGGAGGAATACGAGCGTGCTCCATAGCCGCCATAGCGGTTCCTACACGCAGGACAATTGGCTGCCGCGCTTGCGGAGCGGTGACCCTTACTCGGTGCGGTGCATGTCGCCATATCGATTCTGACTCCCCAAGCGCAAATGTGCGGCTTGTACGTGCCCTGCCTCAATCAATGGCAAGGTCAGTGGCATTAGCGGGACAATCCCATAGGTGGAGCGCAAGAAAGTCATGCCTTTTCGAAGCGCCTAGGCTGAAGCATTACTGATATTAATGTGCCACGCAACCTTGGGATTACGTGCGCTCGGAGTATTGAAAGTGAATCGATACCTGGCGTCATTTTTTTTACAAATCACCTGCTTTGAAGCATCGGAGTGCGTATAGCTGACTTGGCTTGCTCAAGACTGCCACAGCCAGCCGAGCGTGAAGATACCCCGCCGTCGCACGCGCTTGCCCTTCTGTCGGCAGGGGTATCGCTTCCTCGGGTGCCACATCGCCATTACGCCAAGCCTATATTTTTGATAGATTTTTAGATAACTAGGGAGTGTTGATATGTCCAGCTCGGAAAGATCAGGTGTTTTCGACATATCAGATGCGGAGGGTGTCAACGACTCTGAGCGATTACTGATGAGGCTATGCCGGAAATCCTTTTTAAGTTTGTGGGCCCATGCCAACCTACATACTGACCAGGACATGCGCGAAGGGAAGGGGAGCGCGAAGGAGTTTGCCGATGTAATGGTGGTATTCGGTGATGACATAATCATTTTTTCCGACAAGCACATTACCTATCAGTCGGAGGCTGACACTGCGGTTGCTTGGAGGCGCTGGTATAAACGCGCCGTTACAAGTTCTGCGAAGCAGTTATATGGTGCCAAGAGCTGGTTGGAGCGGTTTCCTCATAGGGCGTTTTTGGACTCAAAATGCACCAGACCACTTCCTGTGCAGATACCAGAAATATCAAGGGTGCGTTTTCACCTTGTGGCTGTGACGCGGGGGAGTGCTGAAGCTTGTGCGAAGCATTTCTCGGGCAGCGTTGGCTCGCACATGATCCAGACCGGCTTGGATCACAATGCCTATGCGGAGCTTCCGTTTACCATCGGGCCGCTAGACCCAAGTAAAGAGTTTGTTCATATCTTCGACGAGATCTCGCTCGAAGTGCTGATGCACGAGATGAGCACGGTCAAAGACTTCATCAATTACCTAGGAGCGCGCAAGGCATTCTTGCTCAATCCGAATACAGTGGTCACGAGTGCAGGTGAAGAGCAGTTAATTGCGTCTTACCTACAACACACTGATGATAATCAACATGGTTTCCTACCAGAGATGGAGGATGTCCCTAACCATGTCAGCTTTGACGAAACGCTTTATCCTGAACTGTTATCACGCCCGGAGTACCGGGAGGTGCATCACCAAAATAAAGTGAGCGGATTTTGGGACGCGCTGATCGAAAAATTTATCACGGTAGGCGACCCTACCATCACTGATTTTGGGGCTGAACAAGCGAATCATGAAACCGAACTCGCTTTGCGATTGATGGCGAGTGAGACCAGGTTCATGAGGCGCGAACTGTCCCGCCATTTCTTGGAAATGATGAAGCTAGCTACGGCCGGTGAATATGTACGCAGGGCTCGCACTTTAACTACCCAGCAAGCACCCGATATTCTTTACATTTTCCTGGCATGCCCCAAGCCTGCAGAGCAGTCCGGTGCGGAATATAGGCAATACCGTAGCGCGCTGTTGTTGTCATACGCTCAGTGCGCAAAGCTGAGGTTCCCTGGTGCTAAGACCGTCATTGCACTCGGCTTTGATCACCCACTCAAAAACTACGAGGGAGGCTCCGAGGATCTATGCGTCTTCATCCGCGACGAGTACACCGAGGAGGAGCGGGTAGAGGTCGAAAATCTGAGAGCTACGCTTGGGATCTATGCGGACTCCACTGTCCCGGCCGAAAACACAAGCTATCAGTTTCCGGCTGTAGGTGATCGTCAACCTGGCGATGATGCTACTTTCGTATTCAATCAAACTTTGAGCAAACGACCGCGACCAACAACTAAAAAATCAAAAAATAAAAGCCAAAAAAAAGCTAGGAGAGCTAATCGGAAAAAATGATTTTTCGGGCTGTTTAAGCGAGATGCAGCATCTGGAATCGCATCGGGCATTGCTGCGTAGGCGCAGTTGATAGCCGACCGACAACTCTGCCCATTCGTCGCGGTGGTATCAAAGCTTTGTGGTTAGCTGTGGTACCAGACCTATGCATCGCCGAGCTCACTATCAACCCTAACTACCATCAATGGTCGGTTGGAACTCAGACGGAAGCGGAGCGCGCAGGCCGCAAGGCCGAGGCGCGAGGATGGAAGCCCAACGGGCCAAGACGCCGACTTGGCGGCGGCTTGGTTCACGACAGCCGTCCCGAAGGGCGCGCACTGCAATTTTCCCAGGCATTTTTTAGTGATGCGCGACATAAGAATAAATATTTCTAATTTCTCCTAAAGTTTTTTAAGCGACGAGCCGTTTAAATTTGTATTTAGGTGCATGGTATATGCAGTTGTTGGATAAAAGATCTTTGCCGATCAGCACAATCTTCAAAGCTGAACGTTCAATGATGTGTCGGGCGTTCACCGAAGAGAGGGTATTCACAGCCTCGATTGAGTTAACCGGAAACGTCGTCACGTGTATTTTGGACGATTCTGAATACTCCTTTACAGCGCAACAATGCGGAGAGCTTGCGGACAGCGTTGCTACCTTATTGAAAAACAGCACAGAACGCGCCGCCAGCCAAGTAAAAATTGGGCTTCCACTCAGGCTCGATTATTGTAAGATTTTCTACCAGTTGATTCTATCGAGAAGTCCGGCGAGCGGATGCGATCGACTATACGGCTATGATTACGACTCTGACCGTGTGCTCTTTGGTGCCTCTGGATCGTTCCGATATCCCGGTACGCGTGATTCCTACAAGCTATTCGTAGGATTTAATGATGAGCTGTGCCTTCCATTTTTGGGTGTCGAGGACTGGGTGTACACCTTCAGCTTTGACGAAGCGTCCTGGCTAATCGAGCAGTTATGCGTTGGAGGCTATTTGCTTGCTCAGATAGAACAACCAGAAAAAGAATTTGAGAAGAACGGAAGGAATTATCAATGAGCTCATCCAGTGTAGATCCCGCTGTTGTAACAGAATTCAAACGCGACTTCCTGTGCTGGCGAGGTCGGGAGTTCGATGAGCGCTATGAATGCCGTGTTGCAGGCAATGACGGGAGAGGCGCGAGTATTGAGTTTGAACTCGATGGGATCGTTGTCGGCGCGGAAGTAACGGCAGATATTGTCTTTTGCCTTTCCGAAGCTCTGGCAATCGCGGAGCAAACGGATGTAGAAAGCGCGACGGCAGCAGTACGTGACTAAGGCTCACTTACTAGGAAGTATCGGTTATCGTGCGGTGCATGGCAGTTCAGTGCAACCGGTGTTGTACCTGTTGAGAATGCTAACCCTCAGCTTCTTGGCGATGCGATCGGCGCAGGCTCCTTCGTGGCTGTTCGAACCATAGAGGAGGGGGGCTTCGAACTCGAGTTCGGAGGAATGGGCTACTCGTTTTCTGCGCAGGATGCATCCTGGTTGCAAGAGACGCTGCTTGAAGTTAGTCAGCAGCTACCGAAGCAGTACCCTCGAGTAGGCTTACTTGAAGCAGTAGAAGCGGCCGCAGCTGGAGTTTAGGGGCTGACAAGTCTAAACGGTAGATGGCCTAGATATCGTGGGCGTCGATCGCTTCGTTGAGTGAATCGAACCATAGTAGCGGATCGGCACAGTCAGTCGTATTGATTCGCTGTGCGATCCTATGTTCGAACGAGTTAGAGTTTGAGAGCTTTCCGTCGCTAGAAAAGTAATCAGCGGCTGCGATGGCGAACTTTTCTGCGTTCAAGCCTTGGAGGCAAACATAACGGATCGCTGCGTTCGAGGGTAGGCGTCGCCATGTGATGACTTGAGTGAAACAGGCGTGCTGGGTTCCTTCAGGTAGCTGTACTGGATTTATCGGGAAGGAAATCTCATCGCATCTACGGTGGGCTGGGTCTACCAAGTGCTTTAAAGTCTCGCGACTGTTTTCGATCTGGTCTCGCAGCTCCTCCGAGTTCAAGAATAGCCCACCACGCTCAGTGACCGTGAGGGTCTTCAATTTATTTGCGGCGTCGATAAACTCCCGCTCGCGTCTTACTTCCCGCTCTGACCTTTTATCTTTGAATAGCCACCGTAGAAGATCTATAAGCCACTGCATGTTTTGCTTCCGGCGATTGGCTCAAGTGGTAGTTTCGCATTCATGAGGGACAGCTCTGGTGAGTAGTCCAAGATTCCAATTTCGGCTGACCTTATGATTGGGTTGTTGTATCTTTCCAGTACGCTTGCGTTTTCTGGATTCGTGGGTTTTAGGTTGTCTGAGCAAACCACCAGGATCCATTTTTTCTCGGAGATTTTTCTTACGAGAGCGTCCAGTGCAAATACAAAAGCCCTTAGCTTTTCTTCGTTCAGATCTTGATCGATAACAATATCTAAACGCCCATTTTCAATTTGTAAAACTTTAATTGGGGAAAGCATCCTGGCAATCAGCGCTTCCTCGATAATGGTAATTACTTTTGAGTCCAATTCGCCATTCCAGAGAACTGCAAATCGTTGTAGTCCGACCGATTTGCGAAAGCCGAGCGAAGGGGTGTGTGACTGGGGAGTCGAAAATATCAAGTATTGTGTTTCATCTTGAGAGGTGGCAATTGAGCCTTGGGACTCCGTATGCAAGAAACGCGAGTAAATCATAGGTGTTCCAGATCATTGGAAGTTAAGCCGCAAGCGGACTTAGCGGGCTAGTGCATGCTCGTTGTTTGTGGCGCTGTCTCGTTCTATTACTGAAATACAGATGGGGTGTTTAGTCAAGTTTTTTGTCTTGTCTTTGGGGGCGTTTAGTTGGTTAACGGTATTCTTAAAGTATCCTGTGATGAGCATTTTATAGTAGTGCTTTTCGTCAGGTTTAAATGTCAATTCATTGGTAATTAGTAGCTTGGGATATATGGGTGTTTTTTTTTGTTTTGGGGAGCCTTTCGTTTAACGGTGGATTGCAGGTGTCGGTTGGAAATAGCTAATTAGGATGTCTGGGGGTATGACAGCTTATGAAGGGTATACATATCATCCTGGGGTGATTTAGCTTCGAAAAAACTGGATGGGATATTTTAGGGGGGAGGAGCTTCTAGATCGCTGCGTCGATAGACGTGTCAGTGCCTCATAGCTGGGGTCGGCTTAGGCTAAATTGAAAGGGCAAAGCTTTTCACACGAAGCTTCTGCTAGTGATGGTGGAGCGGTTAATCGACTAAGTCGCGTAGCGCCCTCTGGTGCGTTCAAACGTGGTGTCTGCTATGGCAGCTGTGACCTGCATAGCCCGGCGCAGGCTTCATTCCTGGGCTTTGATGCCTCTGTCGCTTGAGGTGCTAGCTTAAATAGTGGTTTGGATCGAGCCAGACAGGCAGAGCTCAAAGATATAGAATCAGGGGCCTGTCCCTCGGGTTTACATTTTGACTCATCGAGGAGCCATCGAAATTCACTTTTTTGGGCAGCACTGAGAAACCAGGTTTACATTTTCACCTTGATGAAGCCCATTTTTTGGTGGGGTTGACCTGCTTTTAAATAAATGAACGATTTTAGCAGCGTGGCATAAGGTTTTAGCCTTGAATTTATTAGGTTTTTTAAGATTTATGCTGGTGCAAATTCAAGTTTCTCTTGGGTTTACATTGGTGTCGCGAGATATATTTGGCGCCGGCAAAAGCACCAATCGCGATTACCTGGCCGAGCGTTTGCGAGCCGAAGGCATCGAGGTGGTGTTGACCCGTGAGCCCGGCGGTACGCCGTTGGCCGAACGCATCCGCGAGGTGCTGCTGGCCCCAGGCGACGAACAGATGAACCCGGACACTGAGCTGCTGCTGGTGTTTGCCGCCCGCGCCCAGCACTTGGCCGAAGTGATTCGCCCGGCCCTGGCACGCGGCGCGGTGGTGATCTGCGACCGCTTTACTGATTCCACCTACGCTTACCAGGGCGGGGGCCGCGGCTTGTCCCTGGCGCGCATCGCTACGCTGGAAAGCTTCGTGCAGGGGGATTTACGTCCCGACCTGACGTTGCTGTTCGATCTGCCGGTGGAAGTGGGCATGGCCCGCGCCAGCGCCCGTGGCCGCCTCGACCGTTTCGAGTTGGAAGGCCAGGGGTTCTTCGAAGCCGTGCGCAGCGCGTTCCTTGCGCGTGCAAAAGCCGAACCCGCGCGCTACCACTTGTTGGACGCGGCTCAGCCGTTGGCCCAGGTGCAGCACGCCATTGATGCGCTGCTGCCCACGTTGCTGGAGCGTGCCCGTGGCTGAAGCCTATCCGTGGCAGGACGGCCTCTGGCAGCAATTGGCCGGTCGTGCCCAGCACGCCCACGCCTATTTGCTTCACGGGCCGATCGGTATCGGTAAGCGTGCCCTTGCCGAGCGCTTGATGGCCAGCTTGCTGTGTCAGCGTCCGGTCAATCTGCACGCGTGTGGCGAATGCAAATCCTGCCTGCTGCTCAAGGCCGGCAGTCACCCCGACAACTACGTGCTGGAACCCGAGGAGGCCGACAAGGCGATCAAGGTCGACCAGGTGCGTGACCTCGTCAGTTTCGTGGTGCAGACCGCGCAGATGGGCGGGCGCAAGGTGGTGTTGATCGAGCCGGTGGAGGCGATGAATATCAACGCCGCCAACGCCTTGCTCAAAAGCCTGGAGGAGCCGTCCGGCGATACCGTGCTGTTACTGGTGAGCCACCAGTCCAGCCGGTTGTTGCCGACCATCCGCAGCCGGTGCGTGCAGCAGGCCTGCCCGTTGCCCAGTGAGGCCATGAGCTTGCAATGGCTGGGGCAGGCGTTGCCGGACTGTTCGGTGGAGGAGCGGATCGAATTGCTCACCCTGGCGGCCGGCTCGCCCCTCGCCGCGGTCAAGTTGCAGGCCCAAGGCGTGCGTGAGCAACGCGCACTGGTAGTGGACGGGGTTAAAAAACTGCTCAAGCAGGAGTTGTCCGCAACCCAACTGGCCGAAACCGCCTGGAAAGACATTCCGCTCTTGCTGCTGTTCGACTGGTTCTGTGACTGGTCGAGCCTGATCCTGCGCTACCAGTTGACCGGGGATGAAAGCGGCCTCGGTCTGCCGGACATGCGCAAGGTGGTGCAGTACCTCGCGCAGAAGAGTGCGCAGGACAAGGTGCTGAATATCCAGGACTGGATCCTCGCCCAGCGCCAGAAAGTGCTCGGCAAGGCCAACCTCAACCGCGTGCTCTTGCTCGAAGCGCTGCTGGTGCAGTGGGTCGGCTTGCTCGGCCGGCGTTAATTTCGGTGGCCGACGGGTGTATCGTCGGTCAGACACTTTTCGAGACCTAAGTCGTAACTTCCTATGCTCGTAGATTCCCATTGCCACCTTGATCGCCTTGACCTCGCCCAGCACGGCGGTTCCCTCGATGCTGCGCTGGACGCCGCTCGGCAGCGCGGGGTCGGGCACTTCCTGTGCATCGGCGTCAGCGCCGACAACGCCGCTGACGTCAAAGCCCTGGCGGATCGCTATTCGGACGTGGATTGCTCGGTGGGTATCCACCCGCTGGACCTCAAGCCCGGCGAAGCCCCGGCGCTCGACTGGCTGTTGGGTGAGGTCAACCATCCACGTGTGGTGGCCATTGGCGAGACCGGTCTGGATTACCACTACGAGCCTGAGGCCGCCGAGTTGCAGCAGGCATCCTTCCGTTTGCACCTGCTAGCCGCTCAGCAGACCGGCAAACCGGTGATCGTCCATACCCGCGGCGCCCGCGCCGACACCCTGAGCCTCTTACGCGAGGCCGCTTTACCCCAGGCCGGGGTGTTGCATTGCTTCACCGAAGACTGGGACATGGCCAAAGCCGCCCTGGACCTGGGGTTCTATATTTCCTTATCGGGCATCGTCACCTTCCGCAATGCCGACGCCCTGCGTGACGTGGCGCGGCAGGTGCCGGTGGATCGTCTGCTGGTGGAGACCGACTCGCCGTACCTGGCGCCCATCCCCCATCGCGGCAAGCCGAACCTGCCGGAGTATGTGCGTGATGTCGCGGAGTACCTGGCGATGTTGCGCGGTGAGTCCTATGAGCGGTTCGCCGAACAGACCACCGAGAATTTCAAGCGTCTGTTTCCATTGGCCCACGTCGCCGCGTAAGGCTCGGGTCAAATCGCGGGCAAAAAAAACCCGGGTTCTGGGGGGTGAATCCGGGTTAAGACCATTAGGAGTAAAAACAAGGGCACACAGTCCGTCGGTACCCAGGTTGGCGCTTCACTTGGGGGAGATGTCACGCCAACAGTTCAAGTATTGATCAGTATCTGATTCAGTCCAGTCGCGACTGATCGTTTTTTAAACAGATTTGGAATACGTCAGCTTCGCTTGAGTTCTCATTGGGCGGGAGTACAGGGGTAGTTGTTGCGTGTTATTTCTGACTGATTCGGGTAAAAACGTTGGCGTGCTGAAAGTAAGTGCCTGCCGGGTTCACATAGGCGTTGCCCAACGACCGTTCAGTCGGGATAATCCCTCGCACCTGGTAAATCGTATCGCCATGTAATCGTGGCCTTGCGTAACCCTCCCTACTACGACCTTTGCAGACCTCTTCCTCATGCACAAAGAACCCCGTAAGGTCCGTGAGTTTCGCCGCCGTGAGCAGGAAATTCTCGACACCGCACTCAAATTGTTCCTCGAACAGGGCGAAGACAGCGTTACCGTTGAGATGATCGCGGATGCCGTGGGTATCGGCAAAGGCACGATCTACAAACACTTCAAGTCCAAGGCCGAGATTTACCTGCGCCTGATGCTCGACTACGAGCGCGACTTGAACACGTTGCTGCATTCGGCCGATGTCGACAAGGATAAGGAAGCCTTGTCCCGTGCCTACTTCGAGTTTCGCATGCGTGACCCGCAGCGCTACCGCTTGTTCGACCGTCTGGAAGAGAAGGTGGTCAAGGGGCATCAGGTGCCGGAGATGGTCGA
Source organism: Pseudomonas sp. EYE_354 (assembly GCF_023148575.1). Classification (NCBI taxonomy): domain Bacteria; kingdom Pseudomonadati; phylum Pseudomonadota; class Gammaproteobacteria; order Pseudomonadales; family Pseudomonadaceae; genus Pseudomonas; species Pseudomonas sp. EYE_354. The sequence continues at coordinate 25,050 of NZ_JAHXNQ010000029.1, forward strand.
GGAGTTGCACAAGATCCGTGCTTCGAACTTCGAACGCCTGACGCTGCTGATCAAAGGTCGTATCAGCGAAGGCAAGCTTGAAGACGTGCCGCCGTATTTCCACTATTGCGCCGCCTGGGCCCTGGTGCATGGCGCCGTTGCGCTGTACCACTCGCCGTTCTGGAGCAATGTGCTGGAAGACCAGGAAGGTTTCTTCCAGTTCTTGATGGACATTGGCGTGCGCATGGGCAACAAACGCAAGCATAGCGCCGAGCCTGCACCGGTCGAGGCCGCACCTGTCGACACCCCTGCCACGTAATGATTTGCTGCTTGGCGCAGTACCCCAGGAATATACTCAGGCATGGACCTTGCTAAAAGCTGATTTATAAGTCAGCTTTTAGTGCGCCCGAATTATCCTCTGCCGGAGTGATCCATGATCGTTGATCGTCAAGGCAGGCGTTTTCGCAATTTGCGAATCAGCCTGACCTCAGCCTGCAATTACGCGTGTACCTACTGCGTGCCCAACGGCAAGCGGCTGGTGGCTGCCCAGGACGAACTCTCCGCCGAGGCCATGGCCCGTGGTGTGGCTTACCTGATCGAAGCGGCCGGTATCGACCGTTTGCGTATCACTGGCGGTGAACCCTTGGTGAGCCCCAAGCTGGAAGCCTTCATGGGCGCCGTCGGGCAGATGGGCCTCAGTGATATCAGTCTGACGACCAACGGCCAATTGCTGGCGCGCAAACTGCCGCTGCTCGTGGACGCCGGCATTCGGCGCATCAACGTATCCCTCGACACTCTCGATGCCGACGCTTTTCGCAGCATCGCCCGTGGCGGCGACCTGGCCACCGTGCTCGACGGCATGGACCAGGCCCGCGCCGCCGGGATCAAGATCAAGGTCAATATGGTGCCCTTGCGTGGCCAGAACCTGGACCAGGTGATGCCGCTGCTCGACTACTGCCTGGAGCGTGGCTACGAGCTGCGGTTTATCGAGTTGATGCGTATGGGCCACCTGGCCAAGGATTCCAACGCGTTTCTGCAGCAATTTGTCAGCCTGCAGCAACTGCTCAGCCTGATCGGCGAACACCACGAATACTTGCAGGCCAACGCCCCGGTGGATGCCACGGCGGTACGGTACGAGGTGCCGGGTAAGGGCTTCTTTGGCGTGATTGCCAACGAAAGTGTGCCGTTCTGCCGGACCTGTTCGCGGCTGCGGTTGTCGTCCACCGGCTGGCTGCATGGCTGCCTGTCGTCGAGCAATCGTCACTACGTCGGTGACCTGCTCGACAAACCGCGCCATCAAGCACTGCCGGCCTTGCAAGGCTTGCTGGTGAAAGCCCTCGGCGACAAGCAGGAAGTGGCCTTCTCCGGGGGCGCCACCATCATGAAGATCATCGGCGGCTGACGCCGCGCTTGCAGCTGCAAGCGGCTCCCCTGGCCCAAAAGCTGCATCTCACGCCCATTCGCCGGTTTTCCGTCACCGGCTTTTGGAGGATTAGGATGCGTAGTCTGGTTTTGTTGCTGGCGTCATTGACGCTCAGTGGTTGCATGACCGTCAGCGATATGGCCGAAGGCACCCGCTATCAGATGAGCGACGCCGGGCTGCTCGACCATAGCGATACCCGTCGTACCGCCTCGGTTCGCATACAGCCGGACTCCTTCGTCTTTATCGCCCAGGGCGCCTTCGTGCCGCCGGGCAGCGCCTACCCACGGCCTAACGTGGTGGCCGAAGAAGCCTTCAACGGCTTCGTTGAATATTTCCCCATGGTGCGCCGCGCGCGACAGCCTGAAGGCCTCGAGCAAGCCATGGCCGAAGCCCGTGCGGCGGGTGCGCATTACTTGCTGTACTGCCGCTTCGCCAAGGCGGACGACCGTATCGGCAACGCCGATGAGTGGGCCGATCAAGAGGCCCTCGACCGTGTGGGCCTGGACAGCGGCGTTATCCAGATCATGTTGATCGAGACCAGCACCCAGTATTTGATTGATACTGCACGTATTCGCAGTCGTGGCGGTTTACTGACGTTCCACGACAACACGCCACAAGATCTGATTGCCCGCCCGTTGGCACAGTACGCCCGGAGCCTGCTGGGTATGAGTGATCAGTGAGCCCAGCCTGAATAAGGGGAGCCTCTCATGACCGATTCCGCCAAGGCCAACGACCTGCTGGCCCAACTGCCCAAAGGCAAGGGGCCGGCGCCGGTGCACCTGTGGAACCCGGATTTCTGCGGCAACATCGATATGCGCATCGCCCGCGATGGCACTTGGTTCTACCAAGGCACGCCAATCGGGCGCAAGCCGATGGTCAAGTTGTTCTCTAATATCATCCGCCGCGATGGCGATGATTACTTTCTGGTCACACCGGTAGAAAAAGTCGGTATCAGCGTCGATGACGCGCCCTTTGTCGCGGTAACCCTCGACGTCGAAGGGCAGGGCGAAGATCAGGTACTGCGTTTTACCAGCAATGTCGATGAACAGATCGAAGCCGGCCTCGAACACCCGCTGCGGGTGGAGATCGACCCCATCACCGAGGAACCGTCACCCTATCTTCGGGTGCGCGCCAACCTTGAAGCTCTCGTACATCGCAATGTGTTCTACCAATTGGTGGAGTTGGCGGTGAGCCGCCCGATCAACGGTCAGAAGTGGCTGGGCGTCTGGAGCGGCGGCGAATTTTTCCGTATCGGCCTGGAGCCCTGAGGCCGGGTTTTTCATCTCCCTGACATAATTCGCTTGCTGCAAAAGGCCGCTTTCGGTTATCAATTTGTACATGATTAGACATGTCCGATTTGATAAGAAAAAACGCGTCGTCGACGAACTCATCCGCCGTATCGAGGGTGGGGTGATGGCCGACGGCTTCCTGTTGCCGGGCGAGCATCAATTGGCCGAAGAGTTTGCGGTCAGTCGTGGCACCTTGCGCGAAGCTCTCGCCGAGCTCAAGCGACGCAATTACATTGCGACCCAGAGCGGTGTCGGCTCCATCGTCACCTTTGACGGCATGGTGCTGGATCAAACCAGTGGTTGGGCCCAGGCGCTGGCCGACACCGGTGCCCTGGTGACCACCGATATCCTGCGCCTGGAAGCGGTGTCGCGTCCCGATCTGTTCAGTCGTTTCGGCACTGACCAATTTGTCGCCCTCGACCGCCGTCGACGCACCACCGATGGCACTGCCGTGTCCCTGGAGCGTTCGCTGATGCCGGCGTCCGGCGGCCTTGAAGGCCTGCCTCGTTTGGGGCTGATCGATGACTCCCTGACCATCACCCTGGCAGCCTACGGCTACATCGGCGCCGAAGGTGACCAATGGATCGGCGCCGAACCCCTGAGCGACGAGGATGCCGAACTGCTTGGTCGCCCGGCAGGCTGCGTGTTTCTCAAGGCGTCGCGTACCACGTACGACCGCCGCGAGCGGTTCATGGAGTACGTCGAAAGCTTGCTCGACCCTGTGCACTTTCGCCTGCACCTGCAATTTGGACCCTCGAAATGACCGCCCACGCCCGCGCCCTCGGCGCCTTCTACGGTTTGGCCCTGGGCGATGCCTTGGGCATGCCCACCCAATCCCTGAGCCGTGAGCAAGTGCAACAGCGCTTTGGTGCCATTACCGCCCTTGAGAAGGCCGACGCCGACCAGCCGATCGCCCCGAACATGCCGGCCGGTTCCATCACCGATGACACCGAGCAGGCGATTCTGGTTGGCCAGTTGCTGGTCGAAGGCCAAGGCAGGATCGATCCTGCCGTGCTTGCCCAGCGCCTGATTGACTGGGAAGCGACGATGCGCGCCAAGGGTTCTCAGGATCTGCTTGGTCCGTCCACCAAGCGTGCCATCGACATGATCCTCGCCGGGCATACTCCGCAGGAGTCCGGGCGCTACGGCAGCACCAATGGTGCCGCGATGCGCATCACGCCGGTGGGCATCGCCGTCGATGTCAGCGACCCGGCGCAGTTTATCCAGGCGGTGATCCAGGCGTGCCAGGTCACCCACAACACCACCCTGGGCATTTCCAGTGCTGCTGCGGTGGCGGCGGTGGTGTCCGCCGGCATCAACGGTGCGGACCTGGGCGAAGCGCTGAACATTGGTACCCAGATCGCCCAACAGGCGGAAGGCTATGGGCATTGGGTGGCCGGCGGGCGTATTTCCACTCGCATCAGTTGGGCGCGCACCCTCAGCGTGGGCAGTGGCGACACCGCGTTGTTTGCCGACCTGCTCTATGAATTGATCGGCACTTCCGTGGCCTCCCAGGAGTCGGTGGTGGTGTCGTTTGCCCTGGCCCAGCAAGTGGCGGTGGGGGATATGAACGCGTTCCAGGCGTTGTGCCTGGCCGCCAGCCTGGGGGGCGACACCGACACCATCGCGGCGATGCTCGGCGCGATGCTTGGCGCGTGTTTCGGCATGCAGTGCTGGCCTGCGGCAATGATCGAACAGGTCAAGGCCGTCAATGGGTTGGACTTGCAGCCATTGGTTGAAAACCTTCTGAAAATGCGATGAGTCAGGACGACCAGTCACAGCGTTGACGACCTGCCACAACCACAAAAATACAGGCACCAGGAGCAACACCTCATGAGCAGCACGTCTTCCGGCCAAAGCGCCGGACAATTGGAAACACGCGGCATCGAACCGGTCCCGGAAGGCGAGTGCAACGGCCATCCGTTGCAACTGTTCTGGGTGTGGTTCGCCGCCAACATCAGCATCCTCGGCTTACCGCTTGGGGCCACGCTGGTGGCGTTCCGGGGCTTGGCGATCTGGCAGGCGATTATTGTGGCGATCCTCGGCGCGGCCGGTTCCTTTGCGGTGGTGGGCATCATCTCCATCGCCGGTCGTCGTGGCCGTGCACCGAGCCTGACCTTGTCCCGTGCCATCTTCGGCGTGCGCGGCAATATTGGCCCGACACTGGTGTCGCTGATGTCGCGCCTGGGTTGGGAAACCGTCAACACCACCACGGCGGCGTTTGTGTTGCTGTCGTTGTGTTCGATTCTCTTCGGGTCGCCGGTGGAGGCGAAAAGCGCACCCGTGCTGACGCTGATTTTCATCGCCATTTTCGTGCTGCTCACCCTGGCCGTTTCCGGCCTCGGCCACGCCACCCTGCTGGTGATCCAGAAGTGGGCCACCTACGTATTCGGCGCTTTGAATATCCTGGTGGGCGGCTTCCTCTGTGCCACCATTGACTGGAGCGCGGTGTTCAACGCCACCCCCGCGCCGCTGAGCGCGATGATCATCGGCGTCGGCACCATGGCGGCCGGCACCGGTATCGGTTGGGCCAACGCCGGCGCCGATATGTCGCGCTACCAACACCGCAGCGTCAAGGCCGCGCGCCTGGTGGCCTCCGCGGCGTTTGGCGCGGGCATTCCGCTGGTACTGCTGATCACCCTCGGTGGCCTGCTGTCGGTGGGCAACAATGACCTGGCCTCGGCCACCGACCCAATCATCGCGATCCGCGACATGCTGCCGACCTGGATGGCTGTGCCGTACCTGATCACCGCATTCGGCGGCCTGCTGCTGTCGAACAACCTGTCGGTGTATTCGGCCGGTCTCACCACCTTGACCCTGGGTTTGAAGGTCAAGCGCGTGCACGCGGTGATCGTCGATATCGTGGCGATTTTTGCCGGGTCGATTTACTTCATGCTGATCGCCGACAGTTTCTACGGCCCGTTCATCACCTTCATTTCGCTGCTGGCGGTGCCGATCACCGCGTGGGTCGGGATCTTCGTGGTTGACCTGATTCATCGTCATTACTACAGCCCCAAGGACCTGCTCGACGTCAGCCCAAGCAGTGCCTACTGGTATCGCGGCGGCGTGGAATGGCGTGCCTTCGGTGCCTGGGCCGTGGCCATCGTGCTGGGCTTTTGCTTCACCACCATCGGCACCACCGCCGAAAATATCTGGTTCGCCGGGCCGCTGTCCGACTCCTGGCTGGGCCACAACGGCCTGGGCTGGATCGTCACCTTCCTGGTGGCCGGCGGGATTTATGCGGTACTGGGCGGCGCGGCCGACCGGCGGCCGGCGCAGGTAGAGAGCCACAATGTCTAGATTGCTGCACACGGGCCAGGTCATCGTCGACCTGGTCATGGCCCTTGATGCCTTACCCGCCAGCGGTGGCGATGTGCTGGCGCACTCGGCCAATTTTGAAGTGGGTGGCGGGTTCAATGTGATGGCCGCAGCCCGACGCAATGGCTTGCCGGTGGTTTACCTGGGGCGTCATGGCGAGGGTCGCTTCGGCGACCTGGCGCGCACTGCGATGCAGGCTGAGGGCATTGAAATCGCCCTCGCGCCAAGCCGCGGCAAGGACACCGGTTTATGTGTGTCCCTGACCGAAGCCACCACCGAGCGCACGTTTATTTCCCACCTCGGTGCTGAGGGTGAACTCAGTGCCGAGGACTTGGCGCCCATAGTGCCGCGTGCGGACGACTACGTTTATGTCAGCGGCTACAGCTTGCTGCTCGAGGGCAAGGCCCAGCCGTTGCTCGACTGGTTACTGGCATTGCCGCACAGCATCGTGGTGGTATTCGATCCGGGCCCGTTGGTCAAAGCCCCGGATTCGGCCTTGATGCGCCGCTTACTGCCGCGCATCGACATCTGGACCAGCAATGGTCCGGAAGCGCTGGCATTTACCGGTGCATCGGACATTGCCACCGCGTTGCCTGCGTTAAGCCGGCATCTGCCCGCCAACACACTGCTGGTGGTGCGCGACGGGCCGAATGGATGCCTGGTCGGGCGTGCGGAGCAGATCGAGCACGTGCCGGGTTTCAAGGTTAAGGCCGTGGACAGCAATGGCGCGGGCGATGCCCATGCGGGGGTGTTTATTGCGGGGTTGGCCAACGGCTTGAAACCTGCCCAAGCCGCACGCCGGGCGAATGCCGCGGCGGCGTTGGCGGTGACGCGTTGGGGACCGGCGACGTGCCCCGCAACCTGCGAGGTGGATGCGTTAGTAGCTGAGGCGTGAGCAAGGCGAGCGCAAATGCCCATCAATTAACGGTGGGCACAGGGTGCTTCTTGCTCTCTGACTGGCATCAGGCCGCTTACACCGCGAGGCGTGTCAGCCGGCCTTTTTCAGCGCTTCAATCAACTCAGCCTTGCGCATGCTCGAGCGCCCGGGAATATCCTTGGCGCGCGCTTCCTTCATCAGGCTTTCTTTAGTCTGAGTGCCCAATGAGACTCGGCTGCTGCGAGGATGACCCTCGCGGCTGGCCGCCGCGCGTTTGGCCGAGTCACTGCGGTCCTGAGCCTTTTTCACTGGTGCCTTGCGCCGGCCCGAGCCACCGGCCTTTTCGCCACCGCCGGATTGCTTGTTGACGGTGGCCCAGGCACGGGCTTCGGCCTCGTCAGCGGGCACTCCCTTGTGTTCGTAACTGTCTTCGATATGCGCGGCCTTGCGCTTTTGTTCGGGGGTGTATTTGGCTTTGCTTCCACGAGGCATCGCGATACTCCTTCCGGCCCTGTAACAGGGCCGGACCAGGCAAAATGGATTACTGAGGGCGCTCGCCTTCCAGCTTTCGCGCCTCATCTACACCCGACGCAGTCAGCTTGATCGGTAGATTCAACGAATATTCGCCGGTGTCGTCGGTGGTCACATGACCATCCTTGATCAGCCCGCGGTCCTGCAGGAAGGCCAACACGCCGGCCACTTCCTTTTCGCCGCGGTAGTTGTCCAGCACCTCCTTGCCCAAGCCTTGCGGGTGGGCGTGCAGCAGGCGGGTGAGGATTTCTTTTTCAAGGGTTCTATCGACGTTCATGCGTACCTCTTCACTGGTAAATGATCGGGTGTTCGTCTTGCGTTCGAGGGCTTAAGGCGCAGGTTGTTTTGGCGCGCCGGGCAGGTTCGAGTCGTCGCCTTTGTTGATCTTTGGCTCATTCACCGACGGCCCCATCTTGCCATTGCCGACGGCAGCGGGTGCCTGGCGCTGGGTGTCGTGGCCCTGGGTGCGAGGGTCGGCGCCATTGGTGTTGTCGATGACTGCGCCACCGTTGGTATCCAGGCCGGTGCCCATGGATTTTTGCGACTCGGTGGTGGCGTCCGGCGTTGGGTCGGTCGGACCTGTGGTCGAGCTTGCGGCATAGGCGCTCAGCGAAGCGGCAGACAGCAGGCCAGTGAGGGCGAGGGCAGCAAATTTGGCATTTTTCATGAGGGTGTCTCCCTAGGGTTATTGTCCTTACCCTGTATTGGTCCGCCCTCGTTTTGCGTTGGTGCCGGGGTGGCGACGAACGGTCTCAGCCAGCCTGTAAGATTTTGTGTGCTGTCGCCCGGCGCCACGCCAGGCGCGCCACGCTGATCAACCAATTACCGGTCGCCACGGCCAGCACGCTCAGCATCAGCGCCGATAAACCGAAATCGACGATAATCCAGCCCGCCAGCCACGGGAAGCCAAACACCCCCACAAAGTACGCCAGGCTGAACAACAGCAATGCCTGGGACGTGGTGCCGTTGGGTGCTTCGTTGGCCACCAGGCCGTTGATCACCGAATACGTCAGGCCATACCCGACGCCCAGAGTCACGGCGGCCAACAGGTAGCTGGCATTGCCACTCACGCCAAAGGCGAACAGCAGGATCGACCCCAGCATCATCCCGGACAGCACGCAGGCGGCCGCGTAGGCATCGCGCTTGACCACGTAACCGGCGATCAGCAGGCGACTGGTAATCGCCGCACTGACGAAGCCTGCAAAAAACAACGAATAATCCAGCCCATGGGCTGCCGCGTAGCTGGTCTGGAACGACGACAACCCACCAAACACGCAGCCGCCGAGGCTGACCATGACGATGGCAAATGCCGCCCGTGAAGACAGCACGCGACGGCAGGCCACCCAGGAAATTTTCGACACCGGTGCCGAGGTGTGGCGTTTGAGCGCTGTGCCCAGGCGCCAGAACATCAGCACCCCGACCAGGCTGGCCAGTGCGGCAATGACGAAAGCGCTGGTCAAGGGCAGGCCCAACGCGTGGGCCGCCCGGCCGAGTAACGGCCCGGAACCGATGCCGCTCATCATGCTGCCCGACAGCAGCGCAAAATATTTAGCGCGGTGCTGCGGCGCCACCAGCATGGCCACGATGATCGGGCCCAGGGTGTAGAACACGCCCCAGCCCAGGCCCAGGGCCAGCCCGAACAACATCAAGCCTTCGCCAAAGCCCGGCATCAATGCAAAGCCCAGGCATGCCACCACCAGCAATACACCCATCCCCGCAATCGCCCGCGCCGCCCCCCACGCATCCGCCAAATGCCCGGACAGCACGACCGCCACAAAGGTACTGAGCATCGCAGTGGCGATCACACTGCCGGCATCGTGCTCATTGCCGCCGCGTGTATGAATCAACAGCGACAGCAGAAAGGTCGAGCCGTAAGACAGCGACAACAGAAAACTGGCAAGGCAAAACAGCGCGAACAGCTTTGTGCTCACCGGGGACGTGGACTGCATGGGGCCGCCTGGAGGTCGTTGGAGTTATGGCCCACTGTTTACCATGTACGCCAGCCAGGTTTGTTCTGTGGTTGGTGGTGCTTGCATTACGGCCGGGCGGAGTAACCGGCATCCCCGGAAATTGCGCTGCAATCGGTCATCAAAGCGCCTTAGTATGTGTGCTTTGAAATTGCCCAAGGCTTGCCCATGACCATCGAGATTCGCCCTGCGGTGCCCAGCGATGCTGCGCAGATTCTGACTTTCATCACCGAACTTGCCGAGTACGAAAAGGCCCGGCATGAAGTGATCGCCAGTGTGGTGGACATCGAGCGCAGCCTGTTCAGCGAAGGGGCCACCGCCCATGGCCTGATTTGCCTGCGCGACGGTTTGCCGATCGGCTTTGCGGTGTTCTTTTTCAGCTATTCGACCTGGCTTGGCAGCAACTGCCTGTACCTGGAAGACCTCTACATCAACCCTGAACAGCGCGGCGGCGGGGCGGGCAAGAAGTTGCTGCGTCACTTGGCCAAAATCGCCTTTGATAATGGTTGCGGTCGCTTCGAGTGGAGCGTGCTGGACTGGAACGAGCCAGCCATTGCCTTCTACAAATCCATCGGTGCCCAACCCCAGGAAGAGTGGGTGCGCTACCGCATGGAAGGCGACGCGTTGCGCGATTTCGCCTTGGGTTGATTCAAGTCCCTCTCAAAAAGCCGGCGCCGAAAGCGTCGGTTTTTTTGTGTTGTCTCTCACAATATGGGATGCAAATTTATATATTGAGATGTTTTCGGGTCTGGGTTTATAGTCGGCGGCATCAGCACTCACTACCAAAAATAAAACAGGTGAAGCGATGCAGGCACAACCGTTGTCACTCCCCGCCGTGCCCGAGCCCACTTACGGCGAGCGGCTCAAAGGCAAGGTGGTGATCATCACCGGCGCCGCCCAAGGCATTGGCGAGGCGATCGTCGCGTGTTTCCAGGCCCAGCAGGCGCGGTTGGTCATCGCCGATATCCAGGCTGAAAAGGTCGATCGCGTTGCCGCCCACTGGCGTGAACGTGGCGCTGACATTTACGCGCAGGCCGTCGACATCACGTGCAAAGTGCAATGGCAGGCACTGGTCAATACGGCCATCGAGCGCTTCGGCCGCGTGGATGTGCTGGTCAACTGCGCGGGCGTCAACGTGTTTTGCGACCCGCTGCAAATGACCGACGAGGACTGGCGCCGTTGTTTCGCCATTGACCTCGACGGTGCCTGGTTCGGTTGCCGCACGGTGCTGCCGCACATGATCGAGCAGGGCATTGGCAACATCATCAACATCGCCTCCACCCATTCCAGTCACATCATTCCCGGCTGTTTTCCGTACCCGGTGGCCAAGCACGGTTTGCTCGGCCTCACCCGCGCCCTGGGCATCGAATATGCGTCCAAGGGCATCCGCGTGAATGCCATCGCGCCGGGGTATATCGAAACCCAGCTCAACGTTGACTACTGGAACGGTTTTCCCGACCCCCACGCCGAGCGCCAGCGCGCCTTCGATCTGCACCCGCCCAAGCGCATCGGTCAGCCGATCGAGGTGGCGATGACGGCGCTGTTCCTGGCCACCGACGAGGCGCCTTTTATCAATGCCACTTGCCTGATGATCGATGGCGGGCGGTCTGTGATGTACCACGACTAGAACGTGTAACGCTCAATAACAACAAGAGGTGCCTCATGTTTGTCAAAAACAGCTTCAAAAAGACACTCGGTGCCCTGGCACTCGGCCTGGCGTTCAGCGGCGTGGTATCGGCTGCTGAAGAAGTCAAAATCGGCTTTCTGGTCAAACAGGCCGAAGAACCCTGGTTCCAGACCGAATGGGCCTTTGCCGAAAAAGCCGGCAAGGAGCACGGGTTCACCGTGATCAAGATCGCCGTGCCCGACGGAGAGAAAACCCTCTCGGCCATCGACAGCCTGGCGGCCAACGGCGCCAAGGGCTTTGTGATCTGCCCGCCGGACGTGTCCCTGGGCCCGGCCATCGTGGCCAAGGCCAAGGTCAATGGCTTGAAGGTGATGGCGG
>NZ_JAHXNQ010000003.1:0-417526 GCF_023148575.1 Pseudomonas sp. EYE_354
GCCACGGTTTACTTCAAACCAAACGCGGACTTCCACGGCACCGCGGACTTCACCTACACCGCGACCGACGGCGGCAACGCTGACGGCACCAACCCGCTGACCTCGGCTCCAGCCAACGGCACCATCAACGTGACCCCGGTCAACGATGCGCCGACTGCGAGCAATGGCCACATAGAAAGCAGCGAAGACACTTCAGTCGAGCTGAAATGGTCGACGTTCGGGGTCAATGATGTCGATTCCACGGACCTGAAAGTCGTCTTCACCAGCCTGCCCAGCGGTGCCATTGAGTACAAAGTCGACGGTGTTTGGGTCCAGCTCAACGCAGCTGATCTGAAAACCGATACGTCGCCGGGCAAGGCCTTCAGCCAGGCCGACTTCGACAATCACAATGTGCGTTACAGCCCAGCAGCCAACGAGTCGGGTGATAGCAGCTTCGGCAACACCGGCGTCGGTAACAAGCAGGGTGATTACACCGAGCTGAAGTTCCAGGCTACCGACGGCCAGCTCAACAGCGACACTCAAACCATCACCGTGGATATCCACCCAGTGACGGACGTTCCTGTCGTGACGGTCGGCTCGTTCGGTGACGTGCCAACCGGCTTGACCATTCAAACCTGGACCGGCGGGAACCTGCCTGGTGCATTGGGTACGAACGGTAATGGTGTTGTTCAGTCCAGCGATTTGATCCGGGTCATCAACGCCCAAACCCCTGGCAGCGCAGCCTCCACGGGTGTGACCGCAAACGTGAGTAACGGTGATGTGGTGGAGCACACTGCGACCAAAGTCTCTGGCCTGATCTACCTCGAAGCCGGCAAGAGCTACAGCTTCACCGGCAGCGCCGATGACAGCATGGCGGTTACCGTCGGCGGCAAGTTGGTGTCGACCGAGACCTGGAGCCAGGGCAGCGGGATTAACGCAACCCCGTTTACGCCGACAGAGTCGGGTTATTACACCCTCGACATCTATCACTACAACCAGGCCGGCCCGGGCAACTACGACGTCAATGTCTCGATCAACAACGGCCCGTCGATGGCGTTGGGCAGCAGCGGCGTGCAGACCTATACCAGCCTGGACGCGTTGAAAGCCGCCGGGGCGGTCTTTGACGATGCTCACGTGGTCAACGGAGAAGGCTATTACACCGGCTACGTTTACAACCACGGCCTGGAAGACAGTGCGATCAAGATCAGCCCGATCACGACCACGTTTGTCGACAATGACCAGTCGGAATCGCACAAGGTAGAAATCAGCGGCCTGCCTGAAGGCGCTGTAATTACCGACGGCGCCACGGGCCACAGCTATACCTCGACGGGTGCGACCACCCAGTACGATGTCAGCAATTGGAACCTGGCTACCTTGACCGTCACTCCGGCCAAGGATGCGACGGCCAATTTCGATCTGACTGTGACGGCAACAGCCAAAGAGTTGAGCACGCAGGTTGAAGAAGTCACGACTGGCAAGGTGAGCGTCGTGGTCACTGCGGTCAACGATGCGCCAGTGGCGATCGTCACCACGGCGAGCGGTGCTGAAGACCCAAGTGTCGGGATCGCGGTCAAGCTGTCCGCCACCGATGTCGATGGTCTGGCCAACGTCAAGTCGTTCAACGTCGGCACGTCGAGCAATGGCACCTTCTATACCGATGCGGCCATGACCAAACCGGTGACCGGCGCTATTAACGCGGTCAACGGCGAAGCCACCGTGTACTTCAAGCCGAACGCGAACTTCAACGGCACGGCGAACTTCACCTACACCGCCACCGACAGCGGCAACGCTGACGGCAGCAACGTACTGACCTCGCCAGCGGCCAACGGCACCATCACCGTGACTGCGGTCAACGACGCGCCGGTTGCAGCGGCGACTACCGCGACCGGTGCTGAAGACCCAAGCGTAGGTATCGCGGTCAAGCTGAGCGCAACTGACGTGGATGGCCTGGCGAACGTGAAATCCTTCACCGTCGGCACGCCAACTAATGGCACGTTCTACACCGACGCAGCGATGACCAAAGCGGTGACCGGCGCTATTAACGCGGTCAACGGCGAAGCCACCGTGTACTTCAAGCCAAACGCGAACTTCAACGGCACGGCGAACTTCACCTACACCGCCACCGACAGCGGCAACGCTGACGGCAGCAACGTACTGACCTCGCCAGCGGCCAACGGCACCATCACCGTGACTGCGGTCAACGACGCGCCGGTTGCAGCGGCGACTACCGCGACCGGTGCTGAAGACCCAAGCGTAGGTATCGCGGTCAAGCTGAGCGCAACTGACGTGGATGGCCTGGCGAACGTGAAATCCTTCACCGTCGGCACGCCAACTAATGGCACGTTCTACACCGACGCAGCGATGACCAAAGCGGTGACCGGCGCTATTAACGCGGTCAACGGCGAAGCCACTGTGTACTTCAAGCCGAACGCGAACTTCAGCGGCACGGCGAACTTCACCTACACCGCCACCGACAGCGGCAACGCTGACGGCAGCAATCCGCTGACCTCGGCCCCGGCTAACGGCACCATCACCGTGACCTCGGTCAACGACGCGCCAACCCTGGACCTCAGCACCGCGGATGGTGGTGTGGCTACCGGCTACAGCACCTCGTACACCGAACGCAGCACCACCGGTGTGGCGATTACCGGCAGCGTGGGCCTCTCTGACATCGACAGCAACCAGATGCAAAGCGCGACCATCACCCTGAAAAACGCCAGTGCGGGCGATCAGCTCACCTCGAGCCTGGTGTCGGTGGGCGGCACCTATAAAGGTGTCACCGTGACCAGCGTCGGGACTGACGTCAGCGGCAAAATTGTGCTGACCCTGTCGGGTGCGGCGGATGCGGCCACCTACAAGACGTTGCTGGAGTCGTTCCAGTACTCCAGCACCAGCAAGTACCCGGCCATTGGTGATCGCACCATCGACATCGCCGTGACTGACAACGAAGGTAGCAACAGCCTGAGCTCGTCGGTGGCAACCACCACCATCACGGTCAAGTCCCAGGTCTACAACCCGGTGAACGAGGGCGGCGCTGCGGCAGACACCATCGACCTGGGCAACAGCTCGGCCAACAATGTGGTGGTGGGTGACAAAGGCGGTATCACGACGCCGGGCACCAACTACAACATCGCGTTTATCGTCGACACCTCGGGCAGTATCGGCTCTTCGGCGATGAGTTCGATCAAGACCCAGCTCTCCAGCATTTTCGACACCTTGATCGCCAACGCGAAGCTGAGCGGTTCGGGTGTGGTGAAAGTGCTGCTGGTGGACTTCGATACCAGGGTTGAGTCGCAGGTCTCGGTCAACCTGGCCGATCAGGCTGCTGCCAAGGCTGCCTTGCAGGCGGTGTTGACTAACATGGCCTCCAATTCGTCCGACATGACCAACTACCAGGACGCCTTCGATGCTGCCACGGCCTGGTTCAAGAGCACTGACGCGACCAGTAATGCCGGCGCGAAAAACCTGACGTACTTCATTACCGACGGTGCGCCGAATGTGTACACGTCCATTCAAGGCAACCCTTCGCTGGGCTCAACCAGTTGGATTGGTGGTTCGAACGTTTCCTTCGACAGCCAGGTCAAGAGCTCCAATTATGTCTTGGGTCAGACCACGCCGGTGACAGCCTCCATCTACGGCCGCACCGAAGTAATCGTCGATGGACAAGGCAAGGTCTATTCCTACGATGTCTGGGGCAGTCAGTCTTATGTGGGCACTGTGGTAGCCAATAGCAGCGGCGGTTTTGACGTTGCTTCGGTTTACCAGGACTCAAACACCGCCTTGTCCAACGCCAAGGGGGCCTACAACAGTTTGATCACAGCGGTTACGGGTGGGGTTGAGGTACAAGCCATCGGTCTGGGCAGAGATATCGATACCAACATGCTCCAGAAGTACTTCGACAGCGATAAAACGGTCAGCACGATCGACACCGCGAAGCTGGCGGACACCATTACCGGCCACACGGCCGATACCGGTGCCGACAACATTTCCGGCGGTTCGGGCAACGACATCCTGTTCGGTGACCTGATCAGCTACAAAGGCCAGGAAGGCAGTGCTGCGCTCAAGGCGTTCGCCGCAGAGAAGCTGTCCACCACGGTCGATCACGTCGACGATCGTACCTTGCATCAGTACATCACTGAGCACGTGCAGGACATCGGTGCATTGGCAAGCGCATCGAACATCTACGGCACCAAGGATGGCGGCGACACCCTGATTGGTAACGCCGGCGATGACATCCTGTTCGGCCAGGGCGGTAACGACTCGCTTTCCGGTGGTGCGGGTAACGACATCCTGGTGGGCGGCAAGGGCAATGACATCCTCACCGGTGGCGCGGGTGCCGATACCTTTGTGTGGCTCAAAGGCGACACCAACACCGGCAGCGGCGCTGATCGCATCATGGACTTCAAGCACAGCGAAGGCGACAAGCTGGACCTGTCCGACTTGCTGCAAGGCAACAACGACGGCAACCTGTCCAAGTACCTGCAATTGAACACCGATTCGGCGGGGAACTCGACACTGAGCGTGAGCAGTACCGGCGCGTTCACCACGTCGGGTGGCGGTACGGCCGATGTCACGATCAAGGTCGATGGCGCGAACTGGGGCAGCGGCAGCACCGCGATCAACAACCTGATCGCCGGTGGCGACCTGACCGTCAAGCACCACGACTGATCACCAGCGGGGCGTCAATCTTTCGGGATTGGCGCCCCCTTGGCATCGGCTTCGGGGAAATGTGTGTAATCTCTGCAGGAGCCGTGCGCGGCGCCTGCAGGGATTTTTTATTGGGAGAAGGCTGATGTTCTACGTGCAACGCGATCAACACAACGCTTTGGTCCGCGTGGAGGCGCAGGCCTTCGATGGCGCCACCGAGACGCTACCGGCTGACCATCATGAGATTCAGGCGTGGTTTGCCGATGACGAGATCGAAACCAGCCTCAAGCAGCTCAAGAGCAGTGACCTTGAGATGATTCGAGTGCTCGATGACTTGATCCAGGTGTTGATCACCAAAAACGTGATGAGCATCACTGACTTGCCACCGGCGGCACAGACCAAGTTTCTGGAGCGTACCCACGCCCGGGCGGCGTTGGGCGGGTTGAGCGAACTGATCAATGACGATGAAACCGGTCTGATCTGACGCGGCGCACCTCCTTCACGGCGAGACCGTCAAGGAGGCACGAGCATTCAACGCTTCACTTCCAGGGCGCTGGTTCACCGACCAGTTGGCCTTGCACCCCTTCGATACCCATCTCGCGGATCACCCGCAACTCACCCTCGGTTTCCACGCGCTCGGCAATCAACGGCAAATCGATGCTGTGGGCGGCACGCTGGATCGCTTCGATGAAAAAGCGCTTGTGGCTTTCCTGATCAATGGCACGGATATAGCTGCCGTCGACCTTCAGGTAAGCCAGGCCCAGGTTCGCCAGGTTGCCGATCATGCTGAAGCGCCCGCCAAAACGTTGCAGGCCCAGGCTGTAGCCCAGGCTGCGCATACGCCGGGTGAGGCGCTCCAGCTGGGTTTGCTCGGGCACTTGCTCTTCGCCGATCTCCAGGATCAGGCGCGGCCCCAGCGCCGGGTGTTGGGCCAGACGCTCGAATATGCGCTCCAGGGCCTGCGGGTCGTTCAAGGTGGCGGCCGAGAGGTTCAACGCTACCGATTGATCGTGCCCGGTAAGGTGTTTGATCACCAGGTCGAGCATCAGTTGGTCGAGCCGCGCGGTCCAGCCGAAGCGTTCCAGCCAGGGCAGGAAGCGCCCCGCCGCGATGGTCTGGTCCTGGCTGTCGAGCAGGCGTGACAGCACCTTGTAATGCAGCACCTGCTGCGTGTCGCTGCTACTGACCACCGGTTGGAAAAACAAGCGGAAGCGGCCTTGCTTCAGGGCGTCGTCGAGCAAGGTGTGCCAACTGTGTGGATCGTCGCTGACCGTGCCTGCGGTCTGGTGGTCCAGGCACACCCAGGTTTGACCGCCGCTGGCTTCAGCCTGGGCCAATGCCTGGTCAGCGAGCATCAGCAGGTCGGCCGAGGCATCGCCGGGGTTGTACGGCGCCAGCCCGATGTAGGCCACGGTCGACATGTCGGTCGCCCCGGTTTCGTGCAGGCTTTGCAGGGTGCTTTCCAGGGCCTGGGCCAGTTGCAGGGCTTCGTCACGCACCAGGCCGGGGGCAAGCACCGCGAACTCGCCGCCACGGCTGCGGGTGATCAGGTTTTGGGTTTCGGGGTATTTGGCGCAGGTGCGCACCAGTTGCTGGCTGACGGCTTGCAGCAGTTGGTCGGTACGCTGGCCGCCAAGGCGTTGGTTGAGACCGGCCAAGTCGTTGACGCGCAGCATCAACAGGTAGCCTGAACTGTGCTCCTCCAGATTACTGACCCGCGATTGCAGCTGCATTTCGAAATAACGACGGTTGGCCAGGCCGGTCAGGCTGTCCTGATAGGACTCCACACGCAGCTTCTCGCTGCGCTCGGTCTGCTCATGGAACAGCGCCTTGAGCTTCTCCACCATCTGGTTCATGGCCTGTACCACCCGGCGCAATTCAGGGGTGCGGGGCAGGTCGGGCAAGCTCAGGAACTCGCGACGAGCAATGGCGTGCGACTGCTCCACCATATAGTCCAGCGGCTTGAGCTGACGGCGCAGCAACAGGGCGCCCAATACCGCGCTCACGGCACCGCAGACCAGCAGCCAGCCCAGGCTGCCGAGCGCGCTCTGCCACAGCTTGGCCAGGGCAAACATCGGGTGGCTGACCACCTCGACCCGTGCCGCCTGTTGCCAGCCACGGCTGACAATGGCATCGCCACCGGCTGGCGCCAGGCCGATCATTTTCACGAACCAGGCCGGTACGTTGCTCGCATCCGGCTCGGCGGCGCGTTCCACCAGCACTTGGTTATTGCTCAGGTCCACCACGCGGATGCTCGCGTAGTAGCCACTGTCGAAGATCGAGCTGACCATCAGTTCGGTCATCGCCGGGTCATCGATATTCGGAGTCAGCGACAGCGCCAACGCGGTGGCTGCGTCCTGGGCGTGGGAGCGCAGTTGGTTAACGTATTGGGTACGTGAACTTTCCAGGCTGACGATGAAGCTACCGCTGAACGCGACCACCAGGAACACGCAGATAGCGATCAGCAATTGTTTGAACAGTGACATCGTAGCTCCTGTTAATTATCCGAACTGGCCGGAAACCCTTCAGCGGTCATTTTTTTCAAGACATCCTGCCAACGTGACAGACGCTTGGTGTCACCGACTTTTTTGTTGCCCGACGCACCGGGAAGCCATAACCCCTCGCCATTGAACGCATACACGGGCAGCAGGTCCGGACGTTGGCTGGCAGGGAGGATGGGGTCCATCAGGCTGTCCAGCACCAAGGGCATGGCCTCCGGGCTTGCATAGTAGGTCAGTACCATATGCGCCCGGTTCTGGCGCAAAGCCTTGACGTAGGTTATGCGCAGCTTCTCGGCCGGCACGCCCAAGTGCCGCAGGCTGAAGTATTTGGCGATGGCGTAGTCTTCACAGTCGCCGGCGCCTTTCCAGAGGGATTGGATGGGGGTCGCCCAATAATCGATCTCGTGCCACAGGTCGATGTCTTCTTCGTAGCGCAACTGGCGGTTGAAGAACAAATTGACTGCTTTGAGTTGCTCGCTCTCGCTTATCTGCTTCTGGGTCGACAGCAGTTGCTGCCAGGCATCGACGCGCTGTCGCCCAGGGCCGAGCGGCCCGTAAAGCGATTCGGCGCGGCGACTGATCTGACTGAAATCCCAATCGGCGAGCAAATCGCCCAGCAGGCCGCCACCGAGCAGCAACGTGATGGCGACGCCGTACAGAATCCGCGGGAGTTTAAAGCGTATCGCCACTGCGATTACCAGAGCGTGCAGCATTGAGGGTGCGGCAATGGTGCGGTGATAGCGGGTAAAAAACAATGGCACGATGAAATCACCGCCAATGAATTGCGCTCAGTGTGCGTCAGCAATCTGACTATTTTCCGCTCGTCCGAAAGCGTTGCTGCAAATTCATCAAAATAATGACACTTGCCTGGGGCTGTCACAGAATGATGACCCTCAAGCGCCTACAAAAAGACCTGCGGTGAAGCCTTATCGTGCTCACGTTCATGTCTTTGAATGGTGTCGTGAAGGAGCCCGGCCATGAGCCGCACCGATGACCTATTTGCCGTGTCCGGCAAGCGCGTGTCCCGTGATTCCAACGGGAAAAAAGCTCGTCTGCACTTCTTCGGCACCGTCCCTTTCGATGATGGCACCCGCGCCAATGGGAAAGATCGGTCGCGCTTTGGTGGGCCATCGTCATACGTCAATGAACTGCCCCAGACTCATGACTTGATCGCGCTGCGTCCGACGGTGGTCGCCTTGATATCCGTAAACGGTGGCGTGGGTCGCAGCACGCTTGCCACTGCGTTGAGCAGCGGCTTGCAGCGCCTTGGAGAGTCGGTGATTGCGCTGGACCTGGACCCCCGGAACGCCTTGCGTCGGCACTTTGGTGTGGACCCTGAGCGACCCGGCGTGGCGCTTAGCAGCCTGCTCAATGCGCCATGGGCAACGGGCCTGCAGTCGGGGTTTGCAGGTTGCCAAGTGCTGCCGTATGGCGATGCCGACACCCAGCAGCAGGAAAACCTGCAGCGTTGGCTCACGCGCGAGCCCAAATGGTTGGTGCGGCATCTGCTGGCGTTGGGGCTGAGCGAGGCCCACACGGTGATCGTCGATACGCCGGCCGGTAACAACGTTTATCTGCATCAAGCGTTGAGCGTGGCCGACATTGTGCTGGTAGTCGCTCAACCGGATGCCGCCTGCCTCGGCACCCTGGACCAATTGGATGCGCTGCTGGCGCCCCACCTTGAGCGTGAGCGTGCGCCCCGTTGTCACTTTGTGATCAATCAGTTGGATGAAAATTCGGCGTTCAACCTGGACATGCTCGATGCATTCAAGCTGCGTCGGGGGAAATATCCGCTGGAGGTGGTGCACCGCGATCCGGCGATCAGCCAGGCGCTGGCCTTTGCCACGGACCCGCTGGACACCCTCGCGCCAAGCCAGGCAGCGGACGATATCAATGGGCTTTGCCGGCTATTGATCACACGTAAAAAAACCGTGTAAAGCACGGTTTATACGCTTAACCCCAGATGCTTATGCACAATCGGCAGGTGCGGCCAGTCACGGAACAGCCATTTTGTGGAGTTGTTCTCATCACGCTGCAACTGCCTGTTTTGCGTGTGTTTTATTTTGTGAACAAAAAATGATCAGTCAGGCTTTTGGTCTGTAGCGCATATGGCTACGGGTTCTGTAAAGAATTCATCAACAGAGTTATCCACAGGCTGGGGTGCGACAATTTTGCCCCTTAATCGCGCTCGGCAAGCACCATCAAGTTGCGCGGCGTCAAGGCCATCTCGCAGAAGCTGCCGACCTCAACCCTGTAGCCGCGTTCGGCCAGGAACAGTGCCCGATCCAGTACCAGCCAAAGCTCCAGCGGGCGCCGAAACAGACCACGTACCAGCTCCAGGTTCCTGACCTCGGCCAGACGCCGCCAACCCTGTGCCTCCAGCGCAGGCCAGTCCTGTTCGCCTGTGGATAACCCTTTGAGGTCTGCCAACTCACGGCAGTAGTCGGCGAAGGACTTCGCCAGCCAAGCGGCGGGCAGGGAAGGCGTAGGCAGGTACTCGTCGCAGCCGCGTACCTGACGCTGCAACTGATCAAAACCCAAGCGACGGGCCATCGAGGTGTCCCGTTGCAGGCGCACGCGTTTACCTGCGGTGACGGTTTCGCTCAGCGGCAGGCCAAGGTCGTCGACCGACAGTTGCAAGGTTGACGCACGGCCCGTCTCGGACAGCGCCTGGTAGGTGGCCGCATGGATGCGGTTGTAGCAGCAGGGCGCCAGTGCCAATTGCTTGCAGCCGGCGGCGCTGGCCAGCTGCAGCAGGCGCACGTGCAGGTCGCCGCAGGCATGCAGGGCGATCGGTGTGTGGTCGGCATTGATCGCCACATCTGCCATCACGTCTTGCAGGCGATGGGTGACGGGCAGGCGGTGATGGTCGCTCAAGGCCTGGCCGGACGCGACCAGGCGCGGGTCGTATTCCAGGCAGGTGAGGTGTTGGCCGGTGTGCAGCAGACGGCGGCCAAGGTGGCCCTTGCCGGCGCACCAGTCCAGCCAGTGGGTGGGCGTTTGCGCAAACTGCAGCGCGGCGCCGAAGGCTTCGATCTGTTGCCATTTGCGCCCGGGTACGTCGACGTTCAAGCGCTGCGCGGCGGCTGTCAGCGGCTGCGTCGGTAACTTATCCACAGCGCTCAGGCGCAGGGCTTCGGCGGCCAGCGCGGGGAAGGGCGCAGGGGCTTGCAGTTCATGGGGGCTGTTGTGGCTGGCTTCCGCCTCGGCCAACGAGCGTTGACGCAGCCAGCCGGCGAGCGCGGGATGCTCGCGTTCCCAAGGCAGGTGTAGATGGGTAAAGGGCCGTGGTCGCCACAGCCCTTGGTGCTCGATCAGGAACGCATCCAGCGCCCGGAAACGCGCTTCAACGTCCCTGGCAGGCATCGACGCGCAGCCAGCGTTCCAGCAGTTTGAAGCCTTGTACCAGAAGGTAGGAGATCAACAGGTAGAACACGCCGGCGGTGAAGAACATTTCTACCGTGAGGTAGTTGCGCGCAATGATCGTGCGGGCCATGCCGGTCAGTTCCAGCAGGGTCACGGTACTCGCCAGCGAGCTGGCTTTGAGCATCAGGATCACTTCGTTGCTGTAGGCCGGCAGCCCGATGCGCGCGGCGCGGGGCAGAATGATGTACAGCAGGGTCTTGGGCTTGGACATGCCCAGTGCGCGGGCCGCTTCGATCTCACCTGGCGGAATGGCCTGGATGGCGCCGCGCAGAATTTCGGCGATATACGCGGCGGTGTGCAGCGTCATGGTGGCCGTGGCACACCAGAACGGGTCGCGCAGGTAGGTCCACATGAAGCTTGAGCGGATGCTGTCGAATTGGGCCAGGCCGTAATAGACCAGGAACAACTGCACCAGCAGCGGCGTACCGCGAAAGAAAAAGATGTAGGCGTAGGGCAGGGAACGCACGTACCAGCGCTTGGACGAACGCGCGATACCCAAGGGGATGGCCAGGATCAGGCCGAGAATCACGGCGATGCCGACCAGCTCCAGGGTGAGGATGGCACCTTGGATAAACTTCGGCAGCCACTTGATGATGACTTCCCATTCCATTACGTCGTCCTCACGAAGCCGCGGGCGGCGCGTTTTTCCAGCAGGTGCATGGCAACCATCGACAGTGATGTCAGGCCCAGGTAAATGAGCGCGGCAACCATATAAAAGGTGAACGGCTGTTTGGTGACGGTAACGGCGATTTGCGCGTGGCGCATGATTTCTTCAAGGCCGATGACCGTGACCAGTGCGGTGTCTTTCATCAGGATCAGGAACAGATTGCCCAGCCCCGGCAGGGCGATGCGCCACATCTGCGGCATGATCAGCCGGGTGAAGATGCGAAATTTCGACAGCCCCAATGCCACACCGGCTTCGCGGTGGCCTTTGGGAATGGAGATGATCGCCCCGCGCAGCACTTCCGTGGCATAGGCGCCGAAGCACAGCCCCAAGGCAATGACGCCCGCGGCGAAAGCGCTCAGGGACAGGTCGGGAATATTGAACAACTCACCCAGCCCGCGCATGGCGTTGATGGTGCCGAAGTAAATCAGCAACACCCACAACAGCTCCGGCACACCGCGAACGATGGTCGAATAAGTGCCGCCCAGCCATTGCAACGGCTTGTACGGCGAAGTCTTGGCCAAGGCACCGGCAAGGCCCAGCACCAGCCCCAGGCACAGGGCCGTTAGCGCCAGTTTGACGGTCATCAGCGCACCCGCGGCAAGCGCGGGGCCGAATCCGTAGAGATCGAAATTCATGGTGTTTTCATATCGCGGCAGGCATTACAAAAAGCCGGCGCGCCCAAGGGGGCGCGCCGGGCATTTCGCTCAGATCATTCGATGCTGAACGGGAAGTACTTGTCGTTGATTTTCTTGTAGGTGCCGTCTGCCTTGATCTCTGCCAGGGCTTTGTTCAGGCGCTCGCGCAGCGGATCGCCCTTGCGTACGGCGATACCGATCTTGTCGCTTTCTACTACCGGGTCGCCCTTGAACTCGTAGGCCGAACCGTCTTTGCTCTTGAGCCACTCGTATTGCACGTACTTGTCGGCCAGGATGCCGTCCAGGCGGCCGGACGTCAGGTCGAGGTAGGCATTTTCCTGGGTGTCATAGAGCTTGGCTTCGGTGTCCGGCAGCTTGTCTTCCAGGTAGCTCCCGGCCAGCGTGGCGCGCTGTGCGCCGATGACTTTGCCCTTCAGGTAACCGGCGTCGGTCTTGAAGTCTGCGGTGGCTTTAGGCGCGATGAACTGCAGCTTGTTGGAGTAGTACGGGTCGGTGAAGTCGACGGCCTGCTTGCGCTCGTCGGTGATCGACAGCGAGGACACCAGGAAGTCGAATTTCTTGGCGTTCAGGGCCGGGATGATGCCGTCCCAATCGGAGACATACACTTCGCATTTTTCGACTTTCATCTTGGCGCACAGGGCGTCGCCGATGTCTTTGTCGAAGCCGACAACGTTGCCGCTGGCGTCTTTATTGTTGAAGGGCGGGTAGGCCGCTTCGATCCCCATTTTCAAGGTTTCTGCCATGGCCGTGGCGCTGAACGCCATCGAGACGGCCGCAGCCAGAAGGAATTTTTTATAGTTCTGCATGCATGTTGCTCCGTTAGCGGTTGCTGGACATGAATTGTTTGCAGCGCGCCGAAAGCGGGTTTTCAAACACCTGCTGTGGCGATCCTTGCTCTTCGATCAGGCCTTGGTGCAAGAACACCACCTCACTGGACACCTGACGGGCGAAGCCCATTTCGTGGGTGACCAGCAGCATGGTGCGGCCCTCTTCGGCCAGTGCGCGGATCACATTTAGTACTTCCTGAACCATTTCCGGGTCAAGGGCGGAAGTGGGCTCATCGAACAGGATGACCTTGGGCTGCATCGCCAGGGTGCGTGCGATGGCCGCCCGTTGTTGCTGGCCGCCGGACAGCTGCGCGGGATAGGCGTGGCGCTTGTCGGCGATGCCGACCTTGTCCAGCAGGGCTTCGGCCACTTCTATGGCCTCTGCCTTGCTCTGGCCGAGCACACGGCGGGGGGCCTCGATGATGTTGTCGAGGACGCTCATGTGCGGCCACAGGTTAAAGTTTTGAAACACAAAACCGATTTCGCTGCGCAGGCGATTGATCTGCCTGCCGTCGGCGGCTATCAGCTCGCCGTTTTTCGCGGCCTTGAGCTTGAGGGCTTCGCCCGCCACCAGGATCTCGCCCTGATGGGGGTTTTCCAGCAGGTTGATGCAGCGCAGGAACGTGGACTTGCCGGAACCGGAGGAACCCAGGATCGAGATCACATCGCCGTCGCGAGCGGTCAGCGAGATACCTTTGAGTACCTCAAGCTCACCATAGCGTTTATGCAAGTTGCGGATTTCAAGCGCGGGCGTGGCCTGGGCCATGTGCGGTCCTCATTGTGTTCGGTGCGATCTGCGCTGTTGGGCGCCTTCCTGGCGAGGCGCCAAGCTAGCATAGCGTCCGGACGACACCAACAGCGCTGCGGACGGTAAACAGACGGTGTGCGGCAGGGTGTCGCATCGGCACAGCAGCGTGTCGCGCCATCAACAACCGAACAACCGTTTGAACCGGGAAAACCGCAGGCTTCGCGTAAAAAAGGGCGCGATGGTGCCAGCTTTGGCCGGGTGTTGGAAGGATTAAACGGGCAAACGGTACCTATCGGCACTTATAGGGAGCGTCACGCGCTTTGTGTGTGCGTTTTTGGTGCACGCCTTCGTCTTGAATGTGAGTCGCACGGTAACGCTATAGCTAAATGCCATTGTTCTCAATGACTTGCGATCACTCTTGAAATCTTCTACAGCCCGCGTCAACCGGGCTTTTGTAACATTTTGGCGCAAATCTTGCGTAAAAAATAAAGAACGCCCTGTTGGTTTCTCTTCACGAGGCAGAACCCAGGCCGGGCGGACCGTTTTCGCAATTCCTCGCAAAGGTGTGTCAATGAGTAGTACGCAAAGCTCCAATGACCTCGAACAGGGGCTCAAACCGCGTCACGTCACCATGCTGTCGATCGCCGGCGTTATTGGTGCCGGTTTGTTTGTCGGCTCCGGCCACGCGATTGCTGCCGCCGGCCCGGCCGTACTGCTGGCGTATGCCGCTGCGGGTACGCTGGTGGTCTTGGTGATGCGCATGCTGGCCGAAATGGCCGTGGCATCGCCGGACACCGGTTCGTTCTCCACCTACGCCGACCGTGCGATCGGGCACTGGGCCGGGTTCACCATCGGCTGGTTGTACTGGTGGTTCTGGGTATTGGTAATTCCGTTGGAAGCCAACGCTGCCGCGACCATCCTCCATGCCTGGTTTCCCGACGTGGCCATCTGGGCCTTTACCTTGGTCATCACCTTGTTGCTGACCGCCACCAACTTGTTCAGCGTGAAGAACTACGGCGAATTCGAGTTCTGGTTCGCGCTGATCAAAGTCGTGGCGATCGTGGGCTTTGTGATTCTTGGCCTGGCGGCGATTTTCGGCTTCCTGCCCACCAGCCAGGTCAGCGGCGTGTCGCACCTGTTCGACACCCAAGGCTTTATGCCTAACGGCATGGGCGCCGTATTGGCGGCCATTCTGACCACCATGTTTTCGTTCATGGGCACCGAGATCGTCACCATCGCGGCGGCCGAATCGAAGAACCCAGGCCAGCAAATCACCAAGGCCACTAACTCGGTGATCTGGCGGATTGGCTTGTTCTACTTGCTGTCGATCTTCATCGTTGTGTCCCTGGTGCCATGGAACGATCCGACCCTGGCGGCCGTAGGTTCGTACCAGACCGTGCTGGAGCGCATGGGCATTCCGAATGCCAAGCTGATTGTCGACCTGGTGGTGTTGGTGGCTGTGACCAGTTGCCTTAACTCGGCGTTGTACACCGCGTCGCGCATGCTGTTCTCCCTGGGCCGTCGCGGTGACGCACCGGCCGTGGCCAAGCGCACCAATAAAAGCGGTACGCCTTATTGGGCGGTGCTGCTGTCCACCGGGGCTGCGTTCCTGGCGGTGTTTGCCAACTACGTGGCACCGGCGGCGGTGTTTGAGTTTCTGCTGGCCAGCTCCGGCGCCATTGCGTTGCTGGTGTACCTGGTGATCGCGGTGTCGCAACTGCGCATGCGCCAGAAGCGCGCGGCGGCGGGCGAGAAGATCGTCTTCAAAATGTGGCTGTTTCCTGGCCTGACCTACGCGGTGATGGTGTTTATCGTGGGCACACTGACCATCATGCTGTTCCAGGAGGCGCACCGCGTTGAGATCCTTGCGACCGGCGTGCTGAGCTTGCTGGTGGTGGTGGCGGGGCTGATTGTGTCGAGCCGTCGCAAGGCGCAGAGAGCAGGGGCTGCGGTCCTCAACTGACCCAGGGCGGTTAAAAATGTGGGAGGGGGCACGCGCCGCCTCCCACTTTTTTTGCGTCAGTCTTGGGCGTCGGTGAGGGCCTGGGACGCCGCGACGTAATCTGCCTGGAACGCTGGTGACTCGATCCACGCCAGCGCCGACGCTTCATCGTCGCTGTCGGTGGCCCACTGCCGATATTCGATCAGCACTGCCAGGATAAAGTCGGTGGCGGCTTCTTCGCCTTCCTGTTCCAGCACCAGCGCCAGCAGCGGGTGGGCCAGGAATGCGGCGCACAACGCTTGCTGGCTGGTTTCGCCGGCCTCACGCATTTCCACGAACAGTTCGGTCAAATCCACCGACTCAAGATCAATGCGGCTGTCATCGCCGGCGAATGCGTCCGGCTTGGTGGCGATGGCACGTTGGGTGCGGTTTTGCTTGGCCTTGGTCTTTGCCCGCTGGGCACGTTTTTGCTGCTTGTTCGGCGAGGCCATGGGCTCAACGTCCTAAGGTTCTGGATCTGGGTGGGGTATTGAAGCGCAGGTCGGGGCAAATCCCAAGGGGTTCTTCGTGGTGGCTTGTGGCGTTGGTGCGCATTCGCCAGAAAATCCGCAGACGCCAGGGTTGCACGGGTCGACCTTGGGTCGCCTTGCGCATAGGCTGGCGCCTTTGCGATTTTCTTGAGTGCTGCACATGACCCGCGACGCCCTTGAACACCACCAGATCCCGCTCTACTTCGTCGCTGTGCTTCTGGCCGCTATCGTTGGCCTGATGGCTCCCATATTGGCTCATGCTCTCGGCTCACTGGTCACGCCCGCCATCGCGGTACTGATGTACGCGATGTTCCTGCAGATCCCTTTCCTGGATCTGCGTGATGGCTTGGGCAATAAGCGTTTCCTGGCGGCGTTGCTGCTGGCCAACTTCATTTTGGTGCCGCTGCTGGTAGCGGGGTTGACCCGTGGCCTGGAAGAGCGCCCGGCGTTGCTGGTGGGGGCGTTGCTGGTGTTGCTGACGCCGTGTATCGATTACGTGGTGGTGTTTACCCACCTGGGCAAGGGCGATTCGCGATTGATGCTGGCGGCCACACCGCTGCTGTTGTTGCTGCAGTTGGCGCTGTTGCCGGTGTACCTGGGGTTCATGCTGGGCGCGCAGGCCGAGGTGGTGGTGACGGTTGGACCGTTCGTGGAGGCGTTTGTGTGGTTGATCGTGGTGCCGATGGTGCTGGCGGTGCTGACCACTTCCCTGGCGCGGCGCTCTTCTGTGATCAATGCATGGAACAGCGCCTGGGCCTGGCTGCCGGTACCGGCGATGGCAACGGTGTTGTTTGTGGTGATTGGCTCGCAGGTGACCTCGGTGGTGCGCGATATCGGCCTGTTGCTGCCGGTGATTCCGGTCTATCTGGGCTTTATCGTCTTGGCGCCGCTGGCGGGAATGCTCACAGCATGGATGTTCAGGCTACCGGCGCTCACGGCGCGGGCGGTGACGTTCAGCGCATCGACGCGTAATTCGCTGGTGGTGTTGCCCCTGGCGCTGGCCCTGCCCGAAGACGTGCGGGGGTTGGCCGCCACGGCGGTGATCCTGCAAACCTTGCTGGAATTGGTCGCCGAGTTGATCTACATCCGCCTTATCCCCGCACTGGTGTGGCCCGCGCGCCTCTGATTGCGTGAATCTTCAGGTCTGTTCAGGCGCTATTCAGGGGCGCGCTCGGCACCATAAGTCGGCGCCCCCACCTGACAGGTCAACCGATGGATCACCGCAGCCGTTTCCGCCTGGAGTCCCTGGGCATCTTTGTGTTTGCCTTGCTGCTGTTCACCTTGGGGATCTGGGATCAACAACCCCAAGGGTTTGACGGACGCTGGGCGTTGTTCCTGCAAGAAATGTTTCGCCATGGCGCGAGTTTTTTCCCGACAACCTACGGCCAGCCTTACGCGGATTACCCTGGCACGGCGACCTTCTTCAGCTTGGTGTTTGCCCGCCTGTTTGGCGCGCCCAATCACCTGGCGAACGTGCTGCCCACCGCGTTGGCGTCTGCCGGGGTGGTGGCGCTGATCTATCGCTTGCTGGTCGCGTCGAACCGGCAGTGGGCGCTGCTCACGGTGTTGCTGACCTTGCTCACCACCCAACTGCTGGAAAAGTCCCGCTCGGTATGCCTGGACCAGATGGTGGCGCTGCTCTGTATCGCCAGCTTCTATCTGCTGCACAGCGGCGGGCGCTGGCGGCAGCTTGCGGTGTTCCCGTTGTTCGTCCTGGGTTTTGCGATACGCGGGCCATTGGGGCTGATCGAGGTGTGCGGCGTGGCCTGCGTGTATTGGGCGTTGGGCAGGCCTGGGGAGCGACTCAAACAGGTGTTGGTCCACGGCATCGCTGGCTTGGTGTTGCTGGGCGCCTGTTGGTGGGTGCTGGTGAAACTGGCGCGTATCAGCGGTGGCGATGCATTCGCCGATGAGGTGTTCAGGATGCAAGTGGGCGGGCGCCTGGACGAAACCGGCGAGCCGTTTTATTTCTATTTTCAGTTGAGCTTGTACCGCTATTTCCCGGTGGTGCCATTGGCGCTGGCCACCTTGATCGCCTTGCGTCATCGCTGGGCTGAACGCGGTGACGAGACCGTGCAGTTGGTGGTGCGTCTCGGCGCCTGCGGCTTGATGATCTTGCTTGGCTTGTCGGTGCCGCACTTCAAGCGGGCTTATTACATCTTGCCCATGGTGCCGATGTTTGCGGCTGTCGCCGCCTATGGGCTGCTCCAGGCGCAAGGCTGGCTCGTTGGCGTGCGCCGCTGCTACGAAGGCCTTGTCGCGGCGCTGCCGGCGTTGTGTGCGGTTGTAGTCTTTGTCTGTCGGCATAGCTGGCAAAAGCACGGTTACTGGCCAGACGTTTCGTTGCCGTTATTGACGAGTGCGCTGGTGGTGTTGCAAGTGGCGGCGTTGCTCGCCTGGCGGCGGACGGCGCGGTTGGTGTGGCTGAGCCTGATCGCCTTGGCGGCGCAGTGGCTGCTGCTGGTGACAGTGATCGAGCCGGCCAAGGATCTGCAGTTCGATACCCGCGCGTTTGTCCGGCAGGTGGAAGCGTTGCGTCATGCGCAGCCGGGGCCCTTGGTGTTTATCAATCTGGGCCGCGATACCTGGGCGGTGCGTTACATGATGAACCTGGACCACGATGAGCAGCCGGTGTTTATCGGCAGTCACGAGCTTGAGCGGTTAGGCACAGTGCCGCGACCCGCCTGGGTAATTATGTCGCGCAAGGAGGGTGCGTTGCTGCACGGCACTGCGATGGAGTCGCTGGCACCTGCGTTCGAGGGGCGCTTGAACGACAACCCGTTGTGGGTGTTTTTACTCAAGTAGGGGGTTGCGTGCGCGCAGATCCGGGGTGGCGTTAAGTGCTGCGGATCTACGCCATAAATCGCAGGCAACAAAAAACCCGCACTGGGCGGGTTTCTTGTGTGTTTCAGATGGCGTTTGCACCACCTGAAACTAATGAGTGGTGCCCAGAGACGGAATCGAACCGCCGACACGGGGATTTTCAATCCCCTGCTCTACCGACTGAGCTATCTGGGCAACGGGGCGCATTAAACGGGTTTTTCAGGGGGTCGTCAAGCAAGTTTTCAAAAAAATTTTAATTATTACCGTCGCTTACGTGTCGACCCCGGTTTTTGTTCAATTATTGAGCAGGTGGAACATAGCCGTCGGCCTTGGCGTAATCCTCGCCGGAAAAGAACTTGTCCATTTCGCCCGCCAGGTATTTACGGTCTTCGGCGTTCATCATGTTCAGGCGCTTTTCGTTGATCAGCAGGGTCTGGTGTTTCAGCCAGTCGCCCCAGGCTTTGGCGGAGACGTGGTCGTAAATGTCCTGGCCCTTGGCGCCCGGGTACGGAGGGCGTTCCAGGGCTGGCAGTTCTTCTTTGTACTTGCGGCACATTACGGTGCGGGTCATGACGACACTCCTGCATTCAATACATCGGCCGCGCGCTTGAGCAGTTTCTTGACCGGGGCGGCAAGGCCCAGGCGCGGCGGGGTGGCGAGGTTATACCAGAGCCAGTCGGCCTCGGCCACGTGATGGGCGGATTCCTTGACCTGTACCAGCCAGGGTTCGATGGCCAACTGGAAGTGGCTGAAGGTGTGGACCAGGCCGGGCAGTTCCTGCTGTTTACCCAGCTCAAGGGCGTGCTGGTTGGCCAGGTGTTCGAGGTCTTGCAGATCGTCGAGCTCCGGCAAGCTCCACAAACCGCCCCACAGGCCGGTGGAAGGGCGCCGGTAAAGCAGAATCGCACCTTCGGCGTTGGCCAGCATCGGCATCAGCGTGCGCTTCTGGGGGATGGTCTTGCGCGGCTTGGGGATCGGGTAGCGCGTCTCCAGGCCGAGCATGTGGGCTTCGCAGCCTTTTTCCAGCGGGCACAGCAGGCAGCTGGGTTTGCTGCGCGTGCAGAGGGTGGCGCCCATGTCCATCATCGCCTGGGTGTAAGCGTTGACGCGGTCATGGGGGGTGAAGCGCTCGGCGGTGGCCCACAACTGTTTGGCCACCTTGGGCTCGCCAGGGTAACCCTCTTGCGCGGTAAAGCGTGCCAGTACGCGTTTGACGTTGCCGTCCAGAATCGGCGCGCGCAGGCCCATGCTCAGGCTGGCGATCGCGCCGGCGGTGGAAAGGCCGATGCCGGGCAGCTCGGTGAGCTTTTCGACATCCCTGGGAAACTCGCCGCCGTACTCGGCCATCACGATCTTTGCAGTCTTTTGCAGATTGCGCGCCCGGGTGTAGTAACCCAGCCCGGTCCACAGGTGCAGCACTTCGTCTTCCGGCGCGGCGGCCAGGGCTTCGACCGTCGGCAGGGAGGCCATGAAACGGTCGAAGTAATTGAGTACGGTGCTCACCTGAGTCTGTTGCAGCATGATTTCCGAGACCCACACCCGGTAGGGCGTAATGCCCTGTTGCCAGGGCAGGTCATGACGGCCATGGCGGTCGTACCAATTGAGTACCGCCTGCGAAAACTGCTCGTTTCTCATCGTTTGAACAGGCCTTTCAAAGCATCTTTGAGCTGTGGATTCACCTTGTCGAGCTTCTCTTCCAGCTTGTCGCTGAGCTTGTTGCCGGCCGCCTTGATCGCTACCTGGCTCAAGCCGTCCTTATCCAGACGGCAGGCCTTGGCGCCCAGTTCCAGCGGGCCACGGCAGCGCAGCGGCACTTCGATGTCGCGGAAATTGGCGCCTACTTCGCAGGCCGGGTCCGGCACTTCGCGCTGGTCGCCCTCAACGATGATGCCTACGCGGTAGTCCATGCCCAGCACGCGCAGGTCGACGTCGCCGTTGCCGTTGACCGCCAGGCCAGGGATGCGCACTTTCAAGTCGGGGTTGTTGGCCACGCCGTTACGGAAAGTCAGGTTGCCCTTCAGCTCCTGGAACGGCGTGTCTTTGCCGCGCTGTTCGCCGCTCAGGGTCTTGCGATTGAGCATTGCGATGCCAGTGCACAGTTGCTGTTCAAGGTTGGCGTTGAGCAGCACTCCGTTGTTGATCACAAAGCTGGCGGTGCCGTTGAGGCTGTCGATCAGCGCCTTCTGGCTGTTGCCACGACCGCTGAGGTTGCTGTCGAGGGTGACTTGGCCTTTGACCGGTGGCGTTTGCCCCTGGGCTTGCAGGATGCGCTCGACCGGTACTTGCTTGATCCGGCTTTGCAGGGCCAGCAGCGGAGTGTTCTGGCGCACATCCAGCGTGCCGTTGGCCTGGAAGGTGCCGTTGTAGAGACCGCCGCTCAGCGTGCTGAGCTTGAGTTGACCGTCAACGCCAGAGGCTTTGAGCACGGCATTCTGGATCGGCAATTTGCTTAAGGTCAGTTGGTCGAAGGCTAGGTCGGCGTCGATATCCAGCTTGCGCAGGTGGGCCAGCGGCAGCAGTTTGTCGGTGCTCCAGGCGCCTTTGGTCGGTGCGTCAGGGAGCGGCGTGGTGCCGCCGGCGGCCATGGCGCCGGCTTCGCTGTTCTGTACTTCGGCCTGGCGGGCGGCGGTGGCCCCCTTGGCGGATTCGGATTTGGCCGGCAGGTAGTTGTCGGCGTTGAAGCTGTCGCCCTTGAGCTGCACGCGCAGCGCCTGCTTGGCGAAATCGTCCACGGCGACGCGACCGGTGAAGGTGCTGCCATCGAGTTTCAGGTTCAGGTCTTCCAGCGCCAGGCTGGTCGGCGTGCCTTTGAGACGGCTGACCAGTTCGACCTTGCTCAGGCTGCCCTCGGCCATTGGTGGCAGTGGGTTGCCGACGCTATCGAGGAACTTGGCCAGGTCGAACTGGGCGATGGACAGTGCACCGCTCAGTTGTGGCGTCTTGTCCAGGTCGTTGACCTTGAGTTCGCCCAACGCACGCAGTTGGTTGGCCGACAGCTTCATGTTGGTCCATTCGGCGATGTTGGCGGCCTGGTCGACCAGCAGTTGACCCTGGGTGGAGAAGGTCACGGTCTTGCCTTGCAGCGGCTCGCCAGTGGCTTCGCCGCTGATACGCATGTCTTCGAACTGGTAGCGCTTGAGGGCGCGCTCGATGCGCAGGCTGCCGTTGAGTTCGGTTTTGACGCGCATGACCGGCTGGTTGCTGCCGAAAAACGCGGTGAGCTTGACCGGAATGCTCGCACCTTCGTGGATGGCGCCGGCGCTCAGTTGGATGCTCTCGGCGCTGAACTGCTTGCCGGTCTGCTCATCGTTGTATTCGATGCGGGCGTTGTTGACCGTCAGGCTGTCGATATCCAGGCGGATGGGCTGGGCCGGTTTTTCCGGCTTGGTTTCAGCGACCGGTTCCGCCGGAGCCTGAACAGGCGTGCCGGTCGTTGCGTCGGGCACGTTCTTGCCGATGTCTTCCCAGTTGCCGTGGCCCTGCTTGTCACGGTTCAGGCGCAGGTTCAGGCCTTCGACACGCACATCGCTCATCTGCACTTCACGGCGCAGCAGCGGCAGCACCCGCACCGACAGACCGAGCATTTGCAGATCGGCGAAGGGTTGGGTTGGCGTGGTCAGGGTGGCCACGCTGGCTTCGTGCAGTTCAAGGCCGAGCCAGGGGAACAGGCTCCAGCCGATATCGCCATTGAGCGTCAGCTCGATGTGGGCCTTGTCGCGGGCAATCTGGCGAATCTCTTCTTTGTAGTCGTTGGGATCGAAGAGGTGGGTCAGGGCAAAGCCGAGAGCCACAATGATCAGCAACAGCCCGAGAAGTACCAGACCCAGGATTTTGCCGAACGCTTTCATGGGCGAGTCCTTGTATGTCGATTTCAAAATTTAGCCGCAGAGTATAACGCCCGACGGCCGGTGGCAGGTCACCGATCGTTACATTGTATCCAGACCGGGTTGAACGGGAATTTGACGTCAATAAAAGCGAAATTTCCGATAAAAGTGATGTCACTTTGGTTTTTCTGGCGCTCGCAAATGCTAATCTTTGCGCGTTCGTCCGCCTTCTGCGACGTATCGTCGCGCCAAAATGGAGCTTCACTCAACAAAAACGGCCACGCTTTGCGTGCAAGGCCGAGGGAGAGAGCGCCTGACGGACAACTACAAATAACTGGGGGAAACACCAATGAGCACTAGTACTGCGGCCGGTTCAGCCGCCGCACAGCCTGCGTTCCTGTCCAAGGAACGCATTATCGCCAAGCCCGGCTTCAACCGCTGGCTGGTTCCACCGGCCGCCCTGGCCATTCACCTTTGCATCGGCATGGCCTACGGCTTCTCGGTGTTCTGGTTGCCGTTGTCCAAGGCGCTGGGTATCACCGAACCTGTGGCTTGCGCGCCGGACATGAGCTTCATCGCCCAAGTCTTCTCGTCCCAATGCGACTGGCCCATCTCCATGCTGGGCTGGATCTACACCCTCTTCTTTATCTTCCTGGGCTGCTCTGCAGCGATCTGGGGTGGCTGGCTGGAACATGCCGGGCCGCGTAAGGCCGGTGTCGTATCGGCCTTGTGCTGGTGCGGCGGCCTGCTGATTTCGGCGTTGGGTATCTATACCCATCAGATCTGGCTGATGTGGATCGGCTCCGGCGTCATTGGCGGTATCGGCCTGGGCCTGGGCTATATCTCGCCTGTGTCGACCCTGATCAAGTGGTTCCCGGACAAGCGCGGCATGGCCACCGGCATGGCGATCATGGGCTTCGGCGGCGGCGCGATGGTGGGTGCACCGCTGGCTGCAGCGCTGATGGGCCACTTCGCTTCGCCAACGAGCGTGGGCGTTTGGCAGAGCTTCCTGGTAATGGCGGCGATCTACTTTGTGTTCATGATCGGCGGCGCATTGTCCTACCGCGTGCCACCGACCGGCTGGAAGCCAGAGGGCTGGACCGCGCCGGCGAAAAAAGCCAGCAACGCGATGATCACCCACCGCCACGTGCACGTGAACGTAGCGTGGAAAACGCCACAATTCCGCCTGGTGTGGCTGGTGTTGTGCCTGAACGTATCGGCCGGTATCGGCATCCTCGGCATGGCTTCGCCGCTGCTGCAGGAAGTGTTCGGCGGCAAGCTGCTGGGTGTGGATGTGCCGTTTGGCCAGTTGGATGCGGGGCAATTGGCATCGATCGCGGCCATCGCAGCGGGCTTCACCGGTCTGTTGAGCCTGTTCAACATCGGTGGTCGCTTCTTCTGGGCCTCGTTCTCCGACTACCTGGGCCGTAAAAACACCTACTTCGTGTTCTTCGCCCTGGGCTTTGCCCTGTACGCGCTGATCCCGAACCTGGGGCACCTGGGTAACGTCGCGCTGTTCGTGGCGGCGTTCTGCATCATCCTGTCGATGTACGGCGGTGGTTTCGCGACCGTTCCGGCATACCTCGCGGACCTGTTCGGCACCCAGATGGTCGGCGCGATCCACGGGCGCCTGCTGACCGCATGGGCGGCGGCGGGCGTGCTGGGCCCGGTGTTGGTTAACTACCTGCGTGAGTATCAGTTGAGCATCGGCGTTGAGCGCGCCGCGGCTTATGACATCACCTTGTACATCCTCGCCGGTCTGCTGGTGCTGGGCTTTATCTGCAACCTGCTGGTCCGTCCGGTGGCCGACAAGTACTTCATGAGCGACGCAGAACTGGCCGCCGAGCAGGCCCTGGGCCATGACAAAGGCGCGGATGCCAGCACCGTGCTGGAGTGGAAAGCCTCCGCCGGCAGCAAGCCTCTGGCGATTGCCGCCTGGCTGGTGGTGGGTATTCCGTTGGCGTGGGGTGTGTGGGTGACCCTGCAGAAGACGGCGGTACTGTTCCGCTAACGCTGTACCTGATCATTCCCACGCTATGCGTGGGAATGCATCCCCTGACGCTCCGCGTCACCAGCGCGCCGGACCTGAGTCTTGCGTCAGTTGGCGGGACGCGGAGCGTCCCGGGCGGCATTCCCACGCAGAGCGTGGGAATGATCTTCGCGCACCAGGCTGGGGCGCTTTGATCAACTCGTCAGTCTTGTCCCCTTCGATGTTTCTGTTTAGCGCCCGCGCCCCTATAATGGCTGCCTTTTTCGCCCAATGATTTTGCGGAGCTGGTGATGGCCGAACGTAAGGCGTCCGTCGAGCGCGACACTCTGGAAACCCAGATCAAAGCCTCGATCAACCTGGATGGCACCGGAAAGGCCCGATTTGATATCGGTGTACCTTTTCTTGAGCACATGCTGGACCAGATCGCCCGTCACGGGCTGATCGACCTGGATATCGTCAGCAAGGGCGACCTGCATATCGACGACCACCACACGGTGGAAGACGTAGGCATCACCCTGGGCCAGGCGTTTGCCAAGGCCATCGGCGACAAAAAAGGCATCCGTCGCTACGGCCATGCCTATGTCCCGTTGGACGAAGCGCTGTCGCGCGTGGTCATCGACTTCTCCGGCCGCCCAGGCCTGCAGATGCACGTGCCCTATACCCGCGCCACCGTCGGCGGCTTTGACGTTGACCTGTTCCAGGAATTTTTCCAGGGTTTCGTCAACCACGCACTCGTCAGCCTGCACATCGACAACCTGCGCGGTACCAATACCCACCACCAGATCGAAACCGTGTTCAAGGCCTTCGGTCGCGCGCTGCGCATGGCGGTGGAGCTGGATGACCGCATGGCCGGGCAAATGCCGTCGACCAAGGGCGTCCTGTAATGCAGACGGTCGCGGTTATCGATTACGGCATGGGTAACCTGCACTCGGTGGCCAAGGCCCTCGAGCACGTGGGAGCCGGCAAGGTGCTGATCACCAGCGATGCCAAGGTGATCCGCGAAGCCGACCGCGTGGTATTCCCGGGTGTTGGCGCAATTCGCGATTGCATGGCCGAAATCCGCCGCCTGGGCTTTGACAGCCTGGTGCGCGAAGTCAGCCAGGACCGCCCGTTCCTCGGCATCTGCGTGGGCATGCAAGCCTTGCTCGATCGCAGTGAAGAGAACAACGGCGTCGACTGCATCGGTCTGTTCCCCGGTCAGGTGAAGTTCTTCGGCAAAGACCTGCACGAGGACGGCGCCCATCTCAAAGTGCCGCACATGGGCTGGAACCAAGTCAGCCAGACCGTGGACCACCCGTTGTGGCACGACATTCCGGACATGGCGCGTTTCTACTTCGTGCACAGCTACTACATCGCCGCCGGTAACCCGCGCCAGGTGGTGGGTGGCGGGCACTACGGCGTCGACTTCGCCGCAGCGCTGGCCGACGGTTCGCGCTTTGCCGTGCAGTTCCACCCGGAGAAGAGCCATACCCATGGCCTGCAATTGCTGCAGAACTTCGCCGCCTGGGACGGGCGCTGGTAAATGGCCCGCAAGCCGAAGCCGCCGATCTTGAGCCTCACGCCCGAGCAGGAGAGTGAGGCCACCCTCAAGATCAAGCGATTCATGGAAGATCGCTTCGAGCTCAAGCTGGGCTCGTTCGAGGTCGCCGAGATTCTCGAACTGTTCACCCACGAAGTGGCGCCGCATTATTACAACAGGGCGATTTTCGATACGCAGACGCTCCTTAAAGAAAGGTTCGAAAGCATCGAAAGCGACCTGTGGTCGCTTGAGAAACCCTGATTTCCCAAGCATTGCTGAATTTCGAATAAGGTTTGCCAGATGCTGATTATCCCCGCTATCGATCTCAAGGACGGCGCCTGCGTACGTCTGCGCCAAGGCCGCATGGAAGATTCCACTGTGTTCTCCGATGACCCGGTGAGCATGGCTGCCAAATGGGTGGAAGGGGGCTGCCGTCGTCTGCACCTGGTGGACTTGAACGGCGCCTTTGAAGGCCAGCCGGTCAATG
Organism: Pseudomonas sp. EYE_354; assembly: GCF_023148575.1. Taxonomy (NCBI): domain Bacteria; kingdom Pseudomonadati; phylum Pseudomonadota; class Gammaproteobacteria; order Pseudomonadales; family Pseudomonadaceae; genus Pseudomonas; species Pseudomonas sp. EYE_354. The sequence goes on from NZ_JAHXNQ010000003.1 coordinate 26,567, forward strand.
GCGAAGTGGTCACCGCGATCGCCAGGCGCTACCCGAACCTGCCGATCCAGATCGGTGGCGGTATCCGCTCCCTGGAAACCATCGAGCATTACGTCAAGGCGGGCGTGAGCTACGTCATCATCGGCACCAAGGCCGTCAAAGACCCCGCCTTCGTCGCAGAAGCGTGCCGTGCGTTCCCCGGCAAAGTCATCGTCGGCCTGGACGCTAAAGATGGTTTCGTCGCCACCGATGGCTGGGCTGAAATCAGCACCGTACAGGTGATTGACCTGGCCAAGCAGTTCGAAGCCGATGGCGTGTCCGCGATCGTTTACACCGACATTGCCAAAGACGGCATGATGCAGGGCTGCAACGTGCCGTTCACCGCCGCACTGGCGGCCGCGACCAGGATCCCGGTGATCGCGTCCGGCGGTATTCACAACCTGGGCGACATCAAGTCGCTGCTGGACGCCAAGGCGCCAGGGATCATCGGCGCGATCACCGGCCGCGCGATCTACGAAGGGACCCTGGACGTCGCCGAGGCCCAGGCTTACTGCGATGCCTACAACGGCTGAGGACTGACCATGGCGCTGGCCAAACGCATCATCCCTTGCCTGGACGTCGACAACGGTCGCGTGGTCAAGGGCGTCAAGTTCGAGAACATTCGTGACGCCGGTGACCCGGTGGAAATCGCCCGTCGCTACGATGAACAAGGTGCCGACGAGATTACCTTTCTCGACATCACCGCCAGCGTCGACGGCCGCGACACCACGCTGCATACCGTCGAGCGCATGGCCAGCCAGGTGTTTATCCCGCTGACCGTGGGCGGTGGCGTGCGTACCGTGCAGGACATCCGCAACCTGCTCAACGCGGGCGCGGACAAAGTGTCGATCAACACCGCCGCGGTGTTCAACCCGGAGTTCGTCGGCGAAGCCGCGCAGCACTTCGGTTCGCAATGCATCGTGGTCGCCATCGACGCCAAGAAGGTCTCAGGCCCGGGCGAAACCCCGCGCTGGGAGATCTTCACCCATGGCGGTCGTAAACCCACCGGCCTGGATGCGGTGGAGTGGGCGATGAAGATGGAAGGCCTGGGCGCCGGGGAGATCCTGCTGACCAGCATGGACCAGGACGGCATGAAAAACGGCTTCGACCTGGGCGTCACCCGCGCCATCAGCGATGCACTGGGCATTCCGGTGATCGCCTCCGGCGGCGTGGGGAACCTGCAACATTTGGCCGACGGTGTGATCGAAGGCCACGCCAGCGCGGTGCTGGCGGCGAGCATTTTCCACTTTGGTGAATACACCGTTCCCGAGGCCAAGGCCTACATGGCGGCGCGCGGTATCGTGGTTCGTTAAACGTTGCTGGACACCATGGCAGGCGCGCGGCACTCTCTGCGCTTGCCATGGATTTCGGTAACCTTCATGTTCAAACACCTGCTGCTCGCCCTTGCCAGTACCTTCGTGCTGATGGTCGGCACCGCCCACGCCGAAGCATCGTCCGACGACACCCTGGTGCTGCTGACGGAAAACTTCCCGCCTTACAACATGGCGAAAAATGGCAAGAACTTCGCCAAGGAAGAGAACATCGAAGGCATCGCCGTGGACATCGTGCGAGAAACCTTCAAGCGCGCCGGCATCTCCTACAACCTCACCCTGCGTTTTCCTTGGGAGCGCATCTACAAACTCGCCTTGGAGAAACCCGGCTACGGCGTATTCGTGATGGCGCGTCTGTCGGAACGCGAAGCGCTGTTCAAGTGGGTCGGCCCCATCGGCCCGGATGACTGGGTGCTGCTGGCCAAGGCCGACAGCAAGGTCCAGGTCGCCGACCTCGAGCACGCCCGCGGCTTAAAGATCGGTGCCTATAAAGGTGACGCCATTGCTCAAACCCTGGAGCGGCAGGGGCTCAAGCCGATCCTTGCGCTACGTGACCAGGACAACGCGCAAAAGCTGGTAGATGGCCAGATCGACCTGTGGGCCACCGGCGACCCGGCGGGTCGCTATCTGGCCCGCCAGGTCGGGGTGACCCAGCTAAAGACGGTCCTGCGCTTCAACAGTGCCCAGCTTTACCTGGCGCTGAACAAGGAGGTGCCGGACCAGGTAGTCGCCAGGCTCCAGGCGGCGCTCGATCAGTTACGGGGCGAGGGTGTCGTCAACGACATCATGGCGCGCTATCTCTAGCCCCGGTTCCTCTTGAGCGGGTTGTAGCGTTGCAGGCGTCTGCTCGGGCAGCGGCTGGGTGTCGGCGGACTCGCTGATATAGATGTGATCGCCATTGGTGTAGCTCACGGTGGATGACACCTGGCTGCCGTCCTGGCGTAGCAGCCGGTAGTCGCTTTGCAGCAGGTAAGCCGCCAGGGCTTTCTGCGGCGGCGCGTACGTGATGATCTCCAGCGGCGCTGAATGGCTCCAGTTTTTGGCCGAGCGTTGGGTGTGGGTGAAGTCTCGGTCCAGATGCGCCGAGAACTTCAGCGCGAAGCCGCGTGTGTCATCCGGCCACCTGCTACACAGGTTGACGCAGGTGATGGCGGTCAGGGCCTTGGCATTTCTGCCGTTCTCACCTTTGGTGGCGGTCCACATGAACGGCTGACTGGTCGCTGTGGTGTTGTGACCGAAGCCGGCCAGCAGATGACGGTCTGTACGTTCCAGTCGATACGTGGGCGACGCCTGAGACTGTTCGATCACGGTCATTTCCGGGTCTTTCACACAAAACCACGGCAACTCGCACACTTGGGGGGTGGATGCAGTTTCGACTTGGGTGGGGGGTTCGAGCCCGCTGAAGGCGGGCGGTGCGGGCAGGTCGCTCAGTTGCGCTGTCAGTGTCAAACGCAGCGAATACACCCCATGGCGAGGCTTGGCATAGGTGGTGTTACCAACAAAGGTGCCGGGGGCCAGGTAGAGCTCTCCGGCGGATGCATCGGGAAGTGTGATGGACCACAGGCTTAGATCGTTGGGGCCGCCGCTGCCTTTATCGTTCCAGATCGGTTCCCCGACTTGAGCGGCCACCACCAGGTCTTCTCGCACACAACGCACGGCGTGGTATGAGGGTTTGTCGTAGTTCACACCGTACACCAGTCCCATCGCTACATAACCCTGTGGGGGTACCGGGCGCCAAATCGACGCATCGGCGCGCGCGCCCGTGCCCTTGTCGTGCCACACCAACTCGTAGTCGAGCGGCGGACGCAGGGCGGTGCCTTCGGCTTTGTTCGCATCGCTGACGACTGCGACGATTCTGCTTTGGTTGATATTGCGATAGTGATCAGCCGCAATATCACCCAGGGGAAAAAACGAGCTCAGTGCATCGGATGTCGTGCTGGGTCGCCATAGGCCAACAGGTTTATGCGCACCGGAGCCTTTATCGTTCCACAGAGGTAAAAACTCGCTGGTGAAGCTGATGAGCAGGTCGTTGAATTGCAGGGGATTCATGGATAGGTCTCCAGTTGATTGAGGTATCAACTATCGAGCCGGGAGTGCGGTGGTGAGCGGTAACTATCTACGTGTCGGAAGATACGTGCCGTTTTTTCCATGTGCCGCCATGGCTTGGTTGCTGCGCACGCTGATCATCAACTTGATATCGATCCATTCCACACCCTGGGCCTTGAGCTTGGGCAATTCGCGCTCCAGCACTGCCAGGGTTTGCGGGTAAGGGTGGCCGATCATCACGGCCGAACCCTGTTTATGGGCAAGCTTGATTGCCGTTTGCAGCTGCGTGGCAATGGCCGCTTCGGTACGTTCGTCATCCAGGAACACGTCCCGCGAAACATGCGCCAGACCGATCTTTTGTGCCTCGGCCGCCGCCACGGTTTGCGCGCTGGTACGGCTGTCGACAAAGAACTTGTTGCGCCGTTGCAGTTCGGCCATCAACCAGGCCATGGCGGCGGGTTGCGCCGTCATACGGCTGCCCATGTGGTTGTTGATGCCGGCGGTGTAGGGCACTGCGTTGAACGCGGCGTCCAGGCGTTTGCCCAGTTCTTCGATGGGCAGCTCGGGGTGCCAGGCGAACGGACCGGTGGCCGGGTCCATGGGCATGTGCAGGATCACGGTCTTGCCCGCCTTGTGGGCTTCGCGGGCGAATTCGGCGGCGTGAGGGGTGTCGGTCATGATCGCGGTGGTGACGGGCCCAGGCAGGGCCAGTACGCGCCGATCCCGGGGCAGGTTTTGCCCCAGGTCGTCGATGATCAGGGTCAGGTAGGCTTTTTGCGGCTCGCCGGCCGGGGTCGCATGGGCGACCCCGGCCAGGCTGCACAGCACAGCGATGATCAGTGCAAAACGCATATCAACGGCTGCGCGTGATGCTCAGGCCCTTGAGCAGGCTCAGCGCCTGGGCCAACTGGTAATCGTCGTCCTGCGGCATCGGCTTGGCTTTCGCGGCGCTGCCGGTCGGCTGGTCGGCGCCGCCGTTGCCGTTGCCCAGGTGACCTTGCAGGTCTGCCTCTTTGTAGTACTCGCTGTCGACCTCGTTGGTGATCTTGGCCTTGCGCACTTCAATGTCCGGGACGATGCCCTGGGCCTGGATCGAGCGGCCATTCGGCGTGTAGTACAGCGCGGTGGTGATCTTCAGCGCACGCTCGTTGTTCAGCGGCAGCACGGTTTGCACCGAGCCTTTGCCGAAGCTGGTGGTGCCCATCAGCACGCCGCGCTTCTGGTCTTGCAGGGCACCGGCGACGATCTCCGACGCCGAGGCACTGCCGCCGTTGATCAGCACGGCCAGCGGCACGTTCTCGCTGAGGTCGTTGCCGGTGGCCGAGAAACGCAGCTCGGAATTGGCGATACGGCCTTTGGTGTAGACGATCAAGCCTTTGGTGATGAAGTGGTCCACCACTTCCACCGCCGATTGCAGCACGCCGCCTGGGTTGTTACGCAGGTCGAGCACAATGCCGCTGAGCTTCTTGCCGTTATCCTTGCGCAGCTTGGCAAGGGCCTTGGCCACTTCGTCGCCGGTCTTGACCTGGAATTGGGTGATGCGGATGTAGCCGTAGCCCGACTCCAGCAACTGGCTCTTCACGCTCTTGACCGTGATGGTCGCGCGGGTCAGCGTCACGTCGAACGGGTTACCGCCGTCGCGCACCAGGGTCAGGGTGATCTTCTGGCCGATCTTGCCGCGCATCTTGTCGACGGCTTCGGTCATGGTCTGGCCACGGGTCGGCTGGCCGTTGATCTTGACGATAAAGTCGCCGGCCTGGATGCCGGCCTTGGACGCCGGGGTGTCGTCGATGGGCGAGACCACTTTGATGTTGCCGTCTTCGGCACCGACTTCAATGCCCAGACCGCCGAATTCACCGCTGGTGCTTTCCTGCAACTCGGCGAAATCTTCCGGGCCCAGGTAAGCGGAGTGGGGGTCAAGGTTGCTGAGCATGCCCTTGATGGCGTTCTCCAACAGGGTCTTGTCGTCTACGGGTTCGACATAGGCTGCCTTGATCCGGTCCATGACCTCCGCGAAGGTACGCAGCTCGTCCAGCGGCAACGGCGCCTTGGTGGTCGCGGCCGTAGCGGCGGGTGCAGCCGGAGCGGCCTGGTCGGCAAAAGCCAGAGGCGCGCCGATCACCAGGGCGATCGTCAGGGCCAGCGAAGTGAGGCGGGACAAATGCAGCATGTCGAACGAACTCCTAGTGTAGATGCGACCCTATCCTTGGGAACGGCACCATTGTGCGGGATCGCTCGGGCGACCCTGCTGACGAATAGCGAAGTACAGCGCCGGGGTGTCCTGGCCACCACTGTTACCGACAGTGGAGATGGATTCACCGGCTTTTACAACATCACCTGCCGACTTGAGCAACGTCTGATTGTGGCCGTAAAGGCTCAAATAGCCATTGCCGTGGTCGAGAATCACCAACAAACCGGCGCCCCGCAGCCAATCGGCAAACACCACGCGCCCGCCGTGGACGGCGTGGACCTGGCTGCCGGCAGAGGCGCTGATCATCACGCCATCCCACTTGGCGCGGGTGTCGTCGCCACGGGTTTCCCCAAAGCGTGCCAGTAATCGACCATCAACGGGCCATGGAAGTTTGCCGCGCGCTGCAGCAAAAGGCCCGCCGAAGGACTCGCCGGCGCTGGAAACCAGCGGGCCAGGCGCTGGATGCGCGGGTTTGCGCGGTGCCGGCGCATCCGTGGTGGCAGCCAGCTCGGCCTCACGCTGGCGCTTTTTTTCCGCTTCCTGCTGGGCGATCAGCGCTTTTTGCCGCGCTTCCTCTGCCTCACGTGCCTGGCGCGCCAGGGTTTCTTCGATGGTCTTGAGGACTTTGGCCAGGTCGGCCTGGTCCTGCTCGCGGGCCTGCAGCTTGGCGTCGCGGGCCTTTACGTCGTCATTGAGCTTGGCCAGGGCCAGTTGGCGTTCCTTGCGAACCTTGTCGAGTTCGTCGCGCTGGGTGTCGAGGGCGCTTTTCTGGTCTTGCAACTGCGACTGCTGGTTGGCGATTTCCTGTTCCACGTTGACCAGTTGGCGCAGGGTTTCGTTGAAGCTTTTAAGTTGCTCCAGGCGGGCCTTGCTCAGGTAGTCGTAGTAGGTCAGGGTGCGCGCGAATTTCTCGGGGTTCTGCTGGTTGAGCAGCAACTTGAGGTATTCCTGGCGGCCGCTCTGGTAGGCGGCGCGGGCCTGGATCGCGATCAGGCGTTGCTGTTCAACGCGTGCGCTCTGGAGTTTTTTTTTCTCAGCGTCGAGTCGCTCCAGTTCCGACTCGCTCTTCTTTAGTTCTTTTTGCAGCTCCTGGACCTGCTTCTCCAGCTTGCCCATTTCGGTTTCCGTGCCGCGCAGGTCTTTCTGCACCCCGGATTTTTCTTCCTGGAGCTTGCCGAGCAGTTTTTTCAGCTCGGTAATGTCCTGACGCGTAGCGTCCAACTGTTGTTGGGTTTGTGCGCGCTCGTCGGCAAATGCCGGTTGGAGCAGGCAGACAAGAGCAAGGGTAATCAAGGCGCGAAGCATAGAGGCGGGCGACACCAGGGAAAGGGACGGCCTAGTATGCCCGCCAAGCGCCGCAAAAAAAACGCCCAATGCGGGCTGGTGGGCAAGATAGGTGCCGAGTGGTTATCAAATAGCGCAAAACCCATGTGGGAGCTGGTGTGCACTCTCCCACATGGGTTTTGCAGTGAGCTGAAATTAAATCAGGATCGAAGTGCCGGTCATCTCTTGCGGCTTCTCCAGCCCCATCAACATCAACATGGTCGGGGCCACGTCGGCCAGCACGCCGCCGTCACGCACTTTAAATTCGCGCTTGCCGACATAGATGAACGGCACCGGCTCGGTGGTGTGGGCCGTGTGGGCCTGGCCGGTGGATTCGTCGGACATTTGCTCGCAGTTGCCATGGTCTGCGGTGATCAGCGCTTCGCCGCCGACTTTCTCCAGCGCGTCGACAATGCGGCCGACGCACAGGTCCAGGCATTCCACGGCTTTGGTCGCCGCTGCCAGGTTGCCGCTGTGGCCGACCATGTCACCGTTGGCGTAGTTGACCACGATCACGTCATAACGCTGGTGTTCGATCGCGTCGACGATCTTGTCGGTGACTTCAGGCGCGCTCATTTCCGGCTGCAGGTCGTAGGTGGCGACTTTTGGCGAAGGAATCAGGATGCGCTCCTCACCTGGGAACGGTTCTTCGCGCCCGCCGGAAAAGAAGAACGTCACGTGGGCGTATTTTTCGGTTTCGGCGATGCGCAGCTGGGTCTTGCCGTTTTTCGCCAGGTAATCGCCCAGCACGTTGTCCAGGCTGCCCGGAGCGAAAGCGGCGGGGGCCGGGATGCTGGCGGCGTATTGGGTCAGGCCCACGTACTGCACTTTTGGCTGGCGTGCGCGGGGGAACTCGTTGAAGTCGTCCTCGACGAACACGCGGCTCAGCTCGCGGGCGCGGTCGGCGCGGAAGTTCATGAACACCACGGCGTCGCCGTCTTCGACTTTTACCGGCTCACCGATGGTGGTGGCTTTGACGAACTCATCGCTCTCGCCACGGGCGTAGGCCGCTTCCAGACCTTCCTGAGCGGTGGCGGCGTTGAACTCGGCCTGGCCGTCGACGATCAGGTTGTAGGCTTGGGAAACGCGGTCCCAGCGGTTGTCGCGGTCCATGGCGAAGTAACGGCCGATGATGCTGGCGATGCGACCTTTGCCCAGGGCGGCAAAAGTGGCGTCGAGCAGTTCGATGGACGACTGAGCGCTTTTGGGTGGTGTGTCGCGGCCGTCGAGGAAGGCGTGCAGGTAGATCTTGTCGGCGCCGCGCTTGAAGGCCAGTTCGGCCATGGCCACCAAATGGTCCTGGTGGCTGTGTACGCCACCGTCCGACAGCAGGCCCATGAAGTGCACGGCCTTGCCGGCGGCCACTGCTTTATCTACCGCCGCACAGATAGTCGGGTTCTCGAAGAACTCGCCGTCGCGGATCGCTTTGGTCACGCGAGTGAAGTCTTGATATACCACTCGTCCGGCGCCGAGGTTCATGTGGCCGACTTCCGAGTTGCCCATTTGGCCGTCCGGCAGGCCCACGTCCATGCCCGAGCCGGAGATCAGGCCGTTGGGTACGCTGGCGGTCAGGCGGTCGAGCACAGGCTTGCTGGCCGCGTATACCGCGTTGTCGTGGTGGCTTTCACTGTGTCCGAAGCCATCGAGAATTATCAGGACCAAAGGTTTAGGCGTGGTAGTCATAGATCCTCTCGCGGCGCTAATAAAGAAAGGCAATTGAAAAGGGAGTGGCAGTTTAAAGCGAAGTTCCGACCGCGTCACCGCTTTACGGGGGTTGGCCCCCCCTGACGGCTGTGTATACTTACCGCCATTTTAACGCCCTGGAACCTCCTTGATGGTTGATCACCTGATTGCATTTGCCACTGCCCACTATCTGCTTGTGGGTGCCTTCGTCATCCTGCTGGCGCTGCTGATCGCTCACGAATTGAGCCGTGGTGGCCGCAGCCTGAGCACGTCCGAGCTGACCGCGATGGTTAACAAGGACGAGGCCATTGTGGTGGATATCCGCCCTGCCAAGGACTTCGCCACCGGTCATATCGTCGGGGCCCTGAACATTCCCCAGGACAAGCTGATCGCGCGCCTGCCCGAGCTGGAAAAGCACAAGGCCAAGACCATCATCCTGGTCGACGCCCAGGGCCAGCACGCCGGCACCCACGCCCGCGAAATGCTCAAGACTGGTTTCACCGCGGCCAAACTGTCCGGTGGCATCAGCAGCTGGCGCGCCGATAACCTGCCGCTGGTGAAGTGATATGAGCCAGGTCGTCGTGTACTCCAGCGATTATTGCCCTTATTGCATGCGGGCCAAGGCTCTGCTGGATAAGAAGGGTGTTGCCTTCGAAGAGATCAAGGTCGATGGCAAACCCCAGCTGCGCGCCGAAATGGCCCAGAAGGCGGGGCGCACCTCCGTGCCGCAGATCTGGATCGGCGCCAGGCACGTCGGTGGTTGCGATGACCTGTTCGCCCTGGAGCGCGCCGGTAAACTCGATGCGCTGCTGCTCGTCTGACTCCCAAACCCTAAAAGACCCCAAGATCAAGAAGGATCCGCGATGACTGACCAACAGAACACCGAAGCAGCAGAAGCTCAAGGCCCACAGTTCTCGCTGCAGCGGATCTACGTGCGTGACCTGTCGTTCGAAGCGCCGAAAAGCCCGGCCATCTTCCGTCAGGAATGGACCCCAAGCGTCGCACTGGACCTCAACACCCGTCAAAAGGCGCTGGAAGGCGACTTCCACGAAGTCGTGCTGACCCTGTCGGTCACCGTCAAAAATGGCGAAGAAGTGGCCTTCATCGCTGAAGTGCAACAGGCCGGTATCTTCCTGATCCAGGGCCTGGACGAGGCGTCCATGAGCCACACCCTGGGTGCCTTCTGCCCGAACATCCTGTTCCCGTATGCCCGTGAGACCCTCGATAGCCTGGTCACCCGTGGCTCGTTCCCCGCGCTGATGCTGGCACCGGTGAACTTCGATGCCTTGTACGCTCAAGAGCTGCAGCGCATGCAACAGGAAGGCGCGCCGACCGTTCAATAAGTCGACGCGGTAAACAATGTGGGAGGGGGCCTGCCCCCGATAGCGGTGGATCAGTCACCCAGGTGTCGACTGAGACTCCGCCATCGGGGACAAGCCCCCTCCCACATTTCGTTTTGTGTGTTATTTGAAGCCGAGTTGGCGCCAACCTTCGTAAACCGCGACGGCTACGGTGTTGGACAGGTTCAAGCTGCGGCACCCTTCACGCATCGGTAAGCGCAGGCGATGGCCATCCGGCAGTGCATCGAGTACCTCAGCCGGCAGGCCACGACTTTCGGGGCCGAACAGGAAGGCGTCGCCCTCGGCGAAGCTGGCATCATGGAACGGTCGCGAGCCCTTGGTGGTGAACGCGAACAGGCGGGGGTTGCCCAGGCTTTCCAGGCAGCTCGCCAGGTCGGCATGGCGCTGGAGGGTGGCGTACTCGTGGTAGTCCAGCCCGGCACGGCGCAGACGTTTATCGTCCATGTCGAAACCCAAGGGCTCGATCAAATGCAGGTGGCAGCCACTGTTGGCGCACAGCCTGATAACGTTGCCGGTATTCGGCGGAATTTCTGGTTGAAAAAGGATGACGTGAAACATGCACGGCTCCGAAGGCAAAGATGCGCTGCATTCTACCCCCGAAGAGGACCCAAGACCGAAGCTAATGCCGAGGGTCATGGGCTCATTGGCGATTGCCGGCTTGATGGTGGGCCTGATGATCGGTCGCCTGACCACGCCGGACCCGGTGGAGTTGCAGCAGGTCGAGACCGTGGCGGATGGTGTCGTGGTGTGGTTCAACCGGGAACCCAAGCTGCACGGTGAACATATCGACGGCACGGTGGCATTGCTGTTCGACGCAGGCGGCAAGGCTGCCAGTGGGCAACTCAAGGTCGGTGACAAGGATGTGAACTGGCGCATTCGCAAGGCCGATGCCGGTTTGCTGCTGAACCTGGTGGCGGCTCGGCCGTTGCGCGGGGAATGGCAGGGCCAGGAGGTCGACGACCGCTGGCGGCTGGAGATCCATCTCCAAGAGCAATAAAAGAGGGAATCCCCGGCCTGCCTGTACCAAGGTCCCCAAAACGGGCTGAAGCTTAGGGCGGTGCGCCGCATAAGCCCCGGTGTAAAGAAGGGAGTTCCCGGCCTGCCTGTACCAGGGCTCCCAAAACGGTGTGAAGCCTCAAGAGGCTTCGGTGTTAAAGAGGGGATTCTCGGCCTGCCTGTACCAAGGTCCCCGAAACTGGGTTGTACCAGGGTTATTGCAGGGCGCGTGCCAGAGTGGCGCAGGAGTGCCAAAAAAATCTTTTAGAAAGCACAAAGCCCCGGAATACGGGGCTTTGGTGTTTTGCAGCTCATCTTTTTTCAGCAATGTTCAGGTGTCTGCCGTTGGCGCCATGCCCGATGCCGGTTCATGGTGCCTTGAAGCGGTGCACAGTTCCTGAACCTTGAACAGATGCACCTGTGGGATTGTCAGCGGATCTGAGGCTTAGCCCTCATCCCCGTCATCATCATCCGCACCATCGACCTTCATCCCCAATTCCTTGATCTTGCGCGTCAGGGTATTACGTCCCCAGCCCAGCAACACCGCGGCGTCGCGACGGCGGCCGGCGGTGTGCTTCAAGGCGGTCTCGATCATGATCCGCTCGAACGCAGGCACCGCGCTGTCCAGCAGGTTCGACTGGCCACGCGCCAGTGCCTGGTCGGCCCACTGGCGCAGTGCCTGCTCCCAGTTGGTCACCGGTGCTGAGTCCTGCGGCAGGCTCAGCAGTTCCGGCGGCAGATCGCTGATATGCACTTCGCGGCCGGACGCCATTACGGTGATCCAGCGGCAGGTGTTCTCCAACTGGCGCACGTTGCCTGGCCACGGCAGGTTTTTGAGGTATTCCTCGGTTTCGCTTTTGAGCAGCTTCGGCTCCACCGCCAGCTCCTGGGCGGCGCGGCTGAGGAAGTGGCGAGCGAGGGTCGGGATGTCTTCGCGGCGATCCGACATGCGTGGGATGTGGATGCGGATCACGTTGAGGCGGTGGAACAAGTCCTCGCGGAATTTGCCCGCGTGTACCAGGGTTTCGAGGTTCTGGTGCGTGGCCGCAATGATGCGCACATCGACCTTGACCGGCGTGTGCCCGCCGACGCGGTAAAACTCGCCGTCCGCCAGTACGCGCAGCAAGCGGGTCTGGGTGTCGGCCGGCATGTCGCCGATTTCATCGAGAAACAAGGTGCCGCCGTCCGCTTGTTCAAAGCGGCCCCGACGCAGGTTGGCTGCACCGGTAAATGCGCCTTTCTCATGGCCGAACAGCTCGGATTCCATCAGGTCTTTTGGAATCGCCGCCATGTTCAGCGCAATAAACGGCGATGCTGCCCGTGGGCTGTGACGGTGCAGGGCGTGCGCCACCAGCTCTTTACCGGTCCCCGATTCGCCATTGATCAGCACGGTGATGTTGGAGTGGCTCAAGCGCCCGATGGCGCGAAACACTTCCTGCATCGCCGGTGCTTCACCGATGATTTCCGGGGTGCGGGTCAGGGCCGGCGGGGCTTCCTGGTTTTGCTGCTCCTGAGCGTGCTGATTGGCGCGCTTTACCAGCGCCACGGCCTCGTCCACGTCAAACGGCTTGGGCAGGTATTCAAACGCGCCGCCCTGATACGACGCGACAGCGCTGTCCAGGTCCGAGTGTGCGGTCATGATGATCACCGGCAGGCGCGGGTGCTGCTCGCGAATCCGCGCCAGCAGGTCCAGGCCACTGGCGCCGGGCATGCGGATGTCAGAGATGATCACGTCGGGCTGCTGGCGCGCCAGGCGGCTCATCACCCCGTCGGCGCTGTCGAAGCTCTGGGTGGTCATGCCTTCCTGTTGCAAGGCTTTCTCGAGGACCCAGCGGATAGAACGGTCGTCATCGACGATCCAGACAGTTTCACTACGGCTCATGTCGATTGGGCTCCTTGTTCCAGTGGCAGAAAGATCGAGAATGTGGTGTGGCCGGGATGGCTCTCACATTCGATCAGGCCCTGATGCTGGCTGATGATGTTCTGGGTAATGGCCAGGCCCAGCCCGGTACCGTCCGGGCGGCCGCTGACCATGGGAAAGAAAATGGTTTCCTGCAGTTCCGCAGGAATACCCGGACCGTTGTCGATGATCTCGACCTTGGTTACCAGGCGATGGCGCACATGGCCGATGGTGAACTGGCGCAGGGCGCGGGTGCGCAGGCTGATGCGGCCCAGGCGCAGTTCGTTCTGGCTGCTGATGGCCTGCATGGCGTTGCGCACGATGTTGAGGACCGCCTGGATCATCTGTTCGCGGTCGATCAACACGTCGGGAATGCTCGGGTCATAGTCGCGCACCAAGGTGATGCAGCCCTGGCTTTCCGCTTCAACCAACTGGCACACGCGCTCCAGAACTTCGTGCACGTTGGTCATCGCCAGCGATGGCAATTTGTTGGAGCCGAGCATGCGGTCCACCAGGTTACGCAGGCGGTCGGCCTCTTCGATGATGACGTTGGTGTAGTCCTTGAGGTGTTCCTCCGGCAGCTCACGGGCCAGCAACTGCGCCGCGCCACGAATGCCGCCGAGCGGGTTCTTGATCTCGTGGGCCAGGCCGCGCACCAGCATCTTGCTGGTTTCCTGTTTGGACAATTGCGCTTCTTCTTTGGTGATGCGCAGCAGGCGGTCGCGGGGGTGCACTTCGAGCAGCAGCAGGGTCGCGCCATTGCTCAGAATCGGCGTTACGGCGTAGTCGACGGTCAGCGTCTGACCGGTGAGAGCGGTGAGCATCGCTTCGCGCTTGGTGAACGGGTGCGCCTGCTCCACGGCCTGGCGCAACGAACTCAAGGCCTCGGCCGACTCGGTGAACAATTCGCTGATGAACTGCCCATGGCTGCGCTGACCACTGATGGCCAGGAGCATTTCCGCGGCCGGGTTCATGTACTCAAGACGCAGGTCGTCATTGAGCAGAATGGTTGCGGTGGTCAGATTGTCGAGTAGCAAACGGTGCAGTGCATCGCTGATGGTCATCAGGACCTCTTTTGGAGCAAGGCGCGGGCTTGAGGCACACGCTGATACAAGGAAAATGCAAAAACCAAACCAAGGCTCCGAAAAGAAGCGTTAATCGCCTGAAATAGGGGTTCCAGGCGCGAAACTGTGGCGTTCTGCCAGCTTGTTCGGGAAGTTTCGAACCAAAATGGGTTGAGCGGGTGGGTAGGGTGCAGTGACGGGCACCAATATAGTGCGTTTTTGAAAGGGCTGTTCAGCAAGCATTCCAGGGATCGTGCGCGGCGTTTGGACGCGCATGATCCAAGGGGGTTGCTATCAATAGGGTTGGGACAGCGGCATATCCGGTGTGCCTGCGTAGAACACCAGCAATTCCACAGGTGTCTTTCCGGTTGTGCCTCGATGCACTGTGCCGACCATCTCTGCCAGGGTTTCTCCCGGTTTGAGCGTGCGAGCCAGCCCGCCCTGGCGGGTTTCGACTGTCAGCTCACCCGAGACCACATAAGCCGCATTGGGGATTGGGTGGCTGTGCCAGGGCATCTGTGTATTTGCCGGGATCCGGATTCGCAACAGTGTGAGTTCCGGCGGCCCGGCGGGGTAGGTTTTATAGGGCGCTCCATCCCATGATGAGTGGCTCTTGAGCAGAACTTGCTGTTCGACGTGCGCAGCTTGCATGGGTGGGCTGCCGCAGCCGATGACAGATAAGCAGGCAGTGGCGGCGAGCAGGCATTTGAGGGCATTCATGGTTCCGTCCTGTTTGGTCAGTGAGCCGTCAGGCTATGGCTGCCAATGGGCGGATGGATGCCGGACGGCGCCTCAAATCGAGTAGTCCGTAACCGTTATTGGTTGGTCTGGGTACACAGTTCGCCCGTGGCGCGGATCATCGCGATCTGCAGCAGCGGCTCGTTGAGTGGCTCGTGCACAGCCTGCGCGACCCATTGCGGGCACGCGGGGTTGCTGCGCTCGGGGCTGAAGTCGGCCAGCTGTTGCAGCAGGCGTTTTTGCAGTTGGTCCAATTGTGGGCGGATCTGCCCCACCAGGTCAGGACGCGGGGCGTCGGGTGCCTTGCCCTGCCAATGCCAATCGGACAGGTGGGTGTACTGCACCAGTTTATTGGCCTCTATCTGCGCCGCAAAAAACTGTTCGGCGACATCGGGAGACAGTTTGTAGTTGGCAGCCTGTGCTCTCACGCTGGCGATAACATCCTGTTCCCGTGCGCGGTCTTCTACCGCCTTGCGGCTGTCCCATTTGCTCAGTGCCACTTGGTCGGCGATGCTCACGCGTTCGGCGATGCTGTCGAGCAAGGGGGCGAGTGTGGCGGGCGCTGCCGATACGTTGGTAGCGATCAATAGCAGGGCGAATGCGATTCTGAGTTTCAAGGTTGATCTCCTTGTCGAGCGGATAGGCGAAGGGCCAATGGTGAGGATGCCGAGGCATTATGTCAGGCAAAAAAAAGACCTCCCGAAGGAGGCCTCTTTCGTCACGCTGCGTCAAGCAGCGCTACCGGATCAGCAGCTGTAGTACAGCTCGTATTCCAGTGGGTGTACGAAGGTGCGTACTTTGATTTCTTCTTCGCTTTTGAGCTCGATGTAGGCATCGATGAAGTCGTCGCTGAATACGCCGCCTTTGGTCAGGAACGCACGGCCCTTGTCCAGCTCTTCCAGGGCTTCTTTCAGGCTGCCGCACACTTGTGGGATCTCTTTGGCCTCTTCAGGCGGCAGGTCGTACAAGTTTTTGTCGGCTGCGTCGCCAGGGTGGATCTTGTTCTGGATACCGTCCAGACCGGCCATGACCAGTGCAGCGAAGGCCAGGTACGGGTTGGCTGCTGGATCCGGGAAGCGAGCTTCGATACGGCGAGCGCGAGGGCTGGACACGTAAGGAATGCGGATCGATGCCGAACGGTTGCGAGCCGAGTAGGCCAGCATCACTGGTGCTTCGAAACCTGGGACCAGACGCTTGTAGGAGTTGGTCGACGGGTTGGTGAAGCCGTTCAGGGCCTTACCGTGCTTGATGATGCCGCCGATGAAGTACAGGGCGGTGTCGGACAGGCCGGCATAACCTTCGCCAGCGAAGGTGTTCTTGCCTTCTTTAGCGATGGACAGGTGAACGTGCATACCCGAACCGTTATCGCCGTACAGTGGCTTAGGCATGAAGGTAGCGGTACGGCCGTAGGCATCTGCCACGTTGTGTACGCAGTACTTCAGGGTCTGAACTTCGTCAGCCTTGGCAACCAGGGTGTTGAACTTCACACCGATTTCGTTCTGGCCGGCAGTCGCCACTTCGTGGTGGTGAACTTCGATGACCAGGCCCATTTCTTCCATGGCGTTGCACATGGAGGTACGGATTTCGTGGTCGTGGTCGAACGGCGGAACTGGGAAGTAGCCACCTTTGATGCCTGGACGGTGGCCTTTGTTGCCGCCTTCCACGTCCTGGTCGGACATCCAGGAACCTTGTTCGGAGAAGATTTTGAACATGGAGCCGGAGATGTCGGACTTGAACTTGACCGAATCAAAGATGAAGAATTCTGGCTCCGGGCCTACGAATACGGTGTCGCCGATACCAGTCGACTTCAGGTATTCCTCGGCGCGCTTGGCGATCGCACGTGGGTCGCGGTCGTAGCCTTGCATGGTCGAAGGCTCGATCACGTCGCAGACGATGATCAGGGTTGGGTCTTCGGTGAACGGGTCGAGGACCGCGGTGCTGTCGTCCGGCATCAGGATCATGTCGGAGGCTTCGATGCCTTTCCAGCCGGCAATGGAGGAACCGTCGAACATTTTGCCTTCTTCGAAGAACGCATCATCCAGCGCATCGCGAGCCGGCATGGTCACGTGGTGCTGAGTGCCTTTGGTGTCCGTGAAGCGCAGATCAATCCATTTAACGTCATGATCTTTGATGAGTTGAACCGACTTCGACATAGTGTCCTCCGGGTGGCTTCGGGCTGGGGTAGTGGAGTTAGCCCTTAGAATGTGGGTGATGCCGGCGCGGATAGTCCGCCATGGCAACCTGCCTCACAAGAGAGCAAATTGCATGCCAGTGCGCCAACATGGGTTTTCTGCTCCAAAAACGCCCCTATAAAGGTGCATTGCGACAAACACCGAAAAATAGCGCACCGCAATGTGGCGTCAGTGCGCACAAATGCACCGCTTTAGTGCGCAGTGACTGCGTTGCATATTAACTGGTTAAACCTTGAGCGATTTCCGCTATAATCCGCGCCCCCCTTTTTCAGCAGGCCCGGCGCGCGCTGTTTCCATGAAATTAATCGTTAAAGTCTTCCCTGAAATCACCATCAAAAGCCGACCGGTACGGATGCGTTTCATCCGTCAGTTGGCCAAGAACATCCGTGCCGTGCTCCGCGATCTGGACCCGGCTGTGGTGGTCAATGGTGTGTGGGATAACCTCGAGCTGGAAACCCGCCTGACCGACGCCAAAGCCTTGAAGGATATGACCGAGCGCCTGAGCTGCATGCCGGGCATTGCGCATTTCCTGCAAGTGGATGAGTACCCGCTGGGTGACTTCGACGACATCACCGACAAGTGCAAGCTGCACTTTGGCGGCGAGCTCGAAGGCAAGATTTTTTCGGTGCGTTGCAAGCGGGCCGGCAAGCACCCATTCAGCTCGATGGATGTCGAGAAATACGTCGGCAGCAAGCTGCGTCGCGAGTGCGGTGCGGCTGGAATTTCCTTGAAAGCGCCGCAAATTGAAGTGCGCATGGAAATTCGCGACCAACGGTTGTTTGTGATCCACAGCCAGCACAATAGCATCGGCGGCTATCCGCTGGGCGCCCTGGAACAGACCCTGGTACTGATGTCCGGCGGTTTCGATTCTACGGTAGCGGCCTACCAGATCATGCGCCGCGGCCTGATGAGCCACTTCTGCTTCTTTAACCTGGGCGGGCGTGCACATGAATTGGGCGTGATGGAAGTTGCGCACTTTATCTGGAAGAAGTACGGCAGCTCCCAGCGCGTGCTATTTGTGAGCGTGCCGTTCGAGGAAGTACTGGGCGAAATTCTCGGCAAAGTCGATAACAGTCATATGGGCGTAGTATTGAAGCGTATGATGTTGCGCGCTGCGTCCCGAATTGCCGATCAGTTGCAGATCGATGCGCTGGTGACCGGCGAAGCGATTTCCCAGGTCTCCAGCCAGACGCTGCCAAACCTGTCGCTGATCGACTGTGTGACCGAGAAGCTGGTATTACGCCCGCTGATCGCCAGCCACAAGCAGGACATCATCGACCTGGCGGAAGAAATCGGCACCGCCGACTTCGCCAAGCATATGCCTGAATATTGCGGGGTCATCTCGGTGAATCCCAAGACCCACGCCAAGCGCAACCGCGTGGAGTACGAAGAACAACAGTTCGACATGGCGATTCTGGAGCGTGCGCTCGAGAACGCCAAACTGGTGCCGATCGATCGGGTTATCGACGAGTTGGGCCAGGATGTGCAGATCGAAGAAGTCAGCGAAGCTCTGGCCGGTCAGATCGTCATCGACATCCGTCATCCGGATGCCGCTGAAGACGAGCCGCTGGAAATCGCCGGCATCGACGTACAAACGCTGCCGTTCTATGCATTGAACGCGCGTTTCAAGGAACTGGATGACAGCCGTCAGTACCTGCTGTATTGCGACAAAGGCGTGATGAGTCGCCTGCATGCCCACCATTTGCTCAGTGAGGGGCATGCCAATGTGCGCGTTTATCGACCGAGCTAAGAGCCCGGGGCTGTTTGCCTGTGGCCTGCGTCACCGGCCCCCCGACTCTGCCGTCAAGCTGTAACGGCAAGGCCTGACTCTACTGTAAATCGCTGCCACGACCTGTCAGCACACCGAATCCTCTGATCGAGATACACAAGTGATCGAAAATCTACGTAACATCGCCATCATTGCTCACGTTGACCATGGTAAAACCACCCTGGTAGACAAACTCCTGCGTCAATCCGGCACTCTGGAGCGCAACGAGCTCAACGACGAGCGCGTGATGGACTCCAACGACCAGGAAAAAGAGCGCGGTATTACCATCCTGGCAAAAAACACCGCTATCAACTGGAACGGCTACCACATCAACATCGTGGACACCCCGGGCCACGCCGACTTCGGCGGCGAAGTTGAACGTGTAATGTCGATGGTTGACTCCGTTCTGCTGCTGGTCGACG
Source organism: Pseudomonas sp. EYE_354 (assembly GCF_023148575.1). Lineage (NCBI taxonomy): Bacteria > Pseudomonadati > Pseudomonadota > Gammaproteobacteria > Pseudomonadales > Pseudomonadaceae > Pseudomonas > Pseudomonas sp. EYE_354. The sequence continues at coordinate 45,600 of NZ_JAHXNQ010000003.1, forward strand.
CTCAAGACGGCCCTATGCCGCAAACCCGTTTCGTGACCAAGAAGGCTTTCGAAGCCGGCCTGCGTCCGATCGTGTGCATCAACAAGGTTGACCGTCCAGGCGCGCGTCCGGACTGGGTTCTGGACCAGATCTTCGACCTGTTCGACAACCTGGGCGCCACCGAAGAGCAGCTGGACTTCAAAGTCGTCTACGCCTCGGCCCTGAACGGCATTGCCGGTCTTGACCACACCGACATGGCTGAAGACATGACTCCGCTGTACCAGTCGATCGTCGACAACGTACCAGCACCGAAAGTTGACCGTGAAGGCCCGTTCCAGATGCAAATCTCGGCACTGGACTACAACAGCTTCCTGGGTGTTATCGGCGTTGGCCGTATCGCTCGTGGCAGCGTCAAGCCGAACACCCCGGTTGTCGCTATCGGCGCTGACGGCAAGAAGCGTAACGGTCGTATCCTGAAGCTGATGGGTCACCACGGTCTGCACCGCATCGACGTCGAAGAAGCCTTCGCTGGCGACATCGTGTGCGTCAGCGGTATGGACTCGCTGTTCATCTCCGACACCCTGTGCCAGCCGGACAACGTCGAGGCGATGAAGCCTCTGACCGTTGACGAGCCAACCGTTTCCATGACCTTCCAGGTAAACGACTCGCCTTTCTGTGGTAAAGAAGGCAAGTTCGTGACCTCCCGTAACATCAAGGAGCGTCTGGACAAAGAGCTGCTGTACAACGTTGCTCTGCGCGTTGAAGAAGGCGACTCGGCTGACAAGTTCAAGGTCTCCGGCCGTGGTGAGCTGCACCTCTCGGTACTGATTGAAACCATGCGTCGCGAAGGCTTCGAAATGGGTGTTGGTCGTCCGGAAGTGATCATCCGTCAGGTTGACGGCGTGAAGCAGGAACCGTTCGAAAACGTCACCATCGACACCCCTGAAGAATCCCAGGGCAAGGTCATGGAAGAGATGGGCCTGCGTAAGGGCGACCTGACCAACATGGTGCCGGATGGTAAAGGCCGTGTGCGTCTGGAATACAACATCCCTGCTCGTGGTCTGATCGGTTTCCGTAACCAGTTCCTGACCCTGACCAACGGTGCTGGCATCCTGACCTCGATCTTCGATCGCTACGACACCATGAAGTCCGGCGACATGTCCGGCCGTCAGAACGGTGTTCTGGTATCGGTAGAAACCGGCAAGGCACTGACCTACTCCCTGGAAACCCTCCAGGCGCGTGGCAAGCTGTTCGTTGAACACGGTCAAGAGATCTACAACGGTCAGATCGTTGGTCTGAACAGCCGTGACAACGACATGGGCGTCAACCCAACCAAAGGTAAGAAGCTCGACAACATGCGTGCTTCGGGTAAAGACGAAACCATCGCCCTGGTTCCACCTGTTCGCTTCACCCTGGAACAGGCTCTGGAATTTATCCAGGACGACGAGCTGTGCGAAGTCACGCCTAAGTCGATCCGCCTGCGTAAGAAGATCCTGGACGAAGGCGAGCGTACCCGCGCTGCCAAGAAAGCCAAGAACTGAGTTAACTCAGGCTGAATGAAAAACGCCCCCGGTCGAAAGACCGGGGGCGTTTTTTTATGCCTGATCGTTCCCACGCTCTGCGTGGGAATGCCTCTTGGGACGCTCCGCGTCCCGCGTTCAAGGGCGGACGCAGAGCGTCCAGGGCTGCATTCCCACGCGGAGCGTGGGAACGATCATCTTAGAACTTATCCAGCGTACGGAACTTGGTCTCGCGCACCACTTCCTTTGGCTTGTACGCGCAATACCCCGGCCGCGGGCCGATTTTCGGGTGGTTGCGGCAGGTGTCCGGGCGCTTGTCATAAATAGTGCAGAAGCGCGTCTTACGATCCAGGTACAGGCAGTCGTTGTTGCTCATGCGCTGCAGGGTAAAAATTTCGGATTTGTTGTTGTAGCGCTCGACGATGCCTTCCTTCTGCAGCCGCTTGGCGATGTTCTTCGGCGGGTCGCCGCGCTCGAATTCGTCGACGATGCCGATGCGGATCAGGTCCTTGATCTTCACTTCGACCGGCAGCGTGCAGCAGCTGGACACGCAGCCGCCGCACATGTGCGCGGAATATTTCTGCCAGGTCTCGAGACGGTCAAGTTCCGCGGCGGCGATCAGTTGAGGCTTCATCAGGGTTCCAAAAGGTGGGGCGGTATCCGGGCGCGCGATCATACCGGGATTGGTGGTTTTTTGAACAATATTTTGCGTGTTTCGGCCCGAAGGTGCGCATTGCTCAAAAGCAGGCACGGCCAATGCATCAAAACCTGTTAAAGGTAAATGCGTTAAAAAACTGCCGAACCAGAGCGGCCACCGTCTGTCAGACCGTCTAGGCTCTAGCAACTCCTTCTATCTCGCCCGAGGTCGCAATTGATGTCTCAGGAACCACTTGCACGAGAAGCAGAGGTAGCCGCATTTCGCGATGCCGTCTTGACCAAACTCACCTACGCGGTGGGCAAGGACCCGGATCACGCCTTCGACCATGACTGGTTCGAAGCCATTGCCCTGGCCGCGCGCGACCAGATGGTCGACCACTGGATGAACCACACCCGGCGTATCTACCGTAAAGGTCAGAAGCGGGTCTATTACCTCTCCCTGGAATTCCTGATCGGCCGTCTGCTCTACGACAGCCTCAGCAACCTTGGTGTGCTGGAGATCGCGCGCGAGGCGCTGGCCGAGTTGGGCGTCGATCTGGAGCGTATCCGCCTGCTGGAGCCCGACGCGGCGCTCGGCAACGGTGGCTTGGGCCGTCTGGCCGCGTGCTTTATGGAAAGCATGTCGACCCTGGGCATTGCCGGTCATGGCTATGGCATTCGTTATGAGCACGGCTTGTTCCGCCAGGCGATTGTCGATGGCTGGCAACAGGAACAGACCGAGCGCTGGTTGGATTTCGGCAACCCTTGGGAGTTCGAGCGCGCCGAAGTGATCTACCCGATCGGTTTCGGCGGCAGCGTGGAAACCCTGCCGGACCCCGCCGGCAAGTTGATCCAAGTGTGGACGCCCGGCGAGACCGTGCGTGCCGTCGCCTACGACACCCCGGTGGTCGGCTGGCGCGGCGCCAGCGTCAACACCCTGCGCCTGTGGCGTGCGCGGGCGGTGGAAGACTTGCACCTGGAACGCTTCAACGCCGGTGACCACCTGGGCGCCGTCGCCGAAGTGGCCCGTGCCGAAAGCATCTCCCGAGTGCTTTACCCGGCCGACAGCACCGAAGCAGGGCAGGAACTGCGCCTGCGCCAGGAATACTTCTTCGTCTCGGCGTCGCTGCAAGACTTGCTGCGTCGCCACAAAAACATGCACGGCTCGGTATTGAGCCTGGGCGAACACGCGGCGATCCAGCTCAACGACACCCACCCGTCGATCGCGGTGGCCGAGTTGATGCGTCAACTGGTGGACTTGCACGATATTGCCTGGGACGCGGCCTGGCAGGTCACGGTCGAAACCTTGTCCTACACCAACCACACCTTGCTGCCCGAGGCGCTGGAAACCTGGCCTGTAGGCTTGATGGAACGCATGCTGCCGCGGCACATGCAAATCATCTACCTGATCAACGCCCAGCATATCGACTCGCTGCGTGCCAAGGGCATCCATGACTTTGACGTGCTGCGCGCCGTGTCGCTGATCGAAGAAGACAACGGCCGCCGTGTGCGCATGGGGAACCTTGCGTTTCTCGGCTCCCACAGCGTCAACGGCGTGTCCGGCCTGCACACCCAACTGATGCGCAGCACGGTGTTCTCCGAACTGCACAAGCTGTACCCGGAGCGCATCAACAACAAAACCAACGGCATTACCTTCCGTCGCTGGCTGTACCAGGCCAACCCCAAGCTCACGCAGATGTTGGTGGATGCGCTGGGGCCGGACATTCTCGACAACATGGAGACCCGCCTGGGCGAGCTGGAAACCTTTGCCGAGAAACAGGCCTTCCGCAAAGCCTTCGCCGACCAGCGTCTGCACAGCAAGCGTGCCCTGGCCGAGATCATCCACGAGCGCCTGGGCATTTCGGTGAACCCGGCGGCGATGTTCGACGTGCAGGTCAAGCGCATCCACGAATACAAGCGCCAGTTGCTCAACCTGATGCACACCGTGGCGTTGTACCAGGCGATCCGTGCCGAGCCCGAGATCGACTGGGTGCCGCGTGTGAAGATCTTCGCCGGCAAGGCCGCGGCGAGCTATCACCAGGCCAAGTTGATCATCAAACTGACCAACGACATCGCGCGCACCGTCAACAACGACCCCACCGTGCGCGGTTTGCTCAAGGTGGTGTTCCTGCCCAACTACAACGTCAGCCTGGCCGAAAGCATCATCCCGGCGGCGGATTTGTCGGAGCAGATCTCCACCGCCGGTTTTGAAGCGTCCGGCACCAGCAACATGAAGTTCGGCCTCAATGGCGCGCTGACCATCGGCACCATGGACGGCGCCAACGTGGAGATGCACGAACGCGTAGGCGCCGAGCACATGTTTATCTTTGGTCTGAGCGCCCAGCAGGTCGAAGCGCGCAAGCAGGCCGGTGAGTTCAGCGCAGGGCCGGACATTGCCGCCTCCCATCGCCTCAACGATGTGCTGCAGGCGATCCGTGGCGGAGTGTTCTCGCCGGATGATCCGGGCCGCTACGTGGGCTTGATCGACGGCCTGATCGACTACGACCGCTTCCTGGTTTGCGCCGACTTCGATTCCTACTGGGACGCCCAGGCCAAGGTCGAGGCCCATTGGCACGATTCCAAGGCGTGGTGGCGTTCGGCGGTGCTGAACACGGCGCGGATGGGGTGGTTCAGCTCGGACCGCACGATCCGCGAGTACGCCACCGAGATCTGGAAAGCGCTCGACTAAACCAATGCAGTAGAAAAATGGGAGGGGGCTTGCCCCCCGATAGCCGCGTGTCAGTTTGCAGATATGTCGACTGGCACAGCGCTATCGGGTGCAAGCCCCCTCCCACATCTGTTGCGCGTCGATATACTAGGCCCCGGTCTGCCCGCCTCGGGCTGCTCAGGGAATATCGACCATGCAATGGATTTTCATGCTGATGGGCCTGGTGCTCGGCTGGACGCTCGACGAGTCGTTCTATGACGCAGGCATCGGTGCGCTGCTGGGGTTGGGCATTGGCCAGGCGATTCGCCTGTCCAGGCTGGCCGCCCAGGCGCAACAGCAAGCGCTTCAGCTGGAAACCACGCAGAAGGCCGTGATTGCGCTGGGTGATCGGTTGCGGCAACTGGAAGTGCCCGCGCCAACCAGCAGCGTCATTGTCGAAGACCCCAGCCCGGAACTTGCCCCAGAATTCATCCCTGCACCCGCAGCTGTTGCCCAAACCCCCGAGCTTGTGTGGGAGTTACCGGCCGAATTGGCGTCCGTCGCCGCTGTTGCCGAGCCGAGCCAGGCGCTGCCGGACGACGTTTGGGTGGCCACGCCACATCCTCAAGAACCTGCCGCGCCCCGTGACCCCAACCTGATCGAACGCGCTATGAGCGGTGCGCGCAATTGGCTGTTTGGCGGCAACACGGTGCTGCGGGTGGGCGTGGTGCTGTTGTTCCTTGGCCTGGCATTCCTGTTGCGCTATGCCACCGAAGGCATGGTGGTGCCGATCGAGCTGCGTTACGCCGGGGTGGCGGCAGCGGCGGTCGGCCTGTTGGGTCTGGGCTGGTGGTTGCGGCTGCGTAACAGCAACTATGGCCTGATGCTGCAAGGCACCGGCATTGCGGTGCTGTACCTGACGGTGTTTGCGGCGATGCGCCTGCACCCGCTGATCGATCCTGGCGCAGCCCTGGGCCTGCTGGTGGCGGTCACGGTGTTTTCGGCGATCCTGGCGATTACCCAGGACGCACTGGGCCTGGCCTGCGCGGCTGCGCTCGGCGGCTTTGCGGCACCGATCCTCACGTCCACTGGCGCCGGTAACCATGTGGCGTTGTTCAGTTATTTCGCCTTGCTCAATACCGGAATTCTCGCCATCGCCTGGTTCAAGGCCTGGCGTTTGCTCAACCTGATTGGTTTTGTCGGCACCTTCGGCATTGGGTTCGCCTGGGGCATGCGTTCCTACACGCCGGAGTTGCTGTGGAGCACCGAGCCGTTCCTGGTGCTGTTCTTCCTGATGTACCTGGCCATCGGCCTGCTGTTCGCCCGTCGTAAATTGCAGGAGATGGGCGATGCACCCGAAGGCCGTGATGCGTTGCTGCGCTGGTCTGCGGCCAAAGGCGATTACGTCGACGGCAGCATGCTGTTCGGCCCGCCGCTGGTGGGCTTTGGTTTGCAGTTCGCGCTGGTGCAGCACCTGGAGTTTGCCGCTGCGTTCAGTGCATTGGGCCTGGGCATTATCTATATGGGGCTGGCCCGGTTGCTCAGCGGTGGGCGCGCCTTGTTGCTGGCCGAAACCTGTCTGGCCCTGGGAGTGATTTTTGCCAGCCTGGCGATTCCACTGGGTCTTGATGCACGCTGGACCGCTGCGGCGTGGGCGGTGGAAGGCGCGGGCATCTTCTGGCTCGGCTTGCGCCAACAACGGCCATTGGCACGTGCCTTCGGTCTGTTGCTGCAAGCGGGCTCGGCGCTGGCGTTTCTCAGCGAGCTGCGTATCGGCGAACACACATTGATTGATGGCGCGCCGTTGGGCGCCATGCTGCTGGGCGCGGCGCTGCTGTTGAGCTTCCATCACTTGCGCCAGGCGCCGAGCGAGCAGGCCGCGCAGTGGGAGCGCAAAGGGCTGCCGCTGCTGGCGAGCCTGGGTTTGAGTTTCTTGTACCTGCTCGCACCGCTGCTGTTGCTGACCCAAGGCACCGCCGTGAGCTGGGCGATCGCCGGGCTGGTGACGCTGTTTGTCGGTTTGCGCATTGGCTCGCGGACCTTCCTGTTCACCGCGTTTGCCGTGCAGTTGCTGGGCGGGGCGTTGTTCCTGCTGCGCTTGCAGGGCGGAGAGGGCGCGGCGGTATTCAGTGCGGGCTGGAGTGGTTTGCTCAGCGCCTCGCTGATCGGCCTGGCCTTGATCGGCGGCATGCTGCTGGCCGCCCGCGACGATATGGTGCGCAGTGATAGACGCCTGTTACGCGGGTTGTCGGTGGTGCTGTTGGCCGGTCTGGTGCTGATCAATCTCGCGGTGCTGTTCGTGCTGCCCTGGGAAAGCGCCAGCGGCGTATGGGCGGCCAGTGGCTTGTTTATCATCTGGTTGAGCCTGTACCTGCAACAGCGGGTCAGTTTCGTGTTCGGGTTGCTGCTGCAACTGATCGGCGGTGGCTCATTTTTGCTGGCGGTGCCGGATCTGCTCGGGCCTTTGTCTCGCGAGGGCTTGAGCCCATTGGCCCACGCCGGTTTCTGGACGCCGTTGGTGCTGGGCCTGGCCGCCTTGATCGGCGCCTGGCGTCTGCAGCGTGAACCCCATGCGCCGGTGTTCGCTGTATTGAAGCTGCAACGTCTGTCCGACCTGCTGCTGATGTGGGGCGCGGCCTGGTGGACGATGGCGCTGATCGGTGAAGTGCTGAGATTCGTGGCCGATGAGTTACAAGGTGCCTGCTTGCTGGGGGTTGCGGCGGTCAGCGTGGCAGTCTGGACGCTGTTGGCAACACGCCTGCGCTGGGCGTCGCTGGGCGTGCTGTGCACGTTGCTGATGCCGGCAGCGGGCGTGGTGTTGCTGGCGTCGGCGCACACCTATTACCACCCGGCGGCGCAGTTCGGCCTGTTGGCCTGGTTGGCGGTGTTTGGGGTGCATTTCGTCTCGCTGCGACGGTTGGCGGCGGTGGTGCCGACCAAGGTGTTGAGCGTTGCCCATGTGCTGGGCTGCTGGATGCTGATCGGCGTGCTGGCGCTGGAGCTGCGTTATGGCCTGTTGCGTCTGTCGGCCGAATACAACGCCTGGCGCTGGCTGGGCTGGGCGATTCTGCCGAGCCTGTACCTGGTGCTGGCTGCTGCGCCGCGCCATTGGCCGTGGCCGGTGTCGGCGTACCCGCGCGAATATCGGGTGCTGGCGGCGTTGCCGCTGGCGGTGCTGATGCTCGGCTGGTTCTGGCTGGCGAACAGCTTCAGCGACGGCACGGCTGAGCCATTGCCCTATGTGCCGTTGCTCAATCCGCTGGACCTGGGCCTGTTGTTCGCGCTGCTGGGCGTGTACCTGTGGGGCCGCAGCGTGGCGCCGCAACGTGGACCGCGTGCCGAGCGGCTTGCCCAGGGTATCGCGGGCCTCTCGCTGTTCGCGTTCTTCACGGCGCTGGTGATGCGCACCGCGCACCATTGGGGCGGAGTGCCGTTCCATCTGGATGCGCTGCTCGAATCAATGTTGGTGCAAGCCGGCCTGTCGATTGTCTGGACCCTGATCGCCCTCGGCCTGATGATCGGCGGGCATCTGCGTCATCGTCGCGAAGTGTGGCTGATCGGTGCGGCGCTGATTGCGGTGGTGGTGGCCAAGCTGTTCTTCGTCGAGTTGAGCAACCGTGGCGGTCTGGCGCGGATCGTGTCGTTTATCGGCGTGGGCGGGCTGTTGCTGGTGGTGGGCTATTTTGCGCCGCTGCCACCCAAGCGTGTCGAACCTGTGCCCGAAACTGAAGGAGCATCCTCTTGATCGGTAAGTTGAGTGTGGCCGTGGTCGGCCTGTGCGCGGCGTTGTCGGCGTCGGCTCAGGAAACGCCGGCGGAGTTCACCCGCCAGGTGCCGCTGAGCGTCAGCGGCAATGGCCCCTGGTATCGGCTTGAACTGCCACTGGCCGTGCAATTGAACGCGGCCCAGGCCGACCTCAGTGACGTGCGCGTGTTTAACGCCGCCGGCGAGCCCCAGGCGTATGCGCTGTCGCGTCAGTCGTCGCAGCGTACCGAAAGCCGCACCGTCACTGAGGTGAAGTGGTTCCCGCTGTACGCCGCCGACACCCGCGAAACCCTGCCCGGTGTGGTGATGAAAACCACCATCGAAGGCACGCTGGTCGAAATCAAACCGTCCACTGCCGCCAAGCCTGGCAAGCAGGTATTGCGTGGCTGGGTGCTGGATGCCAGCGCGATCAAGGCGCCGTTGCAGCAATTGAGCCTGGACTGGAGCCTTGAGCAAGAGGGCTTCCAGCGTTTCAGTATCGAGGCCAGCGATGACTTGCAGCATTGGCAGGCCTGGGGCGATGGGCAAGTGGCGCGTTTGTCGTTTGCCGATGAGCGGGTCGAGCAGCATGACGTCAGCTTACCGGGGCAATCGGCGCGCTACCTGCGTTTGGTATGGCAAGGGCAGGCCGCGCCGCTGTTGACCTCGGCCAAGTTGGTGAGCGCCACCAGCAGCAGTCTGCCGATGCCGTTGATGTGGTCGCAGCCGCTGGCCGGTACGCGGCTCCAGGCCGGTGAGTACAGCTGGCAACTGCCCACTGGTTTGGGGGTGGAGCGCTTGCGTATCGAGATGAAGCAGCCCAATACCCTGGCGCCGGTGACGTTGGCCGGACGCAATGATGCCAGGCAAACCTGGCAGCCGTTGAGCAATGGCTTGCTGTATCGCCTGAGCCAGAACGGCCAGGATGTAGTGCAGGACCAATTGCAGTTGCCGGGCCAGGTGGTCCGCGAGCTGAAAATGCAGGTGGACGAACGCGGTGGCGGCCTGGGCGCCGAAGCGCCGGCGTTGCGTTTTGCGGTGCGTGCCACTCAGTTGGTGTTCCTGGCGCGGGGTGAGCCGCCGTTCACCCTGGCCTTTGGCAATGCCTCGGTGAAAGCGGCGAACCTGCCGCTGACGACGCTGATCCCGGACTCCAGCGCCGAGCACCTCAAGACGTTGGGCCAGGCCACGCTCGCGGGGGAGGTCGCGGTCACGTCACCTGCTGCCGTCGCTGCCGTCGAAAGCGGGCCGAACTGGAAAAAACTCGGGCTCTGGGCCGTGTTACTGCTGGGTGTGGCGGCCCTGGGGGCCATGGCCTACAGTTTGCTGCGCAAGCCGCCGGCGGCACGTTAAATAAAGTCCATGAACTCTATTGGGTTTAAATCCTCTGATAGGAGGAAATACGCCCCGACTCGCGTTAAACTGCGCGGGTTTTCAAGCCCCCCATTCTCCGGAGCCTTACATGTCCCGCGTTACCTTGAGTCGCTATTTGATTGAGCAGACCCGCAGCAACAACACGCCTGCCGATCTGCGCTTCCTTATCGAAGTGGTGGCGCGTGCTTGCAAGGAAATCAGCCACGCCGTGTCCAAAGGCGCACTGGGTGGTGTCCTGGGCAGCATGGGCACTGAAAACGTGCAGGGTGAAGTGCAGAAGAAGCTCGACGTGATCTCCAACGAGATCCTGCTCGAAGCCAACGAATGGGGCGGTCACCTGGCCGGCATGGCGTCCGAAGAAATGGACAATGCCTACCAGATCCCCGGCAAATACCCCAAAGGTGCCTACCTGCTGGTGTTCGATCCCCTGGACGGTTCGTCCAACATCGACATCAACGCACCGGTCGGCACGATTTTCTCGGTACTGCGCTGCCCCAACGAATACCTGAGCCAGAACGAAGCCCTGAACGAAAAGGCCTTCCTGCAGCCAGGCACCGAGCAGGTTGCTGCCGGTTATGCGATCTACGGTCCACAGACCATGCTGGTGCTGACCCTGGGTGATGGCGTCAAAGGCTTCACCCTCGATCGCGAAATGGGCAGCTTCGTGCTGACCCACGAAGACATCACCATTCCTGCGTCGACCCAGGAATTCGCGATCAACATGTCCAACCAGCGCCACTGGGAAGAACCGGTCAAACGCTACGTCAACGAGCTGATGGAAGGTGAAGAAGGCCCGTTGAAGAAGAACTTCAACATGCGCTGGGTCGCCGCGATGGTGGCCGACGTGCACCGCATCCTGACCCGTGGTGGCCTGTTCATGTACCCGCGCGACAGCCGCGAGCCTTCCAAACCGGGCAAACTGCGCCTGATGTATGAAGCCAACCCGATGTCGTTTTTGGTTGAACAGGCGGGCGGCGCGTCCACCGACGGTCACCAGCGCATCCTCGACATCCAGCCTGACGGCCTGCACCAGCGTGTGGCGGTATTCCTGGGTTCAAAAGAAGAAGTTGAGCGCGTGACGGCCTACCACAAGCAGTAAGCCGCTGCGATAGGTGAACCGCTTTGTTGTGAGCCGGTTCACCGTTAAAGAAGCCCCGAAACGTTTCAGCGTTTTCGGGGTTTTTTTGTTTTCGTTCGTCGGGAACCAGACACCTCTTTTCCCTTCTAAGCTTCTGGCAGATACCCACGCTGCTTCGTCCCTCCAGGAGTTTATCCATGTCGTTACGCCGTCTTGCCCTGCTGACTTTCTGCGTGCTGTTGGCCGCCTGCAGCAAGGTCAATCAAGAGAATTACGCAAAACTGTCGGCCGGGATGCCCAAGGCTGAGGTCGAATCGTTGCTGGGCAAGCCAACCGACTGCTCCGGCGCACTGGGCATGTCCAGCTGCACCTGGGGCGATAAAACCAGCTTTATCAGCGTTCAATATGCCGGTGACAAAGTTCTGATGTTTTCCGGGCAAGGCCTGAAGTAAACCGGGGCGAGAGCCTGCGGGAGAAGAAGAATGATGCGTTTTGTTTTGTTCCTTTGCGCCAGCCTGTTTTTGGCGGGCTGCGCCAGCCATTCTGGCGATGATCTGCAACCCAAGACCGCCGGCAGCGTCAACCTCAAGCGTTACCAGGGTACCTGGTACGAGTTGGCCAGATTGCCGATGTACTTTCAGCGCAACTGTGCGCAGTCCGAAGCGCGCTACACCTTGCTGCCCGACGGCGACATGTCGGTCTTCAACCGCTGCCTGACCACCGAATGGAAGTGGGAAGAAGCCAAGGGCACGGCCACGCCGCAGGTACCTGGCAAAACCGACAAGCTCTGGGTGGAGTTCAATAACTGGTTTACGTCGCTGTTGCCGGGCGTCGCCAAGGGCGATTACTGGGTGCTGTACGTGAGCGATGACTACAAGACCGCTATCGTGGGCAGCCCGAGCCGCCGTTATATGTGGATTCTGTCCCGCACCCCGACGGTGAGTGCCGACACGCGCGAAGACCTGTTGAGCCGGGCGCGACAGCAGGGGTACGACACCACGCGGTTGATCTTCCGGACCTCGGACAAGCAGATGGCCAAGACTTCGCAGTAACGCTGGCTTATCACCGATCTAATTGTGGGAGGGGGCAAGCCCCTTCCCGCATTGTTAACCGAGTAAGTTTTTCAACACTTCAGTAAACGCCCGGCTGCTTTCTTCCTCGCCGGCATGATGCCCATCGCGAACCACCCACTTGCCGTTGACCAACACATCGCGCACTTGCCGATCACCGCCGGCGAACAGCCAGCGGTTGAGAATGCCATCTCCGGTGGCCGTCGCCAGGTAAGGGTCGTTACCGTCCAGCACGATCCAATCCGCACGCTTGCCCACTTCCAATCCACCAACAGGCTGACCCAGCGCCTGCGCACCGCCGTCCAGCGCGGCATCGAACAGCGTACGGCCGACCATCGGTTGGTCGCTGCGATACAGGCGGTTGCGCCGCTGATCACGCAGGCGCTGGCCGTATTCCAGCCAACGCAATTCTTCCACCACACTCAATGACACATGGCTGTCGGAGCCGATGCCCATGCGCCCGCCCTGGGCGAGAAAATCCACTGCCGGGAAAATTCCGTCGCCCAGGTTGGCCTCGGTGGTCAGGCACAGACCTGCAATCGCACGACTTGTGGCCATGCGCGTAACCTCGTCGGCATCGGCGTGGGTGGCGTGCACCAGGCACCAGCGTTGATCCACCTCGACATTGTCATACAGCCATTGCAGTGGGCGCTTGCCGCTCCAGGCCAGGCAGTCAGCGACTTCTTTTTGCTGTTCGGCGATGTGGATATGCACCGGGCAGGCCTTGTCGCTGGCGGCCAACACCTCATTGATCTGTTGCGGCGTGACCGCGCGCAGTGAGTGGAAGCACAGGCCCAACTGTTGCGCCGGTTGCGCGGCCAGGATGGGTTGCAGGCGTGCTTGCAAGTCCAGGTAGTGGTCGGTGCTGTTGATAAACCGTCGCTGGCCGTCATTGGGTGCCTGGCCGCCAAACCCTGCGTGGCTGTAGAGCACCGGCAACAACGTCAGGCCGATACCGCTGCTGGCCGCCGCCTGGCTGATCTGGCGCGACAGCTCCGTGCGGTCGGCGTACGGCTGGCCGCTGACATCGTGATGCACGTAGTGAAACTCGGCGACCGAGGTGTAACCGGCCTTGAGCATCTCGATATACAGCTGACGTGCGATCACCTGCAGTTGCTCCGGGCTGATCTTGCCGACCATGCGGTACATCAGCTCGCGCCAGGTCCAGAAACTGTCATTGGGGTTGCCCGCGACTTCGGCCAAACCTGCCATGGCGCGCTGGAACGCGTGCGAATGCAGGTTTGGCATACCCGCCAAAACCGGGCCTCTCAGCCGTTCTGCGCCCTCTGCGCTGGCATTGGCCACCATCTGTGTCAGGCGACCATCGACGCTGACTTCAAGACGTACATCATTGGCCCATCCACTAGGCAGCAGCGCGCGTTCGGCAAAGAAAGCGGACATGATCAGAGCACCCCGGTCGTGTGTTTATTTGTATATACATATACAGACGTTTGCCTGCTCGGTAAACTCCGGCAATCTATGCATCTTTTCCCCCTGCAAGGATTCCCTGTGCCGACTCCGCCTGCCAACTCTTCGCTGGCTGCCCACATGGACGAAAGTCCGGCGCCCTTGTATGCCCGCGTCAAACAAATGATCAGCCAGCAGATTCTCAACGGCAACTGGCCGCCCCATTACCGCGTGCCGTCGGAAAGCGAACTGGTCAGCGAACTGGGCTTCAGCCGCATGACCATCAACCGCGCCTTGCGCGAGCTCACGGCCGAAGGGTTGCTGGTGCGCATGCAAGGCGTCGGCACATTTGTCGCCGAGCCCAAGAGCCAGTCGGCGCTGTTTGAAGTGCACAACATTGCTGATGAAATCGCCTCCCGCGGTCATCGCCATACCTGCCAGGTCATCACCCTGGGCGAAGAAGCCGCCGGTTCCGAGCGCGCCGTGGCCCTGGAGATGCGTGAAGGCGGGCGGGTCTTCCATTCGTTGATCGTGCATTACGAAAACGACATTCCCGTGCAAATCGAGGACCGTTTCGTCAACGCCCTGGTGGCCCCGGAATACTTGCAGCAGGACTTCACCCTGCAAACCCCTTACGCATACCTGAACCAGGTGGCCCCGTTGACCGAGGGCGAGCACGTGGTTGAAGCGATTCTCGCCGACGCCGCCGAGTGCAAACTGCTGCAAATCGAGCCGACCGAGCCGTGCCTGTTGATTCGCCGGCGCACCTGGTCCGGCCGCCAGCCGGTGACGGCTGCACGCTTGATCCATCCCGGTTCGCGCCACAGCCTCGAAGGACGGTTCAGTAAATGACTGCAGTCACCGTCTGGCGCGCCGCCGATTACGTACGCATGCCATGGAAAAACGGCGGGGGCAGCACCGAAGAAATCAGTCGTGACGCCGGCACCGGCCTGGAGGGCTTTGGCTGGCGTTTGTCGATTGCCGACATTGCTGAGTCGGGCGGTTTTTCCAGTTTTGCCGGCTACCAGCGTGTGATCACCGTGATCCAGGGCGCGGGCATGGTGCTGACCGTGGACGGCGAAGAGCAACGCGGCCTGTTACCGCTGCAACCGTTCGCCTTCAAGGGTGACAGCCAGGTGGCGTGCCGCCTGATCGCAGGGGCGATTCGCGATTTCAACCTGATCTATTCGCCCCAGCGCTACCACGCGCGCTTGCAGTGGGTGGATGGTGTACAGCGGTTTTTCAGCTCGGCGCAGACCGTGCTGGTGTTCAGTGTTGCCGATGAGGTGAAGGTGCTCGACCACACGCTCGGCCATCACGATTGCCTGCAAGTGGACGGTAACACCGGCTTGTTGGATATCAGCGTTACCGGCCGCTGTTGCCTGATCGAGCTGACCCCACGCGGTTAAACGGCAGAAGGGCAACCCCTCCCATAGTTGGTTTTGCTGTTTCCAACCTGCGCACCAATTTGTTACCGAATGCCCCAGCGTGACGCAAAGTTTCGCTGCCGCGACAAATCCCCTTTGTCGCAAAACGTCTGCGCAAGAAATTTCATCAAGCGTCGAAGCCCGTGTTTTCAAGGCCTTTGCGCATCCTTGGAAAAAATCTGCAGGTCTGATTTCTAGAGTTGGCAGCTCGATTGCATATGCTTGTACATACAAGTAAAGATGTGTGCGTAAGACTCTTCTTCGCACCATCCCTGTTCGCGCATCGATCGCCGAGGAGTCTGAGTTGTGACCAAGCCTACAAAATACCGTGACGTCGAAATCCGCGCCGCCCGTGGTAACACGCTCACCGCCAAAAGCTGGCTGACCGAAGCGCCGCTGCGCATGCTGATGAACAACCTCGACCCGCAAGTGGCCGAGAACCCCAAGGAACTGGTGGTGTACGGCGGCATCGGCCGTGCCGCGCGTAACTGGGAGTGCTACGACCAGATCGTCGAAAGCCTCACGAACCTGAACGACGACGAAACCTTGCTGGTGCAATCGGGCAAGCCGGTTGGCGTATTCAAGACCCACAGCAACGCCCCGCGCGTGCTGATCGCCAACTCCAACCTGGTGCCGCACTGGGCCAGTTGGGAGCACTTCAACGAACTGGATGCCAAGGGCCTGGCCATGTACGGCCAGATGACCGCCGGCAGCTGGATCTACATCGGCAGCCAAGGCATCGTCCAGGGGACATACGAAACCTTCGTCGAAGCCGGTCGCCAGCACTACGACAGCAACCTCAAAGGCCGCTGGGTACTCACCGCCGGCCTCGGCGGCATGGGCGGCGCGCAGCCACTGGCGGCCACGTTGGCCGGTGCGTGCTCGCTGAACATCGAGTGCCAGCAGGTCAGCATCGATTTCCGCCTGGCCAGCCGTTATGTCGACGAGCAAGCCACCGACCTCGACGACGCCCTGGCGCGCATCGATAAATACACAAAAGAAGGCAAGGCCATCTCCATCGCCTTGTTGGGTAACGCCGCAGAAATCCTGCCGGAACTGATCAAACGTGGCGTGCGCCCGGACATGGTCACCGACCAGACCAGCGCCCACGACCCGCTCAACGGCTACCTGCCGGCCGGCTGGACCTGGGACGAATACCGCGCCCGCGCCAAGACCGAACCGGCTGCGGTGATCAAGGCGGCCAAGCAGTCGATGGCCGTGCACGTCAAGGCCATGCTGCAATTCCAGAAACAAGGCATCCCGACCTTCGACTACGGCAACAACATCCGTCAGATGGCCCAGGAAGAGGGCGTGGAAAACGCATTCGACTTCCCTGGCTTTGTACCGGCCTATATCCGCCCCTTGTTCTGCCGCGGCATTGGCCCGTTCCGTTGGGCGGCCCTGTCCGGCGACCCGCAAGACATCTACAAGACCGACGCCAAAGTCAAAGAACTGATCCCGGACGACGCTCACCTGCACAACTGGCTGGACATGGCGCGCGAGCGCATCAGCTTCCAGGGCCTGCCGGCGCGGATCTGCTGGGTCGGTCTGGGCCAGCGCGCCAAGCTGGGCCTGGCGTTTAACGAAATGGTGCGCAGCGGCGAGCTGTCGGCCCCCGTGGTCATCGGTCGCGACCACCTTGATTCCGGCTCGGTGGCCAGCCCGAACCGCGAAACCGAATCTATGCAGGATGGCTCCGACGCCGTGTCCGATTGGCCGTTGCTCAACGCCTTGCTCAACACCGCCAGCGGCGCGACCTGGGTCTCGTTGCACCATGGTGGTGGCGTCGGCATGGGCTTCTCCCAGCACTCCGGCATGGTCATCGTCTGCGACGGTACCGACGAAGCGGCTGAGCGTATTGCCCGCGTGCTGCACAACGACCCGGCCACCGGTGTGATGCGTCACGCAGACGCCGGTTATCAGATCGCCATCGACTGTGCCAAAGAGCAGGGCCTGAACCTGCCGATGATCAAGTAAGCCTGCGCCACCCTGAAAACAATCCACCAGAGGTTGAACACACATGGCTGCAAATGACGCGCGTGCAAGCACCACCCCGTTGATCGAGAAACGTTCGATCGACTATATCCCGCAAGCGGAAAGACACGGTCGTCTCTTGAGCCAGTTCACCCTGTGGCTGGGGGCCAACCTGCAGATCACGGCCATTGTCACCGGGGCCTTGGCCGTGGTGCTGGGCGGTGATGTGTTCTGGTCGTTGATCGGTCTGTTGATCGGCCAACTGCTGGGCGGCGCGGTGATGGCGCTGCATGCCGCGCAGGGCCCGCAACTGGGCTTGCCGCAGATGATCTCCAGCCGTGTGCAGTTCGGTGTGTATGGCGCGGCCATTCCGATGGTGCTGGTGTGCCTGATGTACCTGGGCTTCACGGCAACGGGCACCGTCCTGTCCGGCCAGGCCTTGGGCCAGTTGTTCAGTGTCAGCGACAGCGTCGGCATCCTGATCTTCGCCAGTGTCATCGTGCTGGTCACGGTGTTGGGTTATCGGGTGATCCACTTTATCGGCCGCGTCGCCAGCGTCATTGGCGTGATTGCCTTCGTTTACCTGTTTATGCGTCTGGTGGGCCAGGCTGACATCGGCGCCTTGTTGCAAATCCGCCATTTCAGTTGGGGCAGCTTCTTGCTCGCGGTGTCGCTCGCGGCCTCCTGGCAGATCGCCTTTGGCCCTTATGTGGCTGACTATTCACGCTACTTGCCGAGCAGCACCTCGTCGGTGAAAACCTTCCTCGCCGCCGGCGCCGGCTCGGTGATTGGCGCGCAGGTGGCGATGGTCCTCGGTGTGTTTGCCGCGGCCATGGCCAACGGGCAATTCGCCGGCCATGAGGTGGCCTACATCGTGGGGTTGGGCGGGAGCGGTGCCGCCGCTGCGCTGCTGTATTTCAGCATCGCATTCGGCAAGGTCACCATCTCGACGCTGAACTCCTATGGCAGCTTCATGTGCATTGCCACCATCATCAGCGGCTTTCGCGGGCACTTGCAGGTATCACGCCTGCAGCGCCTGGTGTTTGTGTTGCTCATCGTCGGCACCGCAACGCTGATCGCGCTGCTGGGCCAGCATTCGTTCCTCGGTGCGTTCAAATCCTTCATTTTGTTCCTGCTGGCGTTCTTTACGCCTTGGAGCGCGATCAATCTGGTGGACTTCTACTGCATCACCCGTGAGCGCTATGACGTACCGGCGTTGTCCGATCCAAACGGGCGCTACGGCCGCTGGAACCCGCTTGGGATCAGCGTGTATGTGTTCGGCGTGCTGGTGCAGTTGCCGTTCATCTCCACCAAGTTCTACACCGGCCCGCTGGTGGACGTGCTGGGCGGCGTGGATATCTCCTGGATCATCGGCCTGGTGCTACCCGCAGCCCTGTATTACGTGTGCGCAAAAAAATGGCACGGCAGCGTGCCCGATCAACTGATTCTGCCGCTCGAGCAGGACAGCGTTGTACCCACCAAAACAAGCAGAGCCGGTCGCGCTGCGGCGCAGGCCTGACGGGACGTGGACAGGGCAGGATGCCTTTTGACTGCCGTAATCCATTTCATGATTGGGAGCGTCACACAATGAAAATGAATAAGACCCTGCTGACCACGTTGTTCTCGGCAGGCTTGCTTGCCAGCAGCGGCGCCTATGCGGCCGGCTGGTGCGAGTCGGGTAAACCGGTGAAATTCGCAGGCCTGAACTGGGAGAGCGGCATGCTGCTCACCGACATCCTGCAAACCGTTCTGGAAAAAGGCTACGACTGCAAAACCGACAGCTTGCCGGGTAACTCCATCACCATGGAAAACGCCCTGAGCAGCAATGACATCCAAGTGTTCGCCGAAGAATGGGTCGGCCGCAGCGAAGTCTGGAACAAGGCCGAGAAGGCCGGCAAAGTCGTCGGCGTAGGCGCGCCGGTGGTGGGCGCTATCGAAGGCTGGTACGTGCCGCGCTACGTGATCGAAGGCGACGCCAAGCGCAAGCTGGCCGCCAAGGCGCCGGACCTGAAAAACATCGCCGACCTGGCCAAGTACGCCGCCGTGTTCAAGGACCCGGAAGAACCCTCCAAGGGCCGTTTCTACAACTGCCCGGCCGGCTGGACCTGCGAGCTGGACAACAGCGAGATGCTCAAAAGCTACGGCCTGGAAAGCAGCTACACCAACTTCCGCCCAGGCACCGGCCCGGCGCTGGATGCGGCGGTGCTGTCGAGCTACAAGCGTGGCGAGCCGATCCTGTTCTACTACTGGTCGCCAACCCCGCTGATGGGCCAGGTCGACCTGGTGAAGCTTGAAGAAAAGCCCGGTGTGGACAAGACCGTGAGCATCAAGGTCGGCCTGTCCAAGGCCTTCCATGAGCAAGCGCCGGAACTGGTGACCGTGTTCGAAAAGGTCAACCTGCCCATCGACCTGTTGAACCAGAATCTGGGGCGCATGGCCAAGGAGCGGATTGAATCGCCGAAACTGGCGAAGATTTTCCTCAAGGAACATCCTGAAGTCTGGCACGCCTGGGTCAGTGAAGACGCCGCCAAGAAAATCGACGCGGCCTTGTAGGTCAAGTGTGCCCGGCTACCCTGAAGGGTGGCCGGGTGCTTGGCCACAACCCACTGGATCGAGAGCACGCTATGTTTCCTGAGAGTTTTACGTTTTCCATTGCCGACTGGGTCAACGGTTGGGTGGATTCACTGGTCACCAACTACGGCGATGTGTTCCGGCAGATTTCCGACACCCTGCTGTGGGCCATCGTCAACCTCGAAGGCCTGCTGCGCGCAGCGCCGTGGTGGTTGATGCTGGCTATCGTCGCCGGCATTGCCTGGCACGCCACACGCAAGGTGGTGACCACCGTCGTGATCGTTGGCCTGCTGTTCCTGGTGGGGGCGGTTGGGCTGTGGGACAAGCTGATGCAAACCCTGGCCCTGATGATGGTGGCCACGGTGATTTCGGTGCTGATCGGCATTCCGTTGGGCATTCTCTCGGCGCGCAGCAATCGCCTGCGTTCGGTGCTGATGCCGCTGCTCGACATCATGCAGACCATGCCCAGCTTCGTGTACCTGATCCCGGTGCTGATGCTGTTCGGCCTGGGCAAAGTGCCGGCGATTTTCGCCACGGTGATCTACGCGGCGCCGCCGCTGATTCGTCTGACCGACCTGGGCATTCGCCAGGTCGATGGCGAAGTCATGGAAGCCATCAACGCCTTCGGTGCCAACCGCTGGCAACAACTGTTCGGCGTGCAACTGCCTCTGGCGCTGCCCAGCATCATGGCCGGTATCAACCAGACCACCATGATGGCGTTGTCGATGGTGGTGATCGCTTCGATGATCGGCGCCCGTGGCCTGGGTGAAGACGTACTGGTCGGCATCCAGACCCTCAACGTCGGCCGAGGCCTTGAGGCCGGTCTGGCCATCGTGATTCTCGCCGTGGTCATCGACCGCATTACCCAGGCCTACGGTCGTCCACGGCATGAGGCGAGCAAATGACTACTGTCAGCAAAATCGAAGTTAAAAACGTCTTCAAGATCTTCGGCAACCGTTCCAGGGAAGCGCTGGCGCTGGTTGGCCAGGGCAAAACCAAAGACCAGGTGCTGGCCGAGACCGGTTGTGTGGTCGGCGTGAACGACCTGTCCCTGAGCATCGCCACCGGTGAGATCTTCGTGATCATGGGCCTGTCGGGCTCCGGCAAATCCACCCTGGTGCGTCACTTCAACCGGCTGATCGACCCCACCAGCGGCGCGATCCTGGTGGACGGCGAAGACATCCTGCAACTGGACATGGACGCCTTGCGCCAGTTCCGCCGCCACAAGATCAGCATGGTGTTCCAGAGCTTCGGCTTGCTGCCCCACAAGACCGTGCTCGACAACGTGGCCTACGGCCTCAAGGTGCGGGGCGAAACCAAGCAAGTGTGCGCCGAACGTGCGCTGCACTGGATCGAGACGGTGGGCCTGAAAGGCTACGAAAACAAATACCCGCACCAGCTCTCCGGCGGCATGCGCCAGCGCGTCGGCCTGGCCCGCGCCCTGGCCGCCGACACCGACATCATCCTGATGGACGAAGCGTTCAGCGCCCTCGACCCGCTGATCCGCGCCGAAATGCAGGACCAGTTGCTGGAGCTGCAAAAGACCCTGCACAAGACCATCGTGTTTATCACCCACGACCTCGACGAGGCCGTGCGCATCGGCAACCGCATTGCGATTCTCAAGGACGGCAGGCTGATCCAGGTCGGCACGCCGCGCGAGATCCTGCACTCGCCGGCGGATGAATACGTGGATCGGTTTGTTCAGCGGCGCGCGGCGGTGGTCTGACCCGGGTTTTGTGGCCGGTAATGCGGTAAACGTACTCAAGAAGGTATGAAGATGTCCCAGGCAGCAACAATCATCATCGTCGACACCCCCCTGCGCTGGCAGGACGTGGTCGCCGTGGCTCGCCATGGCGCAGCCCTTGAACTCTCGGACCAGGCCTGGGCGCGGATCGACAATGCCCAAGCCATCGTGCAGCGCATCGTCACCAGCGGTGAGCGCGCCTATGGTGTGAACACCGGCCTGGGCGCGCTGTGCAATGTGTCGATCGAGGGTGAGCAACTGAGCCAGCTGTCGCGCAATACCTTGCTCAGCCATGCCTGCGGCGTCGGCCCGGTACTGAGTGATGAGCAGACCCGCGCAATCATCTGCGCCGCCGTGATCAACTACAGCCACGGCAAATCCGGCTTGCATCCGCAGGTGGTGCGCGCATTGCTGGCGCTGCTCAACCATGGCATCACCCCGCAAGTGCCGTCCCAGGGGTCGGTGGGTTACCTGACCCACATGGCCCACGTCGGCGTGGCCCTGCTGGGCGTTGGCACCGTGAGCTATCGCGGCCAGGTCGTGACGGCGCAAGCGGCGCTGCAGGCCGAAGGTTTGCAGCCCGTGGTACTCGGCGCGAAAGACGGCCTGTGTCTGGTCAATGGCACGCCGTGCATGACCGGCCTGAGCTGCCTGGCCCTGGCCGATGCCCATCACCTGCTGCAATGGGCCGACGTGATCGGCGCCATGAGTTTTGAGGCCCAGCGTGGTCAGATCGACGCATTCGACGAAGCCATCATCGCGCTCAAGCCGCACCCGGGCATGCAAAAGGTCGGCATCAACCTGCGGGCATTGCTCGACGGCAGTGAAGTGATCGCCAGCAGCAAGGGCATCCGCACCCAGGACGCGTTGAGCATTCGCTCGATCCCGCAGATCCACGGCGCCGCGCGCGACCAGGTGGAGCACGCCACGCGCCAGATCGAGACCGAGCTCAACAGCGCCACCGACAACCCGCTGGTGCTCGGCACCCCGGACCAATACCGCGTAGTGTCCCAGGCCAATCCGCACGGCCAGTCCGTGGCCATGGCCGCCGACCTGCTCGCCATCGCCATGGCCGAAATCGGCTCGGTGGCCGAGCGCCGCCTGGACCGCCTGATCAACCCCCACGTCAGCGGTTTGCCGGCGTTTCTGGTGAGCAACCCAGGGGTCAATTCCGGAATGATGATCGTGCAGTACGTCGCGGCGTCTCTGTGCGGCCAGAACCGCCAATTGGCGCAACCGGCGGTGCTCGACAATTTCGTTACCTCGGGCCTGCAGGAAGACCACCTGAGCATGGGCACCAACGCGGCGCTCAAGCTGCACCAGCTGCTGGCCAACGTTACCCAGATCCTCGCCATCGAGTATCTGCTGGCGGCCCAGGCATTTGAATTCTTGAAGGATCAACGCTTCGGCGCAGGCACCGACAGGGCCTGGCGTTTGCTGCGTAATGTGGTTCCCGCCTACGAGCAGGACCGCTGGCTGGCGCCGGATATTGCGACCGCCGCCAGATTGCTCAAAGACACTGCCTTACCGACTTTGCACTGAACACTGAAAATAATTCACAAGGAGTACGAATGTGACTGCGCTAAATCTGATTCCAGGCCAACTGAGCCTTGCCCAACTGCGCGCCATCTACCAGCAGCCGGTGACCCTCAGTCTGGATGACAGCGCCACGGCGCAGATCGACGCCAGTGTTGCCTGTGTGGAGCAGATTCTCGCCGAGAACCGCACCGCCTATGGCATCAACACCGGTTTTGGCCTGCTGGCCTCGACCCGCATCGCCAGCGAAGACCTGGAAAACCTCCAGCGTTCCCTGGTGTTGTCCCACGCCGCCGGCGTCGGTGAGCCGATCAGCGACGCGCTGGTGCGGCTGGTCATGGTGCTCAAGGTCAACAGCCTGAGCCGTGGGTTCTCGGGGATTCGTCGCCAGGTGATCGACGCGCTGATCGCGCTGATCAATGCCGAGGTGTACCCCCACATTCCGCTCAAAGGTTCGGTGGGCGCATCCGGTGACTTGGCGCCATTGGCCCACATGTCCCTGGTGCTGCTGGGCGAAGGCAAGGCGCGTTACAAAGGTGAATGGCTGGACGCGACCGCCGCGCTGAAAATCGCCGGCCTCGCGCCGCTGACCCTTGCCGCCAAAGAAGGCCTGGCGCTGCTCAACGGCACACAGGTTTCCACGGCCTATGCCCTGCGTGGCCTGTTCGAAGGTGAAGACTTGTTCGCCGGCGCATTGGCCTGCGGTGGCCTGACCGTGGAAGCGGTGCTCGGCTCGCGCTCGCCGTTCGACGCGCGTATCCATGCGGCACGCGGCCAGCGTGGGCAGATCGACGCGGCGGCGGCCTACCGCGACCTGCTGGGCGAAAGCAGCCAGGTGTCGCAGTCGCACCAGAACTGCGACAAGGTGCAAGACCCGTACTCGCTGCGTTGCCAGCCCCAAGTCATGGGCGCATGCCTGACCCAGTTCCGCCAGGCCGCTGAAGTGCTGGAGGTAGAGGCCAACGCCGTGTCGGACAACCCGCTGGTATTTGCCGCCGAAGGCGACGTGATTTCCGGTGGCAACTTCCACGCCGAACCGGTAGCGATGGCCGCCGACAACATGGCCCTGGCCATCGCCGAAATCGGCTCCCTGAGTGAGCGCCGCATCTCGTTGATGATGGACAAGCACATGTCGCAACTACCGCCGTTCCTGGTGGGCAATGGCGGTGTGAACTCCGGCTTCATGATCGCCCAGGTAACCGCCGCCGCGCTCGCCAGCGAAAACAAGGCGCTGGCCCATCCCCATAGCGTCGACAGCCTGCCCACGTCCGCCAACCAGGAAGACCACGTGTCCATGGCCCCCGCTGCAGGCAAGCGTCTGTGGGAAATGGCTGAAAACACCCGTGGCATCCTCGCCGTGGAATGGCTGGCCGCGTGCCAGGGCCTGGACCTGCGCGAAGGCCTGAAGACCTCACCCACCCTCGAAAAAGCCCGCGGTATGTTGCGCGACAAAGTGGCGTTTTATGACAAGGACCGCTTCTTCGCCCCCGACATCATCGCCGCCAGCGAACTGCTCGCCAGCCGCTGCCTGAATGAACTGGTGCCGGCCACGTTGCTGCCGAGCCTGTAACTGAGGAGGCATTGATGAAAACGCTTTGGCAACACTGCCACGTCGCAACCATGGCCGGCGGCAACTACTCGATCATCGAGGACGCCGCCATGGTGACCACCGGTGCGCTCATCGAGTGGATCGGCCCGCGCAGCGCTGTGCCGACGGCGGACTACGCCCATGTGCATGACCTGCAGGGCGCGTGGGTCACGCCTGGACTGATCGACTGTCACACCCATACGGTGTTTGGTGGCAATCGCAGCGGCGAGTTCGAACAACGCCTTCAAGGCGTGAGCTATGCCGAGATCGCCGCTAGCGGCGGCGGTATTGCCAGCACCGTGCGCGCCACCCGTGCGGCGTCCGAAGATGAACTGTTTGCCAGCGCTGAAAAGCGCCTGCGCAGCCTGCTGCGTGACGGTGTGACGAGCGTGGAGATCAAGTCCGGTTATGGCCTGGACCTGGCCAACGAACGCAAGATGCTGCGCGTGGCCCGGCGCCTGGGCGAAGCGCTGCCGGTGAGCGTGCGTGCCACCTGCCTGGCGGCCCATGCGTTGCCGCCCGAGTACAAGGACCGCGCTGACGAGTACATCGAGCACATCTGCACCGAGATGCTGCCGGCGTTGGCGGCGGAGGGGCTGGTGGATGCGGTGGATGCGTTCTGCGAATACCTGGCGTTCTCCACCGAGCAGGTGGAGCGGGTGTTTAAAGTGGCGCGGCAACTTGGCCTGCCGGTGAAGCTGCATGCCGAGCAGCTGTCGTCGCTGCACGGCTCCAGCCTGGCCGCGCGGTACCAGGCGCTGTCGGCAGACCACTTGGAGTTCATGACCGAAGAAGACGCTATCGCCATGGCCGCTGCCGGCACCGTCGCCGTGCTGTTGCCGGGGGCGTTTTACTTCCTGCGTGAAACCCAGTTGCCGCCCATGGACGCGTTGCGCAAACACGGGGTGAAGATCGCCATCGCCAGCGACCTCAACCCCGGCACCTCGCCGGCCCTCTCGGTGCGCCTGATGTTGAACATGGCGTGCACCTTGTTCCGCATGACCCCGGAAGAAGCCCTGGCGGGCGCCACCACACACGCCGCCACCGCGTTGGGCATGGGCGCCACCCATGGCTCGCTGGAAGTGGGCAAGGTCGCCGATTTTGTCGCCTGGCAGATCGATCGCCCCGCCGACCTGGCTTACTGGCTGGGCGGTGAGTTGGATAAACGCGTCGTGCGCCATGGCGTCGACGTCACCGTATAAGGAGTAATGCTGTGGATAAGGTTCTGAACTTCAAACAAGGCAGCACGCCGCTGTTGATCAGCATGCCCCACGCCGGCCTGCGCCTCACACCTGCGGTCGAGGCGGGGTTGATCCCCGAGGCGCAAGGCCTGCCGGATACCGACTGGCACATTCCGATGCTGTATGACTTTGCCGAGGAACTGGGCGCCAGCACCCTTGCGGCCGAGTACTCGCGGTTTGTCATCGACCTGAACCGACCCTCCGATAACAAGCCGCTCTATGCAGGCGCCACCACCGGTCTTTACCCGGAGACATTGTTCGATGGGGTCCCGCTGTTTCGCGACGGTCAGGTGCCGACCGAAGAAGAGCGCGTGACCTACCTGCAAAAGATCTGGGGCCCGTATCACCGCGCCCTGCAGGAAGAGCTGGCGCGGCTCAAGGCCGAGTTCGGCTATGCGTTGCTGTTCGATGCACACTCGATCCGTTCGGTGATCCCGCATCTGTTCGAGGGCAAGCTGCCGGACTTCAACCTCGGCACCTTCAACGGCGCCGCGTGCGACCCTGAACTGGCCAGCCAGTTGGAGGCGATCTGCGCTGACCATCCGCAGTACAGCCATGTACTCAACGGGCGCTTCAAGGGCGGCCATATCACCCGGCATTACGGCAACCCGGCGCAGGATATTTACGCGGTGCAGTTGGAGTTGTGCCAGAGCACCTATATGGAAGAGGTTGCGCCGTTCCGTTATAGGCCGGACCTGGCCGGGCCGACGCAGGTGGTGTTGAGGCAATTGCTGGAAGGCTTTTTGGCCTGGG
This sequence comes from Pseudomonas sp. EYE_354, assembly GCF_023148575.1. NCBI lineage: Bacteria > Pseudomonadati > Pseudomonadota > Gammaproteobacteria > Pseudomonadales > Pseudomonadaceae > Pseudomonas > Pseudomonas sp. EYE_354. Next base: position 71,889 of record NZ_JAHXNQ010000003.1, read on the forward strand.
GGCGAAAGCACTACCGCTAGTTGTCGGCCGGACAGTCGCAGCAGTGCAATTGCCGGTCGCCACAGGTCGCTTTTGAAGGGGCCTCGCTGGGTAAGGTTGTGGATACGGCGCACCAGACGCCATCTCCCACAATAAAAACTGCCGAGTGAGACCTCTTTCATGAAAAGACTGTTCAACCGTTACCTGTTGACCCTCACCGGCGCCGCGCTGCTCAGCGCGCAAGCCCTGGCCGCCGAGCCGGCCTCCTGCAAAACCGTGCGCATGGGCGTGGTCAGTTGGACCGACGTGGTCGCCACCTCCGGCATGGCCGACGTGCTGCTCACTGGCCTGGGCTACGACAGCAAGCAAACCAACGCCGTGCAGCAGATCATCTTTGCCGGCATCCGCGACAAGCGCCTGGATATCTTCCTTGGCTACTGGAAGCCGGCCATGGACAACAACATCGCGCCGTTCCTCGCCGCCAAACAACTCAAGGTGCTCGACACGCCGAGCCTTGCCGACGCTCAGGCGACCCTGGCGGTGCCGCAATACGTGGCCGACGCTGGCCTGAAGACCTTCGCCGACATCGCCCGCTTCAAGCAGCAACTGGGCGGCAAGATTTATGGCATCGAGCCCGGCAGCGGTGCCAATACCGATATCCAGAAAATGATCGACACCAACCACTTCGGCCTGGGTGGTTTCAAGCTGGTGGCCTCCGGTGAAGCCGGGATGCTCGCGGCCGTGCAGCGTGCGGTGAACCGCAAGGAGTTCGTGGTGTTCGTCGGTTGGACCCCGCACCCGATGAACATCAATATGCACATGACCTATCTCACCGGCAGTGAAGATGTGTTCGGCCCCAACGAAGGCCGCGCCACGGTCTCCACCGTCACCGCGCCGGACTTCGCCGAGCGTTGCCCGAATGCCAATCGATTGTTGGAGAATCTCACCTTCACCGCCGCTCAGGAAAGCCAGTTGATGGTGCCGATCATGGAGCGCAAATCGCCCCAGGAGGTGGCCAAACAATGGTTGCGCGATCATCCCGAGGATCTGCAGCGTTGGCTGGCCGGGGTGACCACGTTTGACGGCAAAGAGGGTGTGGCAGCGGTGCAGGCCAGCCTTAAACCTTGAGCCAAAGGAAAACTCCCACCGTTGATATCCCGCTTTTTCAAGGTGTTCGTGCATGTACGCCATTTCTGCGCAGCTTGCCGCTTTCGTCCAAAAGACCGAATCCTTCAGCAGCGACGACGTGTCGCTGGCCGGCCTGCGTCAACACTACGCGCGCATGTGCCAGGCATTCACCCCGCCGAAACCAGAAGGCCTGCGAGTTTCGGACTTTTCCCTCGGTGGCGTAGGCGTGCGCAGTTATCACCCCGCATCGCCCACCCCGGCCGAAGGCTGGCCGTGCCTTGTTTATATGCACGGCGGCGGTTGGGTGGTTGGCGGGCTGGATTCCCACGATTTCATCTGCTTCGAACTGGCCAGTGCCCTGAACGTGCTGGTGATCGCCATTGACTACCGCCTTGCACCGGAACACCCATTCCCGGCAGCGTACGACGATTGTCGCGCTGTGTGGCGGGCGATCCAGGCAGGGCAGGGGCCGCATGCCATCAACCTGCAGCGTCTGGTCGTGATGGGCGACAGTGCCGGCGGCAACCTGGCCGCCGCCTTGTGCCTGGGCCTGCGCGACGACGGCCAGCCACTGCCCCGCGCCCAGGTATTGATTTACCCAGGCCTGGGTGGCCCGGCGGATCTGCCCTCACGCCAGGACTGCCGGGATGCGCCGCTGCTCAGCACGGCCGACACGGCCACCTACCTGGCGCTATACCTGGGCGAGTCGGGCCGGCCGTCCCCCTATGCCATGCCCCTGCTGGCGGAGGATTACAACGGTTTGCCGCAGGCGTTTATCGCCGTGGCCCAGTTCGACCCCCTGCGCGACGACGGCATGCTCTACGCCGAGCGCCTGCAAGCGGCGGGCGTGAGTACGCTGCTTTATCCAGGAAAAGGCCTGGTCCACGGTTGTTTGCGGGCGCGGGGTCAAGTGGCAGAGGTGGATCGACTCTACGACTACCTGCTCGATTACCTTAAGGGCGAAGGGCTGACACAGGTCTAAGTGCGCAAGGACATGCTCATTGCACAATTCGGGTTTATAGTGCCAGACGGCACAATAAAAGACGTCCCCCCAGGGATGAACCCGAACCCCTACGGAGCGCGCAATGCAGACTTGGTACCCGCAGATCAAACCCTACGCCCGGCACGATCTGGCCGTCGATGAAACCCACACACTGTACGTCGATGAAAGTGGCTCCCCCGAAGGTTTGCCCGTTGTATTCATCCACGGTGGCCCTGGTGCAGGGTGCGATGCCCAGAGCCGCTGCTACTTCGATCCGAACCTCTATCACATTGTCACCTTCGACCAGCGCGGTTGCGGGCGTTCCACCCCCCGGGCCAGCCTGGAAAACAACACGACCTGGGACCTCGTCGCCGATATGGAGCGCATTCGCGAGCATCTGGGCATCGACAAATGGGTGCTGTTTGGCGGTTCCTGGGGCTCGACCCTGGCCCTGGCCTACGCGCAGACCCACCCCGAGCGTGTGCTGGGTTTGATCGTGCGCGGCATTTTCCTGGCGCGCCCGCAGGATATCGAATGGTTCTACCAGGCTGGCGCCAGCCGCCTGTTCCCGGATTACTGGCAGGATTACATCGCGCCGATCCCTGCCGACGAGCGCCACGACATGATCGCGGCCTACCACAAGCGCCTCACCGGCAATGACCAGATCGCCCAGATGCACGCGGCCAAAGCCTGGTCCGGCTGGGAAGGGCGCATGCTGGGCCTGTGTCCGAGCCCGCAGCACGTGGAGCGTTTTTCCGAGCCGCAACGGGCCTTGTCCATTGCGCGTATCGAGTGCCATTACTTCACCAACAATTCTTTCCTGGAGCCCAACCAGCTGATCCGCGATATGCACAAGATCGCCCATTTGCCTGGCGTAATCATCCACGGCCGCTACGATATGATCTGCCCGCTGGATAACGCTTGGGAACTGCATCAGGCCTGGCCCAACAGTGAGCTGCAGGTAATTCGTGAAGCAGGCCATGCGGCTTCGGAGCCGGGCATCACCGATGCGTTGGTGCGTGCGACCAGCGAGATGGCACGGCGCCTGCTTGATCTACCGCCAGAAGAAGCATGAAGGGTTTGTTGCAACGGGTGCGTGGCGCCCGCGTCGAGGTGGCGGGCGAGGTTGTCGGCTCGATTGATCAGGGTTTGCTGGTGCTGGTGGCGGTCGAGCCTTCAGATACGCCTGAAAGCGCCGATAAGTTGCTGCACAAGTTGCTCAACTATCGGGTATTCAGCGACGACGAAGGCAAGATGAACCTGTCGCTCAAGGACATCGGCGGCGGTTTGCTGCTGGTGTCGCAGTTCACGTTGGCGGCGGACACCAAAAGCGGTCTGCGGCCAAGCTTCTCGACAGCAGCCCCGCCAGCCCTTGGAGCAGCGCTTTTCGACCACCTGCTGTTACAAGCGCAACAATCCCATGGCAAGGTGGCGTCGGGACGTTTTGGCGCAGATATGCAGGTACATTTGGTCAATGATGGCCCTGTGACCTTTCTGTTACAGACATGAATGTATTAAAAACGACTTTTAATGCCTGAAACGCAGGATTTCGCTACAAATACTTCGTTGCCCCTGATGCGTTGTCTCGCGGGCTACTAGATAATCGCGCGCTACGGGGATCAGCGTTGTTTGGTCCATTTTTGACTTAGGTAGAGACTTGTCCGACAACCATTGGGGAATCATTTTGACCCAGGGGAGTCGGAACAATGCTCGCCAACCTGGCATATAGATAGCTGGCCGTTGGTTTTTTGATCTGTTTTCGGCGAGGGTTGCTCGTGATTGTTAGTCCCTGTAATGCACCAAAATTGTCTGCCAAACGGTTACGAAACGCACTGGTAACGGGCTCGGCCCTGTTTTGCCTGTTCGGCGCGGGTCAACTGTGGGCATTCAGTCTGGATGATGTGTCGGCCAAGGCAAAAGAGCTGGCCGGGCAGAAATACGAAGCTCCGCGCAGCAATCTGCCGAACGAATTCCGTGAGATGAAGTTCGCGGACTACCAGAAGATTCGTTTCCGTAACGAAAAAGCCGAATGGGCCGATCAGAACACCCCGTTCAAGCTGTCCTTCTATCACCAGGGTATGCATTTCGATACACCGGTGAAAATCAACGAAGTGACCGCCGACAGCGTGCATGAAATCAAATACGACCCGTCGCGTTTCGACTTCGGCGACGTGAAGTTTGATCCTAAAGCCACCGAGCAACTGGGTTATGCCGGTTTCCGTGTGCTGTACCCGATCAACAAGAACGACAAGCAAGACGAAATCATGACCATGCTCGGCGCGAGCTATTTCCGCGTCGTCGGCAAGGACCAGGTTTACGGCCTGTCCGCCCGTGGCATGGCGATCGACACGGCGTTGCCGTCCGGCGAAGAGTTCCCGCGTTTCACCGAGTTCTGGATCGAACGTCCAAAGCCGGGTGACAAGCACCTGGTGATCTTTGCGCTGCTGGATTCGCCCCGTGCGACCGGCGCCTATCGTCTGATCCTGCGTCCGGGCACCGACACCGTCGTCGATGTGAAGTCCCAGATGTTCCTGCGTGACAAGGTCAGCAAGCTGGGCGTTGCCCCACTGACCAGCATGTTCCTGTTCGGCGCTAACCAGCCGTCCAAGGTGCTCAACTACCGTCGTGAACTGCACGACTCCAGCGGCCTGTCGATCCATGCCGGTAACGGCGAGTGGATCTGGCGCCCACTGAACAACCCGAAACACCTGTCGGTCAGCAACTTCACCGTGGAAAACCCACGGGGGTTCGGCCTGCTGCAACGCGGTCGCAACTTCAGCCACTACGAAGACCTGGACGACAACTACGACAAGCGCCCAAGCGCCTGGATCGAGCCTGAGGGCGACTGGGGCAAGGGTTCCGTCGACCTGGTCGAGATCCCGACCGCCGATGAAACCAACGACAACATCGTTGCCTTCTGGAGCCCGGCCGAGCTGCCTAAAGTCGGTGAGCCACTGGAAGTCGCCTACCGCCTGCACTGGACCTTGGACGACGCTGCGTTCCACTCGCCGGACAGCGCCTGGGTCAAGCAGACCCTGCGTTCCACGGGTGACGTCAAGCAATCCAACCTGATCCGTCAGCCGGACGGCAGCGTGGCTTATCTGGTGGACTTCGAGGGCCCGTCCCTGAAGAAACTGCTGCCGGACGCCCCGGTGCGCAGCCAGGTGAGCGTGGGTGACAACGCTGAACTGGTAGAAAACAGCGTGCGTTACAACGAACACACCAAAGGCTGGCGCCTGACGCTGCGTCTGAAGATCAAGGACGCGGGCAAACCGACCGAAATGCGTGCGGCTCTGGTGCAAGACATTCCTCAGGCTGAGCCCGAGAAAGTCTCGACCCAAGTGCTGAAGGCTGACAAGGTTTTGGCCAAGCAGCACGAAAAACAGGCCAAGAAAGACGCCAAGGACAAGGAAGCCAAGCAGCCGGAAGCTGCCCCAGCCACGCCGGAGCCGATCAAGACTGAGCAAGTCCTGACCGAAACCTGGAGCTATCAGTTGCCTGCCGATGAGTAATTCTCAAGCCCGGCCAGAAACTCTGACCGAGTATCTGGCGCACCTGCCGATGACCGCTGAGCAGCGCGCCGAACTGGCGGGCTGCACCTCCTTCAGCGAGTTGCACGAGCGTTTGTCGTCCAAGACCTTCGATGCGCCCATCGACGCCGCCCAGGCGTCGGTCGGCAGCCGGTTGAACCTCAGCACGGCCGAAGAGCTGCAAGACGCCGAAATGCTGGGGCTCGACGCCGGCGGTCGCGTGTGCCTCAAGGCCACGCCGCCGATTCGTCGCACTCGCGTGGTGCCGGAACCGTGGCGCACCAATATCCTGGTGCGCGGCTGGCGCCGTATCACCGGTCGCAGCAACCCACCGGCACCGCCGAAAGATGAACGCGTACTGCCGGCCGCGCGCTGGCGTACCGTGGGTTCTATCCGTCGTTACATCCTGCTGGTGCTGATGCTCGGCCAGACCATCGTGGCTGGCTGGTACATGAAAGGCATCATGCCGTACCAGGGCTGGTCGCTGGTCGACTTCGACGAAATCCGCAACCAAACCCTGCTGCAAACCGCCACTCAGGTGCTGCCGTACGCCCTGCAAACCAGCATCCTGATCATGTTCGGGATCTTGTTCTGCTGGGTTTCGGCGGGTTTCTGGACCGCCTTGATGGGCTTCCTCGAGCTGCTGACCGGCCACGATAAATACCGGATCTCCGGTAAAAGTGCCGGCAACGAGGCGATTCCGAAAGACGCCCGCACCGCGTTGGTCATGCCGATCTGCAACGAAGACGTGCCGCGTGTATTCGCCGGTTTGCGCGCAACGTTTGAATCGGTAGCGGCCACAGGTGACCTGGACCGCTTCGACTTTTTCGTGCTCAGCGACAGTAACGACGCCGACATCTGCATCGCCGAACAGCAAGCCTGGCTCGACGTGTGCCGTGAGGCCGGTGGTTTCGGCAAGATTTTCTATCGCCGTCGCCGTCGTCGCGTAAAGCGCAAGAGCGGCAACCTCGACGACTTCTGCCGTCGTTGGGGCGGTGAATACAAGTACATGGTGGTGCTCGACGCTGACTCGGTGATGAGCGGCGAATGCCTGACCAGCCTGGTGCGCTTGATGGAAGCCACGCCGGATGCCGGGATTATCCAGACTGCGCCGCGTGCGTCGGGCATGGACACCCTGTATGCGCGCATGCAGCAGTTCGCCACCCGTGTGTATGGCCCGCTGTTCACCGCTGGCCTGCACTTCTGGCAACTGGGTGAATCCCACTACTGGGGTCACAACGCGATCATCCGCATGAAGCCGTTTATCGAGCACTGCGCCCTGGCGCCATTGCCGGGTAAAGGTGCGTTCGCCGGGTCTATCCTGTCCCACGACTTCGTTGAAGCGGCGCTGATGCGCCGTGCCGGCTGGGGCGTTTGGATCGCCTACGACCTGCCGGGCAGCTACGAAGAACTGCCGCCGAACCTGCTTGATGAACTCAAGCGCGACCGTCGCTGGTGCCACGGTAACCTGATGAACTTCCGCCTGTTCCTGGTCAAGGGCATGCACCCGGTGCACCGTGCGGTGTTCCTGACCGGCGTGATGTCGTACCTCTCGGCGCCGTTGTGGTTCCTGTTTCTGGTGCTGTCCACGGCCCTGCTGGCGGTGAACACCCTGATGGAGCCGCAGTACTTCATGGCGCCGCGCCAGTTGTACCCGCTGTGGCCACAATGGCATCCGGACAAGGCGGTGGCGCTGTTCTCCACCACCATCGTGCTGCTGTTCCTGCCCAAGTTGCTCAGCATCATCCTGATCTGGGCCAAGGGCGCGAAAGAGTTTGGCGGCAAGTTCAAGGTGACCATGTCGATGCTGCTGGAGATGCTGTTCTCCATGCTGCTGGCGCCGGTGCGGATGATTTTCCACACCCGTTTCGTCCTCGCCGCGTTCCTCGGCTGGGCCGCGACCTGGAACTCGCCCAAGCGTGACGACGACTCGACCACCTGGGGCGAGGCGTTCAAACGTCACGGCACCCAGACGTTGCTGGGCTTCCTCTGGGCCTTGCTGGTGGTGTGGTTGAACCCCAGCTTCCTGTGGTGGCTGGTGCCGATCGTCGGTTCGCTGATGTTGTCGATCCCGGTATCGGTGATCTCCAGCCGCGTGAACCTGGGCCTCAAGTCTCGCGACGAGAGCCTGTTCCTGATCCCTGAGGAGTACAACCCGCCGCAAGCGCTGTTGTCGACGGAGAAGTACACCCACGAAAACCGTTGGCACGCCCTTAACGACGGGTTCGTGCGTTCGGTGGTGGACCCGCAGCAGAACGCCCTGGCGTGTGCCCTGGCGACCTCGCGTCACCGTGAGGCCGAGCCGATTGAATACCTGCGTACCGAACGTGTTCGTCACGCGTTGAAAGTCGGCCCTGCCGGCCTCAACAACGCTGAACGCGTGGCCTTGCTCAGTGACCCGGTCGCCCTGGCGCGCCTCCACGAGCAGGTCTGGAGCGAGGGGCATGCCGAGTGGCTGGCCGCTTGGCGTGATTCGATCAAAGCCGATCCACACGCGCCGTTGCTGCCGCTGCAACCGCTGTCGTCTCAGGCCCAGCCGGCCTGATTCAGACACCCCCGAGGGCTCACCTCGGGGGTGTTCCAAGCGCTGGTCCTACGGCGTTTCGCACCTCTTCCGAATATCCCTGACCCCTTGTTATTTCGAAACAAAAGACCCTCGTCCGAGGCGTTTTTGCCTGCCTGCGACTGGAGTAGGATCGCCCCCCTCATTCGACTCGATCACTGGGGGACTCATGATCAAAAGGTATTGCTCGGCCTGGCTGATGGGCGTTGTTGCGTGGGTACTTGCCGGGGTTGCGCACGCGGGAGCGATTGACGACGCGGTGCGCCGGGGTGTGCTCAAAGTCGGCACCACGCCGACCTATGTGCCGTTCGAAATGACCGATAAACAGGGGTGCATCGTTGGCTTCGAAATCGACTTGCTCAAGGTGATGAGCCAGGCCCTGGGGGTTGAGCTTGAACTGGTTGCGGTGCCTTACACCGAGTTGTTATCGGGGCTGCAGGCGAAAAAATTCGACATGATCGGCAGCGGCATGACGGTCACCCAGGAGCGCAATCTCAAGCTGAACTTCAGCGATGCCTTTATCGTGGTCGGCCAGACCGTGCTGCTGCACCCCAGCCTGGCCGGCAAGGTCACCAGTGTTGAAGACCTGGACGACGCCAGCTACCGCATCGTCGCCAGCGAAGGCACCACCGGCGAAGCCGCCGCGCAGCGGTTTTTGGGGGCGGCTCGGCTGAGCAGCTTTGCCACGCCGGAAGAGGGCGTGCGCCAGGTCGTACAAGGCAAGGCCGACGCGTTTATCCACGATGCGCCGTACAACCTGATCGCCATGAGCCGGCCGGAGAACAGTGCGTTGCTGTTGCTGGAGCAGCCGTTCACCTTCGAGCCCCTGGCGTTCGGCGTCAAAAAAGGCGATTTCGACAGCCTCAACTGGATCAACCATTTTCTCAATCAGGTGGCCCAGGACGGCACCTATGATCGCCTGCATGACCGTTGGTTCAAGGACACCGCGTGGCTGGCGGAAATCGACTGAAAGTCATAACTGCTTACACATCAATCCCTTGCTGCGTGCGCGGGCGCGAGGCTTTTCCGACATACGCCGATAACAATTACCCGTGAAACCTTTGTGACAGGAGACGAGTGGGTTAGCATCGCACCCCGACTGGGTGCAGCCCTTTTGCGCACCGACCTTATAAGAACCGTTCAGGGGACCTGATGATGAAAAAGTATCTTTCGATGCTGCTGCTGGGCGTCACCGCGCTGGTGGCGGCCAATGCCGCCCAGGCTGGGGCCATCGATGATGCGGTCAAGCGCGGCACGCTCAAGGTCGGCATGGACCCGACCTACATGCCGTTCGAAATGACAGACAAACGCGGTGACATCATCGGTTTCGAAGTCGACATCCTCAAGGCCATGGCCAAGTCCATGGGCGTCAAGCTGGAGCTGGTCTCCACCGGCTATGACGGCATCATCCCGGCCTTCCTGACCGGCAAGTTCGACATGATCGGCAGCGGCATGACCCTGACCCAGGAGCGCAACCTGCGCCTGAACTTCAGCGAACCCTTCATTGTGGTCGGCCAGACCCTGCTGATCCGCAAGGAGTTGGAAGGCACCATCAAGTCCTACAAAGATCTGAACGACGAGAAGTACCGCCTGACTTCCAAGCTCGGCACCACCGGTGAGATGGTCGCCAAGAAGCTGATAGCCAAAGCCAAGTACCACGGCTACGACAACGAGCAGGAAGGCGTGCTGGATGTGGTCAACGGCAAGGCTGATGCCTTTGTGTATGACGCGCCATACAACGTGGTGGCGGAAAAGAAAGTCGGTAACGGCAAGCTGGTGTTTCTCGACGAACCCTTCACCTTTGAGCCATTGGCGTTCGGCCTGAAGAAAGGCGATTACGACAGCATCAACTTCATCAACAATTTCCTGCACCAGATCAAGAACGACGGCACCTACGATCGCATCCATGACAAGTGGTTCAAGAGCTCCGAGTGGCTCAAGGACATGGAATAAGGGCTGACACCGAGTCGACTCCATTGGGTGCAAGTCGAACCGTCGCATCGCCCCTCTCACGTTGAAATGCGTTCAACTGTGGGAGTGGGCCTGCCCCCGATGAAGGCCTGTCAGGCGACACCTCTCCCGGAAAGTGAAATGAAACAGAAAAAAGCCCAATGGCCCTGGCACCTGCTGACCGTGGTTGTGCTGGTCGGTCTGGCCGGCGCCTTGTACTACGCCACGTCGCTGATGTCCTACGAATGGCGCTGGAACCGTGTACCGCAGTACTTCGCCTACCAGGCCGAAGAAGCCCAGCGCGCAGCGGATATCTCCACCGTCATTGAGTTGGTGCGCAAGGGTGACGTGGCCGAAGTGACCCTGCGCAATGACGCCGGTGCCGAACAACGGGTGACCGTCGCCGACAACAGCCTGCAAGTGGCGCGTGGCGATGACGTGGCCGAAGGCGATGTGATTGGGGTGAACCGCCACTGGGCGCTGGGACCGTTGATGTGGGGCTTGTGGACCACGCTGTGGCTGTCGGTGGTGTCCGGCATCCTTGGCCTGGCGATTGGTCTGGCCACCGGTCTGTGCCGTCTGTCCAGCAACCCGACCTTGCGCGACCTGTCGACGATCTACGTCGAGTTGGTGCGCGGCACGCCATTGTTGGTGCAGATCTTCATTTTCTATTTCTTTATCGGCACGGTGCTCAACCTGTCCCGCGAGTTCGCCGGGATCGCCGCGCTGTCGCTGTTCACCGGTGCTTATGTGGCAGAAATCGTGCGTGCCGGCGTGCAGTCCATCACCCGTGGTCAAAACGAAGCCGCTCGCTCCCTGGGCCTGAGTGCCAGCCAGTCGATGCGGCATGTGGTGTTGCCGCAGGCGTTCAAGCGCGTGCTGCCGCCGTTGGCCGGGCAATTTATCAGCCTGGTAAAGGACACCTCGCTGGTGTCGGTGATTGCGATTACCGAACTGCTCAAAAGTGGCCGCGAAGTGATCACCACCTCGTTTTCGCCGTTTGAAATCCTGTTCTGCGTGGCAGGCCTGTACCTGCTGATCAACCTGCCGCTGTCGAAAATGGCCAGTCGGCTTGAGCGGAGGCTCGCCCAAAGTGATTGAAGTGCGCGATTTGGTAAAAGTCTTCGACACCCGTGGTCAGGTGGTGCGCGCGGTGGACCACGTGAGCACTCAGGTGGCCAAGGGCGAAGTGCTGGTGGTAATCGGCCCGTCCGGCTCCGGCAAGTCCACCTTCCTGCGCTGCCTCAATGGCCTGGAAGACTTCGACTCGGGCTCGGTGAGCATCGACGGCCTGCAACTGGCTGATCCGAAAACCGATGTGAACGCCTATCGCCGCGAAGTCGGCATGGTGTTCCAGCATTTCAACCTGTTCCCTCATATGACCGTGCTGGAAAACCTGTGCCTGGCGCAAAAGGTCGTGCGCAAGCGCGGTAAACAAGAGCGCGAAGCCAAGGCCCTGGCGCTGCTGGAAAAGGTCGGTATTGCACAGAAGGCCAACGAGTTCCCCTCGCGCCTGTCCGGTGGCCAGCAGCAGCGGGTCGCCATTGCCCGCGCCCTGGCGATGGAGCCCAAGGTGATGCTGTTCGACGAGCCGACCTCGGCCCTCGACCCGGAGATGGTCGGCGAAGTGCTGGACGTTATGAAAACCCTCGCCCTTGAAGGCATGACCATGGTCTGCGTCACCCACGAGATGGGTTTTGCCCGCGAAGTGGCTGACCGGGTGCTGTTCTTCGACCATGGCAAGTTGCTTGAAGACGCCGCTCCGGCCGAGTTCTTCGATGCACCGAAAGACCCCCGTGCCCAGGCGTTCCTGCGTCAGGTGCTGTAAGCCCACCGGATCTGTGTCGCTCAGAGCCTGAATTTACCGACAAGTGTCTGTAAATCCAGGCTCAGCTGCGTCAACTGGGCACTGGCGGCTGCCGTGTCATCGCTGGCGCTGGCGGTGTGTTCGACAGCGTCACGCACCTTTAATACGCTGCGATTGATCTCTTCGACCACTGCGCTTTGCTCCTCGGCGGCGGCGGCGATCTGCGGGTTCATTTCCTGGATGACCGACACCGTACGCGCAATCGCCGCCAGCGCATCCCCGGCATCGCGGGTCAGGCCGACGCTGTCATCGGTCAGGTTGCGGCTGCTGTCGATGGTGTCTGCCACCTGCTGGGTGCCGTTGTTCAGGCCCAGGATCAACCCTTCGATTTCTTCGGCCGACGCCTGGGTGCGCTGGGCCAGGCTGCGCACCTCGTCGGCCACCACGGCGAAGCCTTCACCTGCACTGCCCGCGCGGGCGGCTTCGATAGCGGCGTTCAGTGCCAGCAGGTTGGTCTGCCGGGACACGGACTTGATCACGTCCAATACGCTGCCGATCTTTTGGCTCTCTTGCTGCAATGCCAGCATCGCCCGGCTGGATAAGGTCATTTCACTGGCCAAGTGGCCGATTTGTTCAATGGCTTGTGCGACCACCTTGTCCCCGACGCTGGCTTGTCTGTCCGCCTCGCGCGCCGCCAATGAGGCCTGCTCGGCATGTCGGGCGACCTCCTGGGCGGTGGCGAGCATTTCGTTCATGGCGGTGGCGACCTGGTCGGTCTCGTCTTTCTGATGGTTGACCACACTGCGGGTTTGCTCGGTCACCGTGGATAATTGCCCGGCCGCGCTGGCGATCTGCCGGGCGCTGTCACCGATGCCGCCGATCAGCTTGCGCAGGTTGTGCGCCATTTCCCTGATGCTGTGCTGCAGTTGGCCCAGCTCATCGGTGCGCTCCACCCGGATATCCTGACTCAAGTCACCGTTGGCGATGAGGTTGGCGGATGCCAGGGCCTGACGCAGTGGTACCGCGATCTGCCGGGCAATCCACCAGGCGGCCAGTACCCCGAACACCAGTGCGATAGAGGTGACACTGATCAGCCAGGTGCGGGTTCGATCGGCCTCTTGGTCGCGCTTGAGGGTCTGGCCCTGCACCACCCGCTCGCTGTGTTCCAGTAGTTGCGAAAGCTGTTGCTTGAACAGCTCTTGCACGGTTTCTGTGCTCATTTGGGCCTCGTTGAACCGGATCAGCCGCTCGCGATAGACCGCCAGGTCGGTGTCGAGCTGGGAGGCATCCACAGGCAGGCGTGTCACGGCGGCCAGCGCAATGTCCAGGGCATCGAGCGCCTGGCTGACCCGCTCGGCATAGAGCTGCAATGTATCGAGCGCCCAGGCGGGCTCCTGAACGCGATCTTCGGCCTGTGCCATGGCCTGGCGCAGTTGCTCAATGGCATCGAGTGCGTGCTGGTCGTCTTGATCCGGCAGATCGCTGGCCAGTTGGGCCAGTGTATCGCTGGTCTGGAGCGCACTTTGCTTGAGGGCGGGGCGGGCATTTTCGCGCTGCTCGATCAGCGGCGGCAGTTGTTCAAGCTCGGTTTTGACGCGGCTCACCAAGCCCTGCGCTGCCTGGATGTGCAGCAGATCGGCCGGATCCTTCAGGTGGTCTGTCAGGTAGCTCAGGTGCAGGTCGATTTGGTCGATCTGCGCGGTCATGTTGCCCAGGCTGAGGGCGTCCGCCAGGGTCCGATACAGCAGTCGATCGGCGTTCATGGCTTCGGTGACGGTATTGAGTTGCCCCAGCACCGTCAGGTTGCTCGAACGCAGGAGTGCAGCATTCAAGGCCTGCCAACCGGTCGTGGCGATGATCAGGCTGAGGATCAGCACTTGGCCGAAGCCCAGGGAGAGTTTGAGGCGGATGCTGGCGTTGGCCAGTAAGTGGGTCAGTCGAGCAAACATGCTGCACCTCCCAATCTGAAAAAGCGCTGTGTAAACGCTAAATCGATTCGAGGTGTTCGCGGTCTGATAACTGTGTAGGAAGTTTCACAACGTGCGGCGGCCATGATCGGCCGCCGCATGGCACAGGTCAGATGCGGAAGCGTCCGACCAGGGTCTGCAGGTAAACGCCCAGGCGCGCCAATTCGGCACTGGACGCGGCGGTCTCCTCACTGGCCGATGAGGTTTGTTCCGAAACGTCGCGCACGTTCAGCACGCTGCGGTTGATCTCTTCGGCCACGGCGCTTTGCTGCTCGGCGGCGGTGGCGATCTGCGAGTTCATCGCCTGGATGGTCGAGACGGTGCGGGTGATATTTTCCAGGGCGCTGCCGGCGCGGCGGGTCAGTTCGACACTGCTGTCGGTGAGGCCGCGGCTGTTGTCCATGATGGTCGCCACCTGTTGGGTGCCGCTTTGCAGGCCGACGATCAGTTCTTCGATTTCTTCGGTAGATTTTTGAGTGCGCTGGGCCAGGCTGCGCACTTCGTCGGCCACGACCGCGAAACCACGCCCGGCTTCACCCGCGCGAGCGGCTTCAATCGCCGCGTTGAGGGCCAGCAGGTTGGTTTGCTGTGCTACGGACTTGATTACGTCGAGCACGCTGCCAATTTTGTCGCTTTCGCGCTTGAGGTCGGCCATGGCGATGGTCGAGTTACCCACCTCAGTGGCCAGGCGTTCGATCTGGGCGATGGCTTCGCCGACCACTTTGTCGCCTTCGCGCGCCTGTTGATCAGCGGCCACGGCAGCTTCGGAGGCCTCCTCGGCGTTGCGTGCCACTTCCTGCACGGTTGCGGCCATCTCGTTCATGGCGGTGGCCACCTGGTCGGTTTCGACCTTCTGGCTGTTAACCCCGGCGCTGGTCTGCTCGGTGACGGCGGACAGTTGCTCGGCAGCACTGGCGATCTGGGTCACGCCTTCGCTGATGCCGCCGATCAGTTCGCGCAGGCCTACGCTCATGCTCTGCATGGCGCGCTGCAGCTGGCCCAGTTCGTCCTGGCGCTGGGAGGTCAGGTTGTGGCTCAGGTCGCCGGAGGCAACGCGTTGGGCCACTTCGAGTGCCTGGTTCAACGGGATGATGATCTGGCGGGTGATGGCCCAGGCCGCGACCAGGCCGAAGATCATTGCCAGTGCGGTGGCCAGCAGCAGGAAGTACTTGGCTTGCGCCGCATCGGTGTCGCGCACGACGGTCTGGGAGATGGTCAGTTTGTCGCTGTGGCTCAGGAGCAGATCGCCTTGAGCGGCCATGATCTTCAGGGCCGCTGCACTGGCCACTTGGGAGTCGCGATATTGGCTCACGGCGGCGCGGTAGGCCTGCAGCGAGACGCTGGCCTGTTGCAGGTTGGTCGAATATTGCTCAGGCAGTTCACTGGCGAGGCTGGCGTCCTTTTTCAGGGCGTTGTCGATGGCATCCAGTGCGGGCTGTTCGGCTTCAACTTTGCCGCTGTAGGTGTAGCCGCGCACCTGAAAACGCGCCTGTTGAATCAGCTTGCTCAGGTCGACCACGCTGTTGAACTGGGTGACGCTGTCACCTTGCAGCAGGGATTTCTCGATTGCCTTGATGTTGGCCACGGCGTTGTCGGCCGTATCACCCAACTTGCTGCGTGCGTTTTCACGGTTTGCACCGGCCTGCACCATGTCGTTGAACGCGCGCTTGTAGGTGTCCACGGCCGCCAACTGCTCCTCGACCAGGGCTACATCGGCCGGCTGTTCGATCAGGGTACGCGCGGTCTTGAGGCCACTGTCGAGCTTGTTCAGCAATTCATTGACCGCGTCGGGGCCTTGTTCGCCGCGGCGCATCTCGTAGTCCAGGCGTGCCAGGCGCAGGTCCTTGGTCAACCCGTTGAGGCTGGAGATATACCCCAGTTTGTCGCCGCGGCTGATCACCTCACCCAGGCCGCTCCAGCCGGTGAGCATAATCATCAGCGTCAATACCAGCACCAGGCCAAAGCCTACGCCCAGCTTGGTTTTGACGCTGACATTCCCCAGCTTTTCGGCTAACCAACGATACATGCTGCAAACTCCCCTGGAACAAGGCTTGGACTTATTGAAGGGTATCGGCTGTCAGCGGGATATCTGTAGGGAATGGGCTCTTTGGGGTAAAAGAGAGGGGTGTGGTGAGGTTAGAACAGTCGTGCGAGCAGCGCGGTGACGGCTGTTTCAACCCGCAGGATTCGCGCGCCGAGTTGCACCGGTTGCAAGCCTGCCTTGGCCAGCAGGTCCACTTCGTAGGGGATCCAGCCGCCCTCAGGGCCGATGGCCAGAGTAACCGCCTCATCCAGGCCGCGAGGGCAGGGCGGGTAGTCGCCGGGATGGCCGATCAGGCCCAGGGTGCCTTGGGTCAGGGCCGGCAGGCGGTCTTCGACGAAGGGCTTGAAGCGTTTCTCGATAATGATCTCGGGCAGCACCGTATCCCGTGCCTGTTCCAGGCCGAGGATCAATTGCTCGCGAATTGCCTCGGGTTCCAGGAACGGGGTTTGCCAGAAGCTTTTTTCGACCCGGTAGCTGTTGAGCAGCACCACTTTCGGCACGCCCATGGCCGCCACGGTTTGCAGCACGCGGCGCAGCATCTTCGGGCGCGGCAGGGCCAGCAGCAGGGTCAGCGGCAGTTTGGTCGGCGGTGCCTGGTCGAAGCTCACTTGCAGCTCGGCTTCGCCGGCGTCCAGACGCAGCAGTTGGGCTGTGCCCATCAAGGCGCCAATGCGCCCCACCCGCAGGCTGTCGCCTACGGCGGCGCGGTGGACGTCCTGCATGTGCACCAGACGCCGATCACGCAGCACCACGCGGTCGGCCGCGATAAAGTCGGCCTCCTCGAGCAGCAACAGGTTCACGGCTGGGTCGCTGGTGGCTGGTCGTCGTCGGCGGGCTGGTCATCCGGGTGTTCGCCACGCTTGCTGATCAAGCCGCTGAACAGGATGCCGATCTCGAACAGCATCCACATCGGCACGGCCAGCAGGGTCTGGGAGAAGATGTCCGGCGGCGTGAGAATCATGCCGACCACGAAGCAGCCGATGATCACGTAAGGGCGGATCTTCTTCAGGTACGCAACGTTGACCACGCCGATCCATACCAGCAGCACCACGGCCACCGGGATTTCGAATGCCACGCCGAAGGCGAAGAACAGCGTCATCACGAAGTCGAGGTAGCTGGTGATGTCGGTCATCATCTCCACGCCGGCCGGGGTGGCGGCGGCGAAGAATTTGAAGATCAGCGGGAACACCAGGAAGTAGGCGAACGCCATGCCGGTATAGAACAGCAGGATGCTCGACACCAGCAACGGCACCGCGATGCGCTTCTCATGCTTGTACAGGCCCGGCGCGATGAAGCCCCAGATCTGATGCAGGATCACCGGGATCGCCAGGAACAGCGAGACCATCATCGTCAGCTTCAATGGCGTGAGGAACGGTGATGACACGTCGGTGGCGATCATCGTCGCGCCGGCCGGCAGGTACTGGCGCAGGGGCGTGGAGACGAAGGTGTAGATCTGCTGGGTGAAGGCGAACAACCCGGCAAAAATGATGAAAATGGCCGCTACGCAACGCAGCAGGCGCGTTCGCAACTCGGTGAGGTGCGAGACCAGCGGCATATGCTGGTCGTTTTCCGGTTTATCAGCGCTCATGGGGCTCGCGGCGGCAATGTAGGGTCATGGGGCGCGGGCGACGCGACGGGCGTCGGCGCAGGCTCGGTCGGGGTGGCAACGGCGGGCGGTGCTTCTATGGCCGGTGCGATGCTGTTTGCGACCACATGCTCGGCGGGCTTGGCCTGTTCATTCACGGGGGACAGGATTTTGCGTGCCTCTTGCTCCAACGACAGGATGTGTTCGTTGTGCAGTTGCCGGCGAATCTCGTCGGCGCCGATTTCCCGTTCTACTTCCTGTTTGATGGCGTTGAAACTGCGTTTCAGGCGCCCGATCCACAGGCCGGCCGTGCGCGCGGCACCGGGCAGGCGTTCCGGCCCCAGTACCAGCAGGGCCACGAGGCCGACGAGGAGCAGTTCAGAGAAGCTGATACCAAACATTAGTCAGTGCTCACGAGTCTTTGCGGGTCGGCTCTTCGACTTTTTCAGCCTGCACGTCGAAGGTGCGGCGCTCGGTGATCGGCTGGGCGGCCTGGGGGTGCGCAGGCTGTGCCGGTGGCACCGGGCTGGCAGCCGGGTCGGCAGGCTTTTCGTCGTCGTTCATGGCTTTACGAAAGCCCTTGATCGACTCGCCGACGTCGGTGCCCAGGTTCTTGAGTTTCTTGGTGCCGAACACCAGTACCACCACCACCAGAATGACGATCCAGTGTTTCCAGTCAAAAATGCCCATGCTGCAAATCCTCTAGTCTTAAGTTGTTCAAGCTGACGGGCGCGAGGCCTTTTCGGCATGCCCGGACAAGCCGAAACGACGGTCCAGTTCATCCAGTACGGCCTGCGGATGCTGCCCCAGTTGGGCGAGCATGACCAGGCTGTGGAACCACAGGTCGGCGGTTTCGTAGATCACATCACTGCAGTCGCCGCTGATCTGTGCGTCCTTGGCGGCAATGATGGTCTCGACGGATTCTTCGCCGAGCTTCTCCAGAATCTTGTTCAGACCCTTGTGGTACAGGCTGGCGACATAGGAGCTGTCGGCGTCCGCACCTTTGCGGTCTTCCAGCACCTGGGCCACGCGGTTCAGGGTATCGCTCATGGTCAGTGTCCTGCCGAGTAAATAGCGTGCGGGTCTTTGAGCACCGGTTCCACCACCTTCCATTCGCCGTTCTCGAACACGCGATAGAAGCAGCTGTGACGCCCGGTGTGGCAGGCGATATCGCCGATCTGCTCGACCTTGAGGATCACCACGTCGGCGTCGCAGTCGATGCGCATCTCGTGCAGGGTCTGCACGTGCCCGGACTCTTCGCCCTTGCGCCACAGTTTGCCACGCGAACGTGACCAGTAAATGGCGCGCTGCTCAGTGGCGGTAAGGCTCAGGGCCTCGCGGTTCATCCAGGCCATCATCAGCACGCGCCCGGTCTTGTAGTCCTGGGCAATGGCCGGCACCAGGCCGTCACTGTCCCACTTGATCTCGTCCAGCCAGTCTTTCATGTTCGGCTCCGGCAATTTGCGACAGTGTATAACCGGATCGGTTATCGACGCACGATCAGATAAACACCCACGGCGACCATGACACCTGCGGGCCAATGGCCCAGCTGATTCAAGGGGCCGCCAATGGCCAGCATTGCCCCGCCCACCAAATGGGCGGCGCCCAGCAGGCGCAGGAACCAGTCGTCCTTGCGTTTGCGCCACGGCGGTTCGGGGTCTTTGGCGTGGGGCTGGGACATGCGCTCCAGCAGGTCGCGGGTCATGTTGGCCAAATGCGGCAACTGTTCCATCTGGCTGTGCAGGTTGCCCAGCATGGTTTTCGGGCTCATCCGCTCGCGCATCCAGCGCTCGAGGAACGGCTGGGCGGTGTTCCACAGGTCCAGGTCCGGGTACAGCTGGCGGCCCAGACCTTCGATATTGAGCAGGGTTTTTTGCAGCAGGACCAACTGCGGTTGCACTTCCATATTGAAGCGTCGCGCAGTCTGGAACAGGCGCATCAGCACCTGGCCAAATGAAATATCTTTTAACGGTTTCTCAAAGATCGGCTCGCACACCGTGCGAATCGCCGCTTCGAATTCATTGAGCTTGGTCTCTGCCGGCACCCAGCCCGAATCGATGTGCAACTGCGCCACGCGGCGATAGTCGCGCTTGAAGAAGGCGAACAGGTTGCGCGCCAGGTAGTCCTGGTCTTCCGGGGTGAGGCTGCCGACGATGCCGCAGTCGATCGCGATGTACTGCGGGCTCCACGGGTTGACGGTGCTGACGAATATATTGCCGGGGTGCATGTCGGCGTGGAAGAAACTGTCGCGGAACACCTGGGTGAAAAAGATCTCCACGCCGCGTTCGGCAAGCATCTTCATGTCGGTGCGCTGGTCGGCCAGGGTCGCCAGGTCCGTCACCTGCACGCCGTAGATGCGCTCCATTACCAGCACCTTGGGGCGGCACCAGTCCCAATACACTTGCGGCACGTACAGCAGCGGCGAGCCCTCGAAGTTGCGCTTGAGCTGGCTGGCGTTGGCCGCTTCACGCAGCAGGTCGAGTTCGTCGTAGATGGTTTTTTCGTAGTCGGCGACCACGTCCACCGGGTGCAGCAGGCGCGCATCGGCGGAGAACCGCTCGGCCGCGCGAGCCAGGATGAACAGCCATGCCAGGTCCTGGCCGATGATCGGCTTGAGGCCCGGGCGAATCACCTTCACCACCACCTCTTCGCCACTCTTGAGCTGCGCCGCGTGCACTTGCGCCACCGAGGCCGAGGCCAGCGGTTCGACGTCAAAGCGGCTGAACACCTCGCTGATCTTTTTGCCCAGTTGCTCTTCGATCAACGCCATCGACTGCTTTGAGTCGAACGGTGGTACGCGGTCCTGCAACAGCATCAGTTCGTCGGCGATGTCTTCCGGAAGCAGATCGCGGCGCGTCGAGAGGATCTGGCCGAACTTGATAAAGATCGGCCCAAGGTCCTGCAACGCCAGGCGCAGGCGCGCGCCACGGCTGAGCTGCAGTTGCTTGCGCGGGAACCAACGCCATGGCAGCGCATAGCGCACCGCCAGCAGGAACCATGGCAAGGGCAGGGCGAACAGCAGGTCATCGAGGCGGTAGCGGATTACGACGCGCTGGATACGAAACAAACGGCGGACGGCGAGCAGCTTCATGCGTTATCGCTTGGATCAAGGGAACGGCTCAGGCGCTCGAAGCGAGCCTCGAGACGTTCCAGGTCGATTTTGGCCTTGTCGAGTTCGCGAAAGCGCGCTTGCGCTTCCCGCTGCCCGACCAGGGTGCGCGATTCTTCGCTCAGGTATTCGGCGAGGTTCTGGTTGAGGCTGGCGAACCCTTGCTGGTACCAGCGCGTGCGGCTGCGCAGGTGCCCGCTGATCAGTTGGGTGGCGACGGGGCCGATCCAGCGTGACAGCTCGTATTCCCAATCCAGTTCCAGGTCTTGCAGCACTGCGGCCAGGTCCATCAGCACCGCGCTGTCGCCTTCCAGCGCCACGTCGGCGCTGTGCAAAATGGCGGTCTTGTTGCGGCTCAGGGCCAGGTGCAACAGGCTCGATGCCGGTGCGCGCAACGTGCAGTCGGCGTCGGCGGCCCATTGGCTGGCGAGCAGCAGGCCTTCATCGCTGGGCAGAATAAACAGCTGCAAGGCGGGGCTGGTGCAATCGACGGCAATCACCTTGCCGTTGAGGTGCGCGAGCCGCGCCAGGGCGGTACTGTCCAGGCGCAACACACGGTTGAGGCCGTGTTCAACGCTGGCGAGCAGGCCTTGCAGCAACATCAGGGCTTGATGCCGCGGTGCAGGGCGACAATGCCGGAGGTCATGTTGTGATAGGTCACGCGGTCGAACCCCGCCTCGACCATCATCGACTTCAGGGTTTCCTGGTCGGGGTGCATGCGGATCGATTCGGCCAGGTAACGGTAGCTCTCGGCGTCATTGGTGATCAGCTTGCCCATCAACGGCATGAAGGCGAACGAGTAGGTGTCGTAGACCTTGGACATCAGCGCGTTGGTTGGCTTGGAGAACTCCAGCACCAACAGGCGGCCACCCGGCTTGAGCACGCGCAGCATCGAGCGGATCGCGTCTTCCTTGTGGGTGACGTTGCGCAGGCCGAAAGCGATGGTCACGCAGTCGAAATGGTTGTCGGGGAACGGCAACTTTTCAGCGTCGGCCTGGACGAATTCGATATTGCCCGCCACGCCTTTGTCGAGCAGGCGGTCGCGACCGACCTTGAGCATCGAGCCGTTGATGTCCGCCAGCACGACCTGGCCGGTCGGACCGACGAGCTTGGAGAACTTGGCCGCCAGGTCGCCCGTGCCGCCGGCGATGTCCAGCACGCGGTTGCCGGTGCGTACGCCCGACAACTCGATGGTGAAGCGCTTCCACAGACGGTGCATGCCGCCGGAGAGCACGTCGTTCATCAAGTCGTACTTGGCGGCGACGGAGTGGAACACCTCAGCGACTTTTTCCGCTTTCTGGCTTTCCGGGACGTTCTTGAAGCCGAAGTGAGTGGTGGGTTCGGCATCGCTGCCTTTGCGCTGATCAGTCATATCGCTGTCACCAAAAGAGAATGCGGGACATGATAATCCCCAAGGCTTGCTTTGTCTTGGCAAGGCTGAAGACACAGACGCAATCTGTAGTGAGCGGGCTTGCCCCGCGCTGGGTGGCGAAGCCGCCCTAAAACATGCCACCGCGGTCTACCTGACAAACCGCGTATGGGTAAGATAGGCCGCCACCGAGACCTTTTGACGCATGGACGGTGTTCATATCCCTATAAAGAGGAGTCATTGCAATGGCCCGTATAACCGTTGAACGTGCACATTCCCTGGGTAAAGAAGGGGCGCGGGCAAAGGCCGAGAAGTTGGCGCATAAACTCAAGGAGCAATATGGCCTTGAGCCGTCGTGGTCTGGCGATACCCTGAATCTCAAACGCTCCGGGGTAAAAGGCACGGTATTAGTGGCCGATGATTCGCTGCGCATCGATGTGGAATTGGGCCTGCTGATGTCGGCCATGAGCGGCACTATCAAATCCGAAATCGAGAAGGCGCTGGATAAGGCGTTGGCGTGACCCGCATGTTCTTAGGGTGCCGATTCTAATTTTTCCTCCTACTTTGTGCCCACGCCCTCAACTCCTGTGGGCCGTTCCTCCACCCTATTCTGCGTGAGGTGCACTATGGCCAAAGTTATCCTGAAGAAAAAAATCGACGCACAGACCGGCGCCCTGACTGACGTTAAAACCTACGCCCGTAAGATCTGGCTGGCGGGCCTCGGCGCTTATGCCAAGGTCGGCAGCGAGGGCGGCGAGTACTTCAAAGAGCTGGTTAAGAGTGGTCAACATGTTGAAAGTAAAGGCAAAAAAGTTGCTATTGAACAACTGGATGCCGCCAACAGTCAGATTGACCAAGTAAAGAGTAATGTCTCCTCTGTCAAAGGTCTGGTAGACGTTCAGCTGGATAAAGTTGAAAAAGCTTTTGATACTCGTGTTGCCAGTGCCTTGAATCGAATTGGCATTGCGTCTAAACATGACGTGGAGACACTCTCTGCTAAGCTCGAAGAGCTGACGGCATTGCTCGAACGTGTCGCGCGTAAACACTAAGGAGACATCGGGATGGCTGTTAAAAAGACTACTCAGAAAGAAGGCAGCTCGTGGGTCGGGAAAGTTGAAGAATATTCCCGCAAGATCTGGCTCGCGGGTTTAGGCGTGTACTCGAAGATCGACAGTGACGGCAGCAAACTCTTCGAGACTCTGGTTAAAGACGGTGAGAAGGCCGAGAAGTTGACCAAGAGCGCAGTGGGTAAACAAGTCGGTGCGGCTAAAGCGACTGCCGGCTCGCGCATCAGTGATGCGAAGAAACAGGTATTGGGTACTTGGGGCGAACTTGAAGGGGCGCTGGATAAACGTCTCAACAGTGCTATTTCGCGTTTGGGCGTGCCGAGCAAGGCTGAATTGAAAGCATTGCACGGCAAGGTCGATACCCTGACCAAGCAAATCGAGAAACTCACCGGTGCCAAAGTGGCTCCAGTGAAAGCAGCGGCAGCTAAACCGGCGGCCAAGCCTGCCGCTAAAACCGCCGCGGCCAAACCCGCTGCGAAAGCTGCTGCCAAGCCTCTGGTAAAAGCCGCCGCCAAACCGGCTGCAAAACCTGCGGCCAAGGCCCCGGCAAAAGCGGCCGCCAAGCCTGCTGCCAAAACCGCAGCCGCCAAACCTGCGGCCAAGTCCGCTGCAAAACCGGTCGCGGCCAAAGCAGCGGCCAAGCCGGCAGCCAAGGCGGCCACCAAACCCGCAGCCAAGCCTGCGGCTAAAACCGCAGCCGCTAAGCCTGCTGCCAAGCCAGCCGCTGCGAAACCAGCCGCCAAGGCCGCCGCTAAACCTGCGGCGGCGAAGAAGCCGGCAGTTGCGAAAAAAGCCGCTGTACCAAAGCCTGCCGTTGCCGCCAAGCCGGCCACCCCGGCTCCGGCTGCTTCGACAACCAACTCGGTGTCCGCACCGGCACCCGCTGTAGCCCCGACTGCAACGCCGGCAACCCCGACGCCATCCAGTCAGTCCTGATTCTTCAGGCGCACAAACGCCCTGCCTGTGAAGGCAGGGCGTTTTTTTTGCGCGCCCAAAACGTCGCGATGGACGTCACCGGCTGCCAGATGTCACGTGTCTGATCCTCAAGCCGGCTCCTCCAGATAGCCCAGTGCCAGGCGTTCCGTCGCCAGCCGCGCCGGTAACAGCAGATGCGGCGCTACCAGCATCATGATCTGGTACACCGCCACCCGTACTTCGCCGTCGCGGCCGAGAATCCGTTGATAGTCCAGGGAGAACAGCAGCGTCATGGTGATCTGTTCCACCAGTTGCCCGAGCGCCTGGGTATCGCTCACCAATTGCCCATCCGCCTTGAGTCGAGCCAGCAACGAAGCGAGTGTGCGCTTGAGGGCGTTGAGCAGGGTGCGAATGCCCTTGGCCAGTTTTGGCAGGCGTCCGGCCAGGTTCGACAGGTCCTGGAACAGAAACCGGTAATGGGCCATGCGCTCGACGATCAAGTGCAGGAACAGCCAGTAATCCTCAGCCACCAATTGCGCATCGGCCGGTGGGTCGAGCAACGGCGCCAACTCCTGTTGAAAATGCTCGAACAGCCCGAGCACCAGGGGCTCCTTGCCATGGAAGTGATAGTAGAGGTTGCCGGGGCTGATCCCCATTTCATTGGCCACCTCCATGGTCGACACGTTCGGCTCGCCCTTCTGGTTGAACAACTGCAGGGCACATTCAAGGATACGGTCGCGGGTCTTCATCCAGTCTTCTTAATGTGATCGTTGAGCTCAGCGTATGTGCACGTAAGTGCCCGGCGCCGCTTCCATTGGTGGGTAATTCTGGTTGCCCAGGGCGGTGAGGGTTTCGCGTTGTACGCCCGAGCGTTGCTGGATCCACGCCAGCCACTGCGGCCACCAACTGCCTTCGACATGGTTGGCGTCGTAGTACCAGGCGCGCGGGTCGCTGCTCAGTTTGTGGTTCTCGACATAGTTGGCCTTGGGGTTGCCCGGCGGGTTGAGGATGCTCTGGATATGCCCGCTGTTGGACAGCACGAAGCGCCGGTCCCCACCAAGCAGTTGCGTGGAACGGTACACCGCGTCCCACGGCGTGATGTGATCGTTGATCCCGGCCACGCTGAAGCTGTCCACCGTGACTTTCTGCAAGTCGATGGGCGTGCCGCACACTTCCAGGCCACCGGGATGGCTCAGTGGGTTGTGCTTGAAGAAGTCCAGCAGGTCGCCATGCAGCGCGGCGGGCAGACGGGTGTTGTCGTTGTTCCAGTACAGGATGTCGAAGGCTGGCGGCTCTTTGCCCAGCAGGTAGTTATTGATCCAGTAATTCCAGATCAGATCATTGGGGCGCATCCAGGCGAACACCTTGGCCATGTCGCGGCCGTCCAGCACGCCTTGCTGATAGGAGCGGCGCTTGGCGGCTTCCAGGGTTTGCTCATCGGCGAACAAGGTGGCGGGGCTGTCGATCTGGCTGTCCAGCAGGCTTACCAGGTAGCTGGCGCTGGAGATGCGGCGCAGCTGGCGTTTGGCTTGCAGGTGGCCCTGCAGGGCGGCGATGGTCAGGCCGCCTGCGCAGGCGCCCATCAGGTTGACCTCGCGCGCGCCAGTGATCGCCCGGCACACATTGAGTGCTTCTTCCAACGCGGCGACGTAGGTGGACAAGCTCCACTCGCGGTGCCGCACATCCGGGTTACGCCAGCTGACCATAAACGTCTGCAGGCCGTTCTTGAGGGCGTATTGCACAAAGCTGTTAGCCGGGCTCAGGTCAAAAATGTAGTACTTGTTGATTTGCGGCGGCACGATCAGCAGCGGCCTGGCGTACTGCTTTTCGCTCATGGGCTTGTATTGGATCAGCTCCAGCAGCTCATTGCGAAACACCACGGCGCCTGGGGTGGTGGCGACGGTCTTACCCACTTCGAAGGCGTGCTTGCTCACCTGGCGCGGCAGGCCGTTGTTGTGCAGCAAATCTTCGAACAGGTTACTCACGCCGCGCACCATGCTGTTGCCGCCGGAGTTGAGTAACTCCTTGATCGCCAGCGGGTTGAGCAGGGTGTTGGACGGTGACACCGCGTCGTTGATCAGCGCAAAGGCAAAGTGCGCGCGGGCCCGGTCGTCGTCGCTCAAGGTGCTGTCGTCGATCCACTGGCGGGTTTGCTTCTGCCAGCTCAGGTAGGCCTGCAGGCTGCGCCGATAAAACGGGTTGAGGGCCCAGGTCGGGTCAACGAAGCGACTGTCGCGCGGGTTGGGTTCATGCACGGTTTCACCGAGCAGCACGCGGCCCAGTTGGCCGCCCAGTGCCAGCGCATGACGGGCGGTATGCACCGGGTTGCGCAGGCCATGAACGGCGACGCTGCGCAGCGTGGACAGCAGGTCCCGGCCGCGCAGACCGGTGATCGCATTTTGCGCATTAATGAACGCGGCGGGGGTGGGCGCCGGGTTCGTCACGGGTCTTTCTCGCATGAGCCAACACTCCTTCGTCAAGCGATCAACGGGCACGCCAATTCAGAACCATAGTCGGTTCCTGGCAAGTTGCGCGGCGATGTGGTCCTTACATCGCCGGTCTTGGGTGAATCACTGCGCGCAGGCGCTCTTGCTCCAGGAATTTCATGATGATCGGCGCCACGGCTTCGGCCCGGGTGATCAGGAACAGGTGGCCGTCATCGATGATGTGCAACTGGGCGTTGGGAATGCGCCAGGCCAGCATGCGCATGTTAATCAGCGGAATCAGCGGGTCATCGTCCCCGGCCAGCACCAGGGTCGGCTGGCGGATCTTGTGCAGCCAGTGGATGCTGGTCCAGCCCAGACCTGCGAACAGCTGCCAGTAATAGCCCAGTTTGCCGGCCGAACGCACTTTGCTGGCATGCTCGGCAGCCAGTTTTGAGTCGCGGCGGAACGAGCCGCCATAAATCATCGGCGCGATGCGCACCACATGGGACGGTTGGATGTAACGCCGCGGGCTGGCCATCAGCCATAGCACCTTCGGCTTGCCCGGCACCATCACCGCTCCCGCCGCCGTGGCCGCGAGGATCAACTTCTTGCAGCGCTCCGGATAGTCGTAGGCAAATTGCTGTGCCAACGCGCCGCCCCAGGACACCCCGACGACGTTCACCTGGCCATAGTCCAAGTAATCGAGCATGCGCGCGGTGAGTTTGGCCAGGCCGGGAAAACGGTAGGGCCGCTTGGGCGTTGAGGAACCGCCCACGCCTGGCACATCGAAGGCGATCACTTCCAGATCGGGGTCCAGCGCTTGAACGAACGGAAACACCAACTCAAGGTTGGCGCCGATGCCGTTGAAAATCAGCAGCGGCGTCAAGTGAGGCTTGCCTGGGCGTACCGCCGTGCGGATGGTTTGGCCATCCAGGTCGATGGTACGGAAGATGAACGGTTGCGGCATGGTGGAACCCTTGGGGTTAGAGGGGCAGCTTCAAGCCTCAAGCCGAACTCAATCAGCTTGAGGCTTGCAGCTTGAAGCTAGCGTTCATGCACATAGGTACCCGGTGCCGACTCGGCCGCGGCGTAAGTTTTGTTACCCAGGATTGTCGGCGCCTTCTTCAATTTTCCCGCCCGCTCCGCTTGCCAGGCCTGCCAATGCAGCCACCACGAATCCGTGTGCTTGGTTGCGTTCTCCTGCCATTCCAGCGGCTTTCCCGCCAGGGTGTCGCTGGTCTGGTAGCGCGCTTTGGGGTTGCCGGGCGGATTGAGGATGCTCTGAATATGCCCGCTGCTCGACAGCACGAACTCCACCTTGCCACCGAACAGTTGCGCAGACTTGTAGCAGGACTGCCACGGCGTGATGTGGTCATTGGTACCGGCCAGGGAGTAAATATCGGCGGTGACCTGTTTGAGGTCGATAGGCGTGCCGCACACTTCCAGGGCATTGGCGCGTACCAACGGGTTGTTTTTGAACAGTTCGATCAGGTCGCCGTGGAACGCCGCGGGCAGGCGCGTGGTGTCGTTGTTCCAGAACAGAATGTCGAACACCGGCGGCTCGTTGCCCAGCAGGTAGTTATTGACCCAGTAGTTCCAGATCAGGTCGTTGGGGCGCATCCAGGCAAACACCTTGGCCATGTCGCGGCCTTCCAGCACGCCGGCCTGGTAGGAGTGGCGCTTGGCCGCCTCCAGGGTTTGCTCATCGACGAACAACGCCACCTGAGTATCCAGGGTGGTGTCGAGCACGCTGACCAGCAGGGTCAGGGCATTGACCTTCTTTTCCCCCAGCGCGGCGTAGTGACCGAGCAGGGCCGTGCACGTGATGCCGCCGGAGCAGGCGCCAAGCATGTTGATGTCTTTGCTGCCGGTGATCGCCGTGACCACATCCACCGCTTCCTTGAGTGCCTCGATATAGGTCGACAGACCCCACTCACGCTGGGCCTTGGTCGGGTTACGCCAGCTGACGATAAAGGTCTGCTGCCCATTACGCAGGCAGAACCGCGCCAGGCTCTTATCCGGGCTCAGGTCGAATACGTAGAATTTGTTGATCTGCGGCGGAACCACCAGCAGTGGGCGCTCATGCACCTGTTCGGTGATCGGCTTGTACTGGATCAGCTCCAGCACGTCATTGCGAAACACCACCGCGCCTTCGGTGGTGCCCAGGGACTTGCCCACTTCAAAGGCGCCCATGTTGACCTGGCTCGGCATGCCGCCGTTGTGCACCATGTCCTTGGCCAAGTGCGACAGGCCGTCGAGCAGGCTTTTGCCGCCGGTTTCAAAGAAACGTTTGACGGCTGCCGGGTTGGCCGCGCTGTTGGTGGGGGCCATGGCTTCGGTCATCAGGTTGATCACGAAGTGGCCGCGGCTGATGTCCTGTTCCGACAGGTTGCTGTCGCCGATCCAGTCGTGCAGTTCCTTGCGCCACGCCAGGTAGGTCTGCAGGTAGCGTTTATAGAGCGGGTTCTGGCTCCAGGCCGGGTCGTGGAAGCGACGGTCGTCGCTCTCCGGCGCCAGCGCCGATTTGCCGAACATCACGTTCTTGAGTTCAACGCCGAAATGGGCGACGTGTTTGACGCTGTGCAACGGTTGCTTGATGGCTTGGGTCAGCACCATCTTTGCTGAAGCCAATAAATCCTTTTTGCGTAACGCGATGATCGGGTTCAGCCCCAGGGTGTTTTCCGAGGCCTGGCGTTTCAAGTCATCGTTGTTCTTGTTACTCATCTACGACGCTCCATTGTCCGAAAGACGAGTACCGGGTACCGCTGCGCACGAAGTTTCGATACACAACACAAGCCTGGTACTGCGACTCGGGTGACCGTTGATACCGCATCGTCAAATGCAGGGAACTTGCCAGTTCCATTGGTTACCCGAGTTTAAATTTTTTCGCAAGCGGGCCGATCGTTGGCCGCGCGACAGGGCATTCAAGCAGATGAAATTAGAAAATGCCCACTAATGAGCAAGAGGCCTGGGCTAGAGCATCAGCCGCACGACCGATTGACTCGGGTCGCGGGTTTTTCCGGCGGCCTTGAGCTCGGCAAGATAATCGGCCCACAGCGCGTCCTGACGCACGGCGAGTTGATAGAGGTAGTCCCAGGTGAACAGTCCGCTGTCATGTCCGTCGTCGAAGGTCAATTTCAGTGCGTACTGACCGGCTGGTTCTATCTTGATCAACTTAACGTTGAGCTTGCCGAATTGCAGGATGGGTTTGCCGTGGCCCTGGACCTCGGCGGAAGGCGAGTGCACCCGCAGCAGTTCGGCGGGCAACTGGTAGACCTCATCGGGCCCGTAGGTGAGGCCGAGGGTGTTGGAGGTTTTGTGCAAATTAACAGCGGTGGGGAATTTTGGCATTGGGGGACACCTTGGGCTGCACGCTACAAGCGGCAAGTTGAGTGTGTTCAGCTTGCGGCTCGTAGCTTACAGCTTGCGGCTTACAGAATGTATCGCGACAGGTCTTCGTTCTGCGCCAATTCGCCCAGGTGGCTGTTGACGTAGTCGGCGTCGATCTTGATCGCTTCGCCATTCTGCGCACCGGCCATGTCGCCCGCGCTGAAGGACACTTCCTCGAGCAGGCGCTCAAGCAAGGTGTGCAGGCGACGGGCACCGATGTTCTCGGTCTTCTCGTTGACCTGCCAGGCGATCTCCGCCAGGCGCTTGATGCCGTCGGCCTGGAACTCGATCTTCAAGCCTTCGGTTTTCAGCAGTTCGCGGTATTGCTCGGTGAGCGACGCGTGCGGTTCGCTGAGGATGCGTTCGAAGTCGCCCGGCGTCAGCGCCTTGAGTTCCACGCGAATCGGCAGACGGCCTTGTAGCTCCGGCACCAGATCGCTTGGCTTGCTCAAGTGGAACGCACCGGAGGCGATGAACAGGATGTGGTCGGTCTTGACCATGCCCAGCTTGGTGTTCACCGTGCAGCCTTCGATCAGCGGCAGCAGGTCGCGCTGCACGCCTTCGCGGGAGACATCGACGCCACCGGAGTTACCGCGCTTGGCCACTTTGTCGATCTCATCGATAAACACGATGCCGTGCTGCTCGACCGCTTCGAGGGCCTTGGCCTTGAGCTCTTCCTCGTTCACCAGGCGCCCGGCTTCTTCATCGCGCACCAGCTTGAGGGCCTCTTTAACCTTGAGCTTGCGGCTCTTCTTCTTGCCCTTGCCCATGTTGGCGAACAGGTTCTGCAACTGGCTGGTCATTTCTTCCATGCCAGGCGGGGCAGAGATGTCTACGCCAGACACTTCGGCGACTTCGATCTCGATTTCCTTGTCGTCCAACTGGCCTTCGCGCAGGCGCTTGCGGAACAGCTGGCGGGTGTTCGAGTCCGACGACGGCGCGGCGTCTTCGTTGAAGCCCATGCGTGCCGGTGGCAGCAGGGCGTCGAGGATGCGTTCTTCGGCGGCGTCTTCGGCGCGGTGGCTGACCTTGGTCACTTCCTGTTCGCGCAGCATCTTCAGGGCGGCGTCGGCCAGATCACGGATGATCGACTCCACATCGCGGCCCACATAGCCGACTTCGGTGAACTTGGTCGCTTCGACCTTGATGAACGGTGCATTGGCGAGTTTGGCCAGGCGACGGGCGATCTCGGTTTTACCGACACCGGTCGGACCGATCATCAGGATGTTCTTGGGCGTTACTTCAACGCGCAGTTCGGCGGGCAGTTGCATGCGGCGCCAGCGGTTACGCAGGGCGATGGCAACGGCGCGCTTGGCATCGTCCTGGCCGATGATATGGCGGTTGAGTTCGTGGACGATTTCGCGGGGAGTCATGGACATAGTGTTTGGCGGCCTCAAGCGGGAATAAGCCTACGGCTTACTCTGCGAGGTCCTGCTCCTCAATGGTCTGGTTGTGGTTGGTAAACACGCAGATATCGCCTGCGATACCCAGGGCGGTCTCGACGATTTCACGGGCCGACAGATCGGTTTTCTTCAGCAGTGCGCTGGCCGCCGCTTGGGCGTAGCCACCGCCGGAACCCATGGCGATCAGGCCATGCTCTGGCTCAACCACGTCACCGTTACCGGTGATGATCAGGGACGCGTCTTTGTTAGCAACAGCCAGCATGGCTTCCAGGCGGCTCAGGGAGCGGTCGGTGCGCCATTCTTTGGCGAGCTCGACGGCGGCGCGCACGAGGTGGCCCTGGTGTTTTTCCAGTTGGCCTTCGAAACGCTCAAAGAGGGTGAAAGCGTCGGCGGTGGCGCCTGCGAAACCGGCGAGTACCTGGCCGTGGTACAGGCGACGCACTTTTTTGGCGTTGCCTTTCATCACGGTATTACCCAGGGAAACCTGGCCGTCGCCGCCCATGACGACTTTGCCGTGGCGACGTACTGAAACGATGGTGGTCAAGGGGAGAGTCTCCACGCAGCGGGGCGAAAATGCCCTGATGGAAACTGATATGGGGGTGGTGGGGGTGATTTCAAGCGTAGGACATGTGCTGAGCAGGCTTGCGGTGATGAGCGGGTTTGCACCCGCGCGGGGCGAGCCCGCTCACCACCACAAGCGCCCTCAGACACTTTGACTGGTGTTGCCTGGGGTCAGCGGCTCTGGCGTTGTTGTAACAACAGGTTGCTAAACCCGGCGCCGGCCAATTGTTTCTGGGCCACGGTCAGCTGTTCACGGTTGCTGAACGGCCCGACCAGCACGCGGTACCAGGTCGCGTCCTTGACCGTACCGGACTCCACCGTCACCGACTGGCCCAACAGGATGATCTGCGCCCGCACACGGTCCGCATCCGCCTGTTTCGGGAACGAGCCCGCTTGCAGGAAGAACTTGGTCACAGGCGCCGCTTTGGTTTCGGCCACGGGCGGTGCCGGCGGTGGGGTAATCCCGGCCAGCGCCGCCTGGGCGCGCGCGGTGTCGATTTTCGCCGCTTCTGCCGGCGTCACCGGGGTGGTCGGCACTTGTGGGGTCGGCAGGGTTTTTTCCGGCACGGCGTCGGGCGGCACGATCACTTCCGATTCCGGTAGCAAGGTGTAGAAGTCGTACTTCGGCTTCACCGGTGCGGTCGGGCTCGGCGCAGTCTTGTTGGCTTCAGCGATTTTGCTGGCCTTCTGCTGTTCCTGTTTGACCCGTTTGACGTCATCACCCTGGCCTGGATCCAGCTTCATCAAGAACACGATAAACGCGCCGACGGAAAGACCGATGGCCATCCACAACCAGCCCGGAATCGGCTTCTTCGCCGGGGCCTGGTAGCGGCTGGCGCCGCGCTTGGGTGCAGGTTTTTTCTTGGCAGCCAACTTACATACGCTCCAGAGTTTCCAGGCCCAACAGTTCCAGGCCTTGCTTGAGGGTCCGTCCAGCCAGTGCGGCAAGGCGCAGGCGACTTTGCTTCTGCGCTTCGTCGTCGGCGGTGAGGATCGGGCAGTTCTCGTAGAAGCTGGAGAACAGGCCGGCGACTTCATACAGGTAGGTGCACAGGATGTGCGGCGTGCCCTTTTCGCCGACGCTGTTCAGCACTTCGCCAAATTGGGCCAGTTTGGCCGCCAGTTCCTGTTCATGGGGCGCGTCCAGCATGATCCGGCCTTCGACTTCGTTGAAGTCCTTGCCCAGTTTGCGGAACACGCCGGCCACGCGGGTGTACGCGTACAGCAGGTACGGCGCGGTGTTGCCTTCGAAGTTGAGCATCAGTTCGAAGTTGAAGCTGTAGTCGCTGGTGCGATGCTTGGACAGATCGGCGTATTTCACCGCGCCAATACCGACCACGCGGGCAATGTTGCGCAAGTCGGCCTCGGCCAGTTCCGGGTTCTTTTCCTTCACCAGGTTGTAGGCACGTTCCTGGGCTTCGTTGAGCAGGTCGATCAGTTTGACCGTGCCGCCGTCGCGGGTCTTGAACGGGCGGCCGTCAGCGCCGTTCATGGTGCCGAAGCCCATGTGTTCCATGTGCATCGGGTGAGTCACGAAGCCTGCACGATGCGCCACTTCGAACACCTGCTGGAAGTGCAGCGCCTGGCGCTGGTCGACGAAGTACAGCGCACGGTCAGCCTTGAGCACGCCGCTGCGGTAGCGCACGGCGGCCAGGTCGGTGGTGGCGTAGAGGTAGCCGCCATCGGCCTTGACGATGATCACCGGCAGCGGCTCGCCGTCGGCGGTCTTGAATTCTTCGAGGAACACGCACTGGGCGCCGTTGCTCTCCACCAGCAGACCCTTGGCCTTGAGGTCGTTGACCACGTTGATGAGGTCGTCGTTGTAGGCGCTTTCGCCCATCACGTCAGCCATGGTCAACTTGACGTTGAGCAGCTCGTAGATTTCCTGGCAGTGGGACAGCGAGATATCGCGGAAACGGTTCCACAGCGCCAGGCATTCGGCATCGCCTGCCTGCAGCTTGACCACCAGGCCACGGGCGCGATCGGCGAATGCTTCGGACTCGTCGAAACGCTTTTTGGCGGCGCGGTAGAAATTTTCCAGGTCCGACAGCTCGTTGCTGGTGATCGGGTTCTCTTGCAGGTAGGCCATCAACATGCCGAACTGCGTGCCCCAGTCGCCCACGTGGTTCTGACGGATCACGGTGTCGCCGAGGAACTCCAGCACCCGCGCCACGCCGTCGCCGATGATGGTCGAGCGCAGGTGACCCACGTGCATCTCTTTGGCCAGGTTCGGTGCCGACAGGTCGACGACCACGCGCTGAGCAGCCCCTGCTTTGCGTGCACCGATCCTGGCATCGGCCAGGGCGGCGTCCAGGCGCGAGGCCAGGGCCTGGGTGTTCTGGAAGAAGTTGATAAAGCCGGGGCCGGCGATTTCAGCCTTGGTGATGCTCTCGTCGGCCGGCAGCGCGGCGATGATTTTTTCCGCCAGGTCGCGCGGTTTCATGCCGGCAGGCTTGGAGAGCATCATCGCGATGTTGCTGGCGAAGTCACCGTGGGTCTTGTCGCGGGTGTTCTCTACCTGGATCGCCGGCGTCAGGCCTTCAGGCAACACACCTTCGTTGACGAGTTGGGTGAGGGCTTGTTGGATCAGCTGGCGAATGGTGTCTTTCATGGTGTTCTCTTTCGACCGCAAGCGGCGGCGCGCGATGCGCAGGTGGAAAAACTGGGCATTATCCGTGGCGAGGGCGGGCTTGCCAACCTTCGCGGGACCTGCGGCCAGGCTTAATACAAATCTACCGGGTCTACATCCAACGACCATCGCACCTGTCGGCCGCTGGGCATTTGCTCCAGGGCAAGTAACCAGCTGCTTAATAACCGATGCAGCGGCGCGCGGGAGGTGGCTTGCAACAGCAGTTGCGCGCGGTAGCGCCCGGCGCGGCGCTCCATGGGCGCGGGCACCGGGCCGAGCAATTCGATGCCGCTCAGTCCCAGCTCGCCGAGTAAATGCTCGGCGGCGCTGCAGGCTTCATCCAGAAAGCTTTCGGCCTGCCCCGGTTTGTGGGCTTCGGCGCGCAGCAGGGCCAAGTGGGCAAAGGGCGGCAGGCCGGCGGAGCGGCGTTCGCTCAAGGCCTGTTCGGCAAAGGCGAAGTAGCCTTGTTCGGTCAGTTGAATCAGTAGCGGGTGGTCGGCCAGGTGGGTCTGGATAATCACCTTGCCCGGCTCTTCGGCACGCCCGGCGCGGCCGGCGACTTGCACGATCAACTGCGCCATGCGTTCGCTGGCGCGGAAGTCGCCGGAGAACAAACCACCGTCGGCGTCCAAAATCGATACCAGGGTCACCCGCGGAAAGTGATGCCCCTTGGCAAGCATTTGCGTGCCCACCAGGATGCACGGCTGGCCCTTCTGGATGGTGGCAAACAGCTGATTCATCGCGTCTTTGCGCGAGGTGCTGTCGCGATCGACCCGCAATACCGGGTAGTCCGGGAACAGGATGCCCAGCCGTTCCTCTGCGCGCTCGGTGCCTGCGCCCACCGGTCGCAGGTCGACCTTGCCGCACTGCGGGCAGTGGCGCGGTACCCGTTCGACGTGGCCGCAATGATGGCAGCGCAACTCGCCGTGACGCTGGTGCACAGTCATGCGCGCATCGCAGCGCTCGCATTCGGACATCCAGCCGCAGTCATGGCACAGCAGTGTCGGCGCAAAGCCTCGGCGGTTGAGAAACACCAGGACTTGCTGGCCGGCGGCGAGGGTCTGGCCGATGGCTTGTTGCATCGGCCCGGAAATGCCGCTGTCCAGCGGACGGCTTTTTACGTCCAGGCGCAGGAAGCGCGGTTGCTTGGCGCCGCCGGCGCGCTCATTCAGGCGCAGCAGCCCGTAGCGGCCGGTGTAGGCGTTATGCAGGCTTTCCAGGGACGGCGTGGCCGAGCCCAGCACAATCGGGATGTCTTCCTGGCGCGCACGCACCAACGCCAGGTCACGGGCGTGGTAGCGCAGGCCTTCCTGCTGTTTGTAGGAGCCGTCGTGTTCCTCGTCGATGATGATCAGCCCGGGGTTTTTCATCGGCGTGAACAGGGCCGAGCGGGTGCCGATAATAATGTCGGCTTCGCCATCACGCGCCGCGAGCCAGGATTCCAGGCGCTCACGGTCGTTGACCGCCGAGTGCACCAGGGCGATGCGTGCGTTGAACCGCTGCTCGAAGCGCGCCAGGGTCTGCGGGCCGAGGTTGATCTCCGGGATCAGCACCAGCGCCTGTTTGCCGGCTTGCAGGGTTTCGCGGATCAACTGCAAATAGACTTCGGTCTTGCCGCTGCCGGTGACGCCGGCCAGCAGGAACGCGTGGAAACTGTCAAACCCTGCGCGAATGGCCTCATAGGCGGCGCGTTGTTCAGGGTTGAGCGGCAATTCCGGCTGGGCCAGCCAATGCTCATGGCGTGGGTCGGGGGCGTGCTTGCGGATCTCCACTTGCACCAGGCCCTTGGCCAGCAGCAGATCCAGGCTGTCTTTGCTCAGCATCAGCTTGCTCAACAGCTGATGGGCCACGCCATGGGGATGCTGGGCCAGGGTCGCCAGGGCCTCACGCTGGCGCGGCGCGCGGGCGATGCGTGGGTCGTCGAGGTGTGCGCCGGGGACCATCGACCAGAAACGCTCCTGGCGTGCCTCGGCCAGCTCGCCCTGGCGCAACAACACCGGCAGCGCCCAACTCAAGGTATCGCCCAGGCTGTGCTGGTAATACTGGGCTGTCCACAGGCACAGCTTGAACAACGCGGGCGGCAACGGTGGCGTGGCGTCGAGAATCGCCAGCGCGGGTTTTAGCTTCTCGGCAGGTACTTCGCTGTGGTCGGCGACTTCTATAAGGATGCCGATCATCTCCCGTCGGCCGAACGGTACGCGCACGCGCATGCCCGGCTGCAAGTGCGCCCGCAGCACGCCGGCCGGGGCTCGGTAGTCGAACAGGCGGCGCAGGGGCGAGGGCAGGGCTAGGCGCAAAATGGCGTCGGGCACGCGGGGAGTCTCATATAAAGGCGGGCGGTGATGCAGGGGCGCGAGCCTAGCAGACGAGGGGGGTGTTGGGTATGCCGTGGTTTTCTGATGAAAGGCGCTTTTATGTTCAGCTGCGACGGGTACCGCCGCTTGCGTGATTAAAAAGGTCTGGTAGAATCCGCGGCCTAATTACGTGCGGTATTCGACAATAGTGTCGAGTGGCGGCACGCTAGCCCGAGGAAGTCACCATGAAAGCCGATATCCATCCAGCGTACGAAACCATCGAAGTTACCTGCAGCTGCGGCAACAAGTTCGAAACGCGTTCGAACCTGTGCAAGCCACTGGGTACTGACGTATGCAACGAGTGCCACCCGTTCTACACCGGTAAGCAGAAAACTCTGGACACCGGCGGCCGTGTACAGCGCTTCGCAGATCGCTTTGGTGCTTTCGGCAAGAAGCCTGCTGCTACTCCAGCAGAGTAAGGCTCAAAAGCCTTATGGGCTTTTGCCAGCTGTTGAAAAAGGCGTCCCTTGCGGGCGCCTTTTTTGTGCCTGGGATTTGGCACCAAGCCGCCCAGGCCGGGGTGTTTTGCCCGGCGCCGGCGTCCTTGGTTCAGGTCGAGGTGCAGCGTGTGGTGGATGGCGACACGGTGCGCCTCAAAGACGGTCGCAGCGTGCGCATGATCGGCCTCAATGCCCCGGAAACCGCGAAAAAAGGCCGTACCGACGAGCCCTATGCCGTCGCCGCTCGCCAGCGTTTGCAGGCATTGGTGGCAACCAGTGGCGGTCGCGTCGGCCTGATGCCTGGGCGTGAGCGTAAAGACCGTTATGGTCGCACCCTGGCCCATCTCTTCGGCGCCGATGGCGAGAACCTTGAGGCGCAGCTGCTCGCTGAAGGCCTTGGCTTTCAAGTGGGGGTCGCGCCCAATGTCGATCTCGTCGCGTGTCAGCGGGCGGCTGAAAACGCGGCGCGTCAGGCCGGTTTGGGGCTTTGGCGACAATCGCCGGTGCGATCGGTGACCAGCCTCAGGCGGTCCGGCTTTGCCTTGGTCAGCGGCAGGGTGAGCAAAGTCGAACGCAACCGCGGTGGAATTTGGATCGAGTTGCAGGGTTCACTGGTATTACGCGTTGCACCCGATCTGGCCCGTCAATTCGACAGCGCGCTGCTGGATGGTCTGCAAGGCAAGCAGGTCGAGGCGCGAGGCTGGATTCAGGATCGTTCTTCGCGTGGCGGCCTGAAGAGCAGCCAGGCGCGCTGGATGTTGCCGCTGACCGATCCCGGTATGCTCAAATCCACTTTTGAATAAAAAATTGTAGACATTTTTTAATTGAATTGTGAACAGTGCGGCCCTTGTATCCCGTGGCTTTAGACTAAAGTACGGCGCTGCGGGGCCTTGACACCTGTGACCGAGCAGTCTTGTAGGGGCTTTACGACACGAGTATCCTCGGCGGTCCGTCGACCAACAGTAAAAGCGGAATGCCGATATGTCTGATTTGAAAACTGCCGCTCTCGAATATCATGCCAATCCTCGTCCAGGAAAGCTGAGTGTAGAGCTCACCAAAGCCACTGCCACTGCTCGCGACCTCTCGCTGGCCTACAGCCCTGGTGTTGCCGAGCCCGTACGTGAAATCGCCCGTGACCCTGAATTGGCGTACAAGTACACCGGCAAGGGCAACCTGGTTGCAGTGATTTCCGATGGCACCGCGATTCTTGGCCTGGGTAACCTCGGCCCATTGGCATCCAAGCCAGTCATGGAAGGCAAGGGCGTGCTGTTCAAGCGCTTCGCCGGCATCGACGTATTCGACATCGAAGTCGACTCCGAAAGCCCGCAGGCCTTCATCGACACCGTCAAGCGCATCTCCATCACCTTCGGTGGCATCAACCTGGAA
The DNA here is from genome assembly GCF_023148575.1 of Pseudomonas sp. EYE_354. NCBI lineage: Bacteria > Pseudomonadati > Pseudomonadota > Gammaproteobacteria > Pseudomonadales > Pseudomonadaceae > Pseudomonas > Pseudomonas sp. EYE_354. The sequence goes on from NZ_JAHXNQ010000003.1 coordinate 110,473, forward strand.
GACATCAAGGCACCTGAGTGCTTTGAGATCGAAAAGGCTTTGATCGAGCAGTGCGACATTCCGGTATTCCACGATGACCAGCACGGCACGGCGATCGTGACCGCAGCCGGGATGATCAACGCCCTGGAAATCGCTGGCAAAACCCTGTCCGACGCTAAGATCGTCTGCCTGGGTGCCGGCGCTGCGGCCATCTCCTGCATGAAGCTGATCGTGAGCATGGGCGCCAAGCTGGAAAACATCTACATGGTCGACAGCAAGGGCGTGATCCAGTCCGAGCGTACCGACCTGAACCAGTACAAGGCGATGTTTGCCCACCCGTCCTCCAAGCGCACCCTGGCTGACGCCCTCGATGGTGCAGACGTGTTCGTCGGCCTGTCCGGCCCGAACCTGCTGAGCGCTGAAGGCCTGAAGTCGATGGCGGCCAACCCGATCGTGTTCGCCTGCTCCAACCCTGATCCGGAAATCGCCCCGGAGCTGGCCCATGCCACTCGCAACGACGTGATCATGGCCACCGGTCGTTCGGACTACCCGAACCAGGTCAACAACGTTCTGGGCTTCCCGTTCATCTTCCGTGGTGCCCTGGACGTTCGCGCCAAGCGCATCAATGAAGAGATGAAAGTAGCTGCCGCCAACGCCCTGCGCGAACTGGCCAAGCTGCCGGTGCCTCAGGATGTATGCGACGCCTACGGCGGCGCCAAACTGGAATTCGGCCGTGAGTACATCATTCCGAAACCAATGGACAAGCGCCTTATCACCCTGATCTCCGACGCCGTGGCCAAGGCCGCGATCGAGACCGGTGTGGCCACCCTGCCGTATCCGAAGAACTACCCGCTGCAAAGCGTGGATGATGTGTTCAACGGTTAATCGCAGCCCCATAAAAAACCCCGGCCTCTGAGCCGGGGTTTTTTATGGGGAAGCTGCACGCTGCAAGCTTAAAGAGCAGCGCACGGCAGATGGTTCTTGCCGCTCTCTAAAAGAGATCTATCGGCGCCGCCTCATCTGCCGGCAGCGGGCTGCCCGGTACCACGCCGTTGCCCAGTTCATTGACCGACGGCGGCGTGTCTTCGCTCTTGAACAGCTCAAAATAGGCGTTCGGCGTGCTTGGCGAGGCTGCGCGGCCACTGATCGGGTCGATCCGCAGGCTGAGGATGCCTTCCGGCTCCGGCTGGGTGTGCAGCGGTTTGTCTTTAAGGGCCGCACCCATGTAACTCATCCAGATCGGCAGCGCGACGGTGCCACCGAACTCGCGGCGCCCGAGGCTTTCAGGTTGGTCGTAGCCTGTCCACACGGTGGTGACGTAGTCGGCGTTGTAGCCGGAGAACCAGGCGTCCTTGGATTCGTTGGTGGTACCGGTCTTGCCCGCGATATCCGCACGGCCCAAGGCCAGGGCGCGACGGCCGGTGCCTTTTTTGATCACGTCTTCAAGGATGCTGTTGAGGATATAAGTGGTACGGGCATCGACAATGCGCTCGGCCACGGCGGGCGTTTGCGGCTCGGTCGGTGCTGCGTTTGCGGCCGGTGCGGCCCCTGGCGTCGGCTCAATGGTAATCCCGCCGTTGCTCGGCGCGGCCATGCCGTCGGTGGCGGCTACGCCATTGACCACGTCACCGGGCACCCGTGGCGGGTTGGCGGTGAACAGGGTGTCGCCATTACGGCTTTCGATCTTGTCGATCAGGTACGGCGTGATCTTGTAGCCGCCATTGGCAAAAGTGCTCCAGCCCGTGGCGATTTCCATCGGCGTGAGCGTGGCGGTGCCCAGGGCCAGGGACAGGTTCGCCGGCAGGTCCGATTTGTTGAAGCCAAAGCGCGTGATGTAGTCGATGGTCTTGCCTACGCCCATCGCTTGCAGCAGACGGATCGACACCAGGTTGCGCGACTTGTAGAGCGCCTCGCGGATGCGGATCGGGCCGAGGAACGTGTTGGTGTCGTTCTTCGGACGCCAGACCTTGTCCAGGTACTCGTCGACAAACACGATCGGCGCATCGTTGACCAGGCTGGCGGCGGTGTAGCCGTTATCCAGCGCGGCGCTGTAGATGAACGGTTTGAAGCTCGAGCCCGGTTGGCGCTTGGCCTGGGTGGCGCGGTTGTAGTTGCTCTGCTCAAAGGCGAAACCACCGACCAGGGCACGGATCGCACCGTTCTGCGGGTCGAGGGAGACCAGTGCGCCCTGGGCCAGCGGCACCTGGCTGAATTTTAGGCTGTCGTCCTTCTGGCGTTGCACGCGGATCAGGTCTCCCACTTGCGCAACGTCCGATGGCTGCTTGGGCATCGGGCCCATGCTGTTGGTGTTCAGGAAAGGCCGCGCCCACTTCATGCTGTCCCAGGCCACGTGGGCTTCGCCGGTACGGGTGAGTACCTGCACGCCATCTTTGTTCACCTGGGTGACGATGGCCGGCTCCAGGCCGCTGATCGCGCGTTGTTTGCCCAGTTCGGTGGCCCAGGCGCTCAGGGTCTTGCCCGGCAGGCGTGATTCAGGGCCCCGGTAGCCGTGACGCTGGTCATACGTGATCAGGCCGGAATGCACGGCGTTATTGGCGATTTCCTGGGTGTCGCTTGGCACCGTGGTGGTCACGCGGAAACCTTCGGTGTAGGCCTCGCTGCCGTAGCGTCCGACCATTTCGGCACGGGCCATTTCGGCGATATAGGGTGCGTTCACCTCCGGCGTCGGCACGTGATAGCTGGCATTCAATGGTTCAGCCACGGCACTTTCATAGGCGGCCTGGTCGATCTTGCCCAGCTTGTACATGCGCCCCAGGATCCAGTCGCGACGTTCCTTGCTGCGCGCCGGGTTGGCCAGGGGGTTGAAGCGCGAAGGGGCCTTTGGCAGACCGGCAATCATCGCCATCTGCGCCAGGCTGGCGTCACGAATCGACTTGCCGTAATACACCTGCGAAGCGGCTTCGATGCCATAGGCGCGGTTGCCCAGGTAGATCTTGTTGACGTAAAGCTCGAGGATTTCGTCCTTGGTCAGCTGCCGTTCGATCTGCAACGCCAGGAGGATCTCGGTGGCCTTACGCGAAAAACTGCGTTCGCTGGTGAGGAAGAAGTTCTTCGCCACCTGCATGGTGATGGTGCTGCCGCCGGATTGAATGTGTCCGCTTTTTACCAACTGCGTGGCGGCACGCACCAGGCTGCTGGGGTCGACGCCATAGTGGTTGGCGAAGTTATCGTCTTCGGCAGACAGCAGGGCGCTGATGAAATTAGGCGGAATATCGGCAAAACGGATCGGTGTGCGGCGCATTTCGCCGAACTCCGCGATCAGTTTTTCATCGCTGCTGTAGACCCGCAAAGGAATCTGCAACTGGATACTTCTGAGGGCCTCTACGGACGGCAAACCCGGACTAAGGTAGAGGTAGGCCCCGCTGAGTACGAGCATCAGCCCGCAGACGATCGCGACAATGGAGTACCCGAAAAACTTCAGCAGACGAATCAAGGCTTTTGGATTTCCAGAGAAAAGAATGAGTTACGCGTCGGGGCATGCATGGCAAACGATGGATCAACCCGAGCTGCAGATAAAAAGCGGGGAAAAACGCTGGGCATTAAAGCATTTTTCGCCTTGGGGCGTCATTCGCGGCGCTTGAACAAGCCGACCGAATGCAGGGTGCACAACAGCAATCAGGCGGTATGACAGGCAAAGTTTTAGGGAGTTTTATGGCAAAGGGATTTTTCAGGCGAAAAGTCGACGCCTTGCTGGGTGTCGACATCAATGACACGTCCATCCGGTTGGTCGAACTGGAGCGTTCAACCACCGGTTACAGTGTCCAGGGCTATACCACTCAGGTATTGCCTGCCCAGGCGGTAGTCGATGGCACCGTGCTTGACGTCGAGGGTGTGGGGCGCGCTTTGCACACGGCGTTGGTTCGGTTGCAAACCCGCGCCCGTGGCGCGGCGGTGGCGGTCGCGGGGCCATCGGTCATCACGCGGGTGGTCGAGTTGGAGGCTGGGCTCAGCGACGATGAAATGGCATGGATGATCCAGATGGAGGCCGAGCAGTACATACCGTGCCCCCTGGATGACATGGCCATTGACTTTCAGGTGCAGGGCCGCTCGGCTCATGACCCCGCGCGGGTCGAGGTGTTGCTGGCGGCGTGCCTGAAGGAGCAGGTGGAGGCCCGCGAGGCGGTTTTGGCCCTGGCGGGGCTGGTGCCCAAGGTTATCGATGTTGAAGCGTTTGCATTGGCGCGCGCGAACAGTCAGGATTTCGCCAGCTTCACGCCGGGCCATCGAGTCAATGATGCACAATGGGCCGTGGATGCCCAAGGGATGGGAGTTGCCTGCGGGCTGGCCCTGAGGAGTTTCGCTTGAAGACATTGATCAACCTTTTGCCTTGGCGTCAGGCACTGGCAGAGCGGCGACGCAAATATCTCCTGGCGTTTCTGCTGGCGTTTGTCTGTGTGGCGTTGGCGGCCGTGTGGCTGGCGGACCAGGTGATCGATCAGGCGATCGATCGGCAGGTGACGCGCAACAACCACTTGGACAAGGACGTTGCTCTTCAGGCCTCCAGCATCAAGACCATCGACGACCTGCAGGAGCGAAGCCAGCAATTGGCCCAGCGCATGAAGGTCGTGCAGGACCTGCATGATGGCCGTTCGGCCAGTGCCCAACTGTTGGACCAATTGGCGCGTGCAGTGCCCGAGGGTGTCCACCTGCATGAAGTGGTGGCGAAGGGCGATACGGTGAGTATCAGCGGCAGCGCCGAATCCAGTCAGGACATCGCTCAGTTGATGCGCCGTCTGGAGGCCTCCGAAGGTGGCCACGCTGCCCGCCTGCAACATGTGCGAACCGAAGGTGCGCATGGCAACAACGAATTTCAAATGATGGTGCGTCAGGGAGCGTCTTCCGAGGCCCAGCCATGAGCCTGCCCAGGCTCGATTTCTACGCACTGACCCACAACGCTGCAAAATGGCCCTGGCCTGCCAAGGTCTTGCTTGGCTGCGCGCTGGCGGGGATGGTGCTGGTAGTGGGTGAGCTGATGGTCCTGAGTGCATCCCGGCAGCGCTTGTCTCAGGTCGAGACTCAGGGCGAGGTTCTGCAGCGCCGGTTCGCGGAAAACGCCGTCTTCAGCGCTGCCCTCGATGCGCAGGCTGAACAATTGCAGCGTATGCAGTTAAAGGCCGATGAGCTGTTGCAGCAATTGCCCCGTGCGTCTGAAATGCCCGGCCTGCTGGAGGATATCGCCAGGCTGGCACTGGCCAATGGTCTGGTGGTCGAGAGCGTCATGCCATTGGATGAGCGGCCCCAGGCGTTCTATGTCGAGCAACCCGTCCAACTCGGCGTCACTGGGGGTTATCACGACCTGGCAACGTTCGTGAGCGCCTTGGGCAGCCTTTCGCGAATGACCATGGTGCGCGATGTCTCCCTGCAAAGGGATGGCGGCCTGCTGCGCCTGGACATGCTGGCCACCACCTATTGGCTGACGCGGCCAGACGTCAGTCGCGGCGAGGTGCTCCCTCAACGGCCCTCATTTGTCTACGACGCCACTGCGCTGCGCGATCCGTTCCAGCCATCGGCTCTGCAAGTCGATCATGTGCCGGGGCGGTTTGCGCAGGCTCCGGACCTTGCTCGACCACGAAGCGTGCTGGAAGGCCTTGCGGTGGACCAGTTCAAAATGGTCGGCACGTTGTCCCGCGGCACGCAGACGTTTGCGCTGCTGCAAGCGGCATCAACGGTCTACCGCCTGGCGGTCGGTGATTACCTGGGGCCGGATCATGGCCGGGTCACGGCGATCCATGCCGGCCATCTCGAGCTGGTCGAGCTGTTCCCCGATGAGCAGGGCGCATGGCTGGAACGCCCGCGAACCCTCGTGCTAAACATCAACTCATAACGGACTAAACCAATGAAAAGGACTTTTTCGTCCTTCGGTGTGGCGCTATGGATAGCGTTCACGGCACCGATGGCTGTCGCTGTGCCCAATCGCATGGATCTGATCCAGTTGCCACCGCCTGGCAACGCAGTGTCGGGCGCCTACAAAGGCGACAAACTTAACCTCAACTTCCAGAACATCGAGTTGCGCGCCGTACTGCAGCAGATCGCTGACGTAGCGGGCCTCAACCTGGTGGCCAGTGACGAGGTGCAAGGCTCGATCACGCTGCGCCTCAAGGATGTGCCCTGGGATCAGGCGTTGGACCTGGTGTTGCAAACCAAAGGCTTGGATAAGCGGATTAACGCCGGCGTGTTGCTCGTGGCGCCGGCCGAAGAGCTGGCCGCGCGCGAACTGCTGACGCTGGAGTCGCGAAAGCAAATGGCCGACCTGGCGCCGTTGCGTCGTGAACTGCTGCAGGTCAATTACGCCAAGGCGGCCGACCTGGCCAAACTGTTCCAGTCGGTGAGCGGCCTGGAAGGTACGACCGATGAGCGCGGCTCGGTGGCGGTGGATGATCGCACCAACAACATCATCGCCTACCAGACCGGCGAGCGACTCGAAGAGCTGCGACGAATCGTGGCGCAGCTGGATATTCCTGTTCGCCAGGTGATGATCGAAGCGCGCATCGTCGAGGCCAATGTCGACTATGACAAAAGCCTGGGTGTGCGCTGGGGGGGGCGGCTCAATCGTGGCAACTGGGTGGCTGGCGGTGTCGACAAGCCCGTGGCTGACGGTGCGCAAGCGCCGGACAACCCGCCCAGCTCACCATTTGTCGACCTGGGTTCGTTGGGCGGTACCTCCGGTCTGGGCATCGCCTATATCACCGATAACCTGCTGTTGGACCTGGAGCTGACGGCCATGGAAAAAACCGGGAACGGCGAAATCGTCTCGCAGCCCAAGGTCGTCACCTCCGACAAAGAGACCGCACGCATCCTCAAGGGCACCGAGATTCCCTACCAGGAATCCACCTCCCAGGGCGCCACGTCGGTGTCATTCAAGGAAGCCTCGTTGTCCCTGGAAGTCACGCCGCAGATCACCCCTGATGACCACGTGATCATGGTGGTCAAGGTGACCAAGGATGAGCCGGACTACCTGAACAAACTCAACGACGTTCCGCCGATCAAGAAAAACGAGGTCAACGCCAAGGTGCTGGTCAAGGATGGCGAGACCATCGTGATTGGCGGAGTTTTCTCCAATACCCAAAGCAAAGTGGTAGATAAAGTGCCATTTTTGGGCGATGTGCCGTATCTTGGCCGCCTTTTCCGGCGCGATGTGCTGGCGGAGAAAAAATCCGAGCTGCTGGTATTCCTGACTCCGCGTATTATGAATAACCAGGCGATTGCTGTGAGTCGTTGATTCTGTGCGAAATTTGATTCTTGTAGGACCGATGGGGGCTGGTAAAAGCACCATCGGCCGTTTGCTGGCCAAAGAGCTGCGCCTGCCATTCAAAGACTCCGATAAGGAAATTGAATTGCGCACGGGTGCCAATATCCCGTGGATCTTCGATAAGGAAGGCGAACTGGGCTTTCGTGACCGCGAGCAGGCGATGATCGCCGAGCTGTGCGGCTGCGACGGCGTGGTATTGGCCACCGGCGGTGGCGCAGTGATGCGCGATGAAAACCGTCGGGCGCTGCATGCCGGCGGACGGGTGGTTTATTTGCACGCATCGGTCGAACAGCAGGTGGGTCGCACCGCCCGCGATCGCAATCGCCCACTGTTGCGCACGGCCAATCCGGAAAAAACCTTGCGCGACCTGCTGACGCTGCGCGATCCGCTGTACCGGGAAATCGCCGATCTGGTGGTGGAAACCGATGAGCGGCCCCCTCGGATGGTGGTGCTGGACATTCTTGAGCGCCTGCAACGGCTGCCACCCCGTTAAAGCCAGGCCCGAAATGCGCTATTCTCGGCGGCGCGCTTTCACCCTACGGGGTGTGGCGTAGAGCCATCAGGCAGTGTCGAATCTTGACGCTGTCGGTCGTCACACCATCTCTAACGCGGGGACACATGCAGACACTTAAGGTCGATCTAGGCGAGCGCAGCTACCCGATCCATATTGGCGAAGGTCTGTTGGACCAGCCCGAGTTGCTCGCACCGCATATTGCCGGGCGGCAAGTGGCGATCATCTCCAACGAAACGGTTGCGCCGCTGTATCTTGAGCGTCTGAGCCGCAGCCTGGCGGCATACTCCGTGATCTCTGTGATTTTGCCCGACGGCGAAGCACACAAGAACTGGGAAACTCTGCAACTGATTTTCGATGGCCTGCTCACCGCACGCCATGACCGGCGTACTACTGTCATTGCCCTGGGCGGCGGCGTGATCGGCGACATGGCAGGCTTCGCGGCCGCCTGCTACCAGCGTGGCGTGGACTTTATCCAAGTGCCGACCACGCTGTTGTCTCAGGTCGATTCGTCGGTGGGCGGCAAGACCGGTATCAACCACCCGTTGGGCAAGAATATGGTGGGTGCGTTCTACCAGCCCCAAGCCGTGCTCATCGACACCGCGACCCTTAACACCCTGCCGCCGCGCGAGCTGTCGGCCGGGTTGGCCGAGGTCATCAAGTACGGCTTGATCTGTGACGAACCATTCCTGGTCTGGCTGGAAGAGCGCGTCGACGCCTTGCGCGCCCTTGACCAAGTGGCGCTGACCGAAGCGATCTCCCGCTCCTGCGCCGCCAAGGCGCTGGTGGTCAATGCCGACGAACGTGAGTCCGGCGTGCGGGCCACCCTCAACTTGGGCCACACGTTCGGCCATGCGATCGAAACGCACATGGGCTATGGTGTGTGGCTGCATGGAGAGGCCGTAGCGGCTGGCACAGTGATGGCGTTGGAGATGTCGCATCGCCTGGGCTGGATCACCGCCCAGGAGCGCGATCGCGGTATCCGCCTGTTCCAGCGTGCCGGCTTGCCGGTGATTCCGCCGCAGGAGATGACCGAGGCGGACTTCCTCGAACATATGGCGATAGACAAGAAAGTGATCGACGGTCGACTGCGACTGGTGCTGCTGCGCCACATGGGTGAAGCAGTCGTGACCGACGATTATCCGAAAGAGATTTTACAGGCCACGCTGGGAGCGGATTACCGCGCCCTGGTCCAGCTTAAAGGTTAATAAGATCCCGATGACTAGTTTGCATGCCGACGAGGCGTTCCTCGGCCATTACCACCTGAGCCACGACCCTTTTGCGCCGCGGGTGCCAGGTTTCAAATTCTTCCCGGCCCAGCGCAAACCGGTGCTGGGTCAGTTGCACCACCTCGCGCGCTACAGCCAATTGCTGTTGGTCGTGACCGGCCCGCTGGGCAGCGGCAAGACCCTGTTGCGCCAGGCCCTGGTGGCCAGCACCAACAAGCAGTCGGTACAGAGCGTGGTGGTGTCGGCCCGTGGTGCCGGTGATGCGGCAGGCGTGTTGCGCCAGGTTGCACAGGCGCTGGACGTGTCCACTGCCGAGCCGAACGCGATCCTCAAGCAAGTGGTGCAACTGGGGCTGACCGGCCAGGAAGTCTATCTGCTGGTGGATGATGCCGAGCAGCTTGACGAGTCCGCCCTCGAAGCGCTGTTGGCGCTGGCGGCGGGTACGCCTGAAGGTCGCCCCCATGTGTTCCTGTTCGGTGAGTCCTCGTTGATCGCCGATCTGGAACAGATCAGTGGTGATCAGGAGCTGTTCCACGTCATCGAACTGCAGCCATACGAGGAGGACGAAACCCGCGAATACCTGGCTCAACGCCTCGAAGGCGCAGGGGCCGGTATCGAACTTTTCTCCGCTTCTCAGATCTCTGATATTCACGACAGCGCAGGCGGCTGGCCAGGCACCATCAACCAGGTTGCCCGCGATGCAATGATCGAAGCCATGATTGCCAGCCGCTCTGCGGTCAAGCGTCCAAAGATGGGGTTCACTATGCCTAAGAAGCACGTATTGGCGATTTCCGCCGTTGTCGTGGTCGCCGTTGCCGCCGCCTGGCTGATCCCCGGTCGCAGCAAGGCCCCGACCACCGCCGGCGCGCCAACCGAACAGGCGCAGTTGCCGCTGGGCAAGCCCACGCCAAACGTTGAATTTGCCAACTCCGGCCAACCGACCAACCTGCCGATGGTCGGTCAGCCAGTGATGCGCGGTCCGCTTGCCGAAGAGGCCGGAGGTATTTCCGAAGGCGACGATGGCGTTCCGGTGGAAGGCTCCAGTACCACGCCGCCGACCGTGACCACCACGGCACCACCGGCGGGCGTCCCAGGGGGTCAGCCGGCTGCCAAGCCGGTGCCGGCGCCTACGGTCGCCACCGCCAACCCCGCACCGGTCACCAAAACTGTCGCGCCTGCGCCGGCTGCCAAACCGGCGCCAGCGGCCAAGCCAGCTGAAAAACCTGCCACCGTTGCCAAAGCGGGCGCCGCGGGCAGCAGTTGGTACAGCAGCCAGCCTACCGGCAACTTCGTGGTGCAGGTCCTGGGCACCAGCTCCGAAGCCAACGCCCAGGCGTTCGTGAAAGAGCAGGGCGGCGAGTACCGTTATTTCAAGAAAGTGCTCAACGGCAAGCCTCTCTACGTGATCACTTACGGCAGCTTCCCAACCCGCGCCGCAGCTGATTCGGCGATCAAAGCCTTGCCAGCGAAGGTTCAGGCTGGTAAACCTTGGCCTCGCACGGTTGCCAGCGTTCAACAAGAACTGGCCACAACTCGCTGAAGATCCGGCGGCCTTACCCAGGCCGCCCTCCCGGCACCTCAAAATTAAAATCGCAAGTGCGTGCGACCTCTACAGGCCGCGCGCTTTGTGGTGTCTGCGTCACAGTAGCTTTTGAGTCGTAGCGGTCAGAATTAAAAAAGTTTTGACTAGCACAGCGTATCGCTTTAAACCTTTCATAAATGCGACATAGATTTGCGACATTTCGTCGCTAAATTTGTGAGCGTCTGTGTCGGTGTGTACAATGACCTCCCTTTTGCCCCCGCTAAGCCGGCGTACGTTCGGCGTGGAAGGTAACCGGTTGAATTGAAAAGAAATTTGCCTCGGTATAAGAGGCAGCCTGGTGAGAAAGTGTCTATGAAAGCAGGTCTGTACCAACCCGATGAATTCAAGGATAACTGTGGTTTCGGCCTGATAGCCCACATGCAGGGCGAGCCCAGTCATACCCTTTTGCAAACGGCCATCGAGGCCCTGACCTGCATGACCCACCGCGGTGGGATCAACGCCGACGGCAAGACCGGTGACGGTTGCGGCTTGCTGATTCAAAAGCCCGACCAGTTCCTGCGCGCCATCGCCAAAGAGCATTTCGCGGTCGACCTGCCCAAGCAATACGCCGTAGGCATGGTGTTCTTCAACCAGGACCCGGTCAAAGCCGAAGCCGCGCGCGAGAACATGAATCGCGAGATCATCGCTGCCGGCCTGCAGCTCGTCGGCTGGCGCAAAGTGCCGATCGACACCAGCGTGCTCGGTCGCCTGGCCCTTGAGCGCCTGCCGCAGATCGAGCAAGTGTTCATCGCTGGCGACGGCCTGAGCGACCAGGACATGGCGATCAAGCTGTTCACCTCCCGTCGCCGCTCGTCCGTGGCCAACGCCGCCGATGCCGATCACTACATCTGCAGCTTTTCGCACAAGACCATCATTTATAAAGGCCTGATGATGCCGGCGGACTTGACCGCCTTCTATCCGGACCTGAGCGACGAGCGCCTGCAAACCGCGATCTGCGTGTTCCACCAGCGCTTCTCCACCAACACCCTGCCGAAATGGCCGCTGGCTCAGCCATTCCGCTTCCTCGCCCACAACGGCGAGATCAACACCATCACCGGTAACCGCAACTGGGCCGTTGCCCGTCGCACCAAGTTCGCCAACGATCTGATGGACCTCGAAGAGCTTGGCCCGCTGGTCAACCGCGTGGGGTCGGACTCCTCCAGCATGGACAACATGCTCGAACTGATGGTCACCGGCGGTATCGACCTGTTCCGTGGCGTGCGCATGATCATTCCGCCTGCGTGGCAGAACGTCGAAACCATGGACCCGGATCTGCGTGCGTTCTACGAGTACAACTCGATGCACATGGAACCGTGGGACGGTCCGGCCGGCGTGGTCATGACCGATGGCCGCTACGCCGTGTGCCTGCTCGACCGTAACGGCCTGCGCCCGGCGCGTTGGGTCACCACCACCAACGGCTTCATCACCCTCGCCTCGGAAATCGGCGTGTGGAACTATCAGCCCGAAGACGTGATTGCCAAAGGCCGCGTCGGCCCAGGCCAGATCCTGGCCGTGGACACCGAAACCGGGCAGATCCTCGACACCGACGCCATCGACAACCGTTTGAAGTCCCGTCACCCGTACAAGCAATGGCTGCGCAAGAACGCCCTGCGTATCCAGGCGACCATGGAAGACAACGACCACGGTTCGGCCTTCTACGACATCGACCAGCTCAAGCAGTACATGAAGATGTACCAGGTCACGTTCGAAGAGCGTGACCAGGTGCTGCGTCCGCTCGGCGAGCAAGGCTACGAGGCCGTCGGCTCCATGGGCGACGATACGCCGATGGCCGTGCTGTCCCAGCGCGTGCGCACGCCGTACGACTATTTCCGCCAGCAGTTTGCCCAGGTGACCAACCCACCGATCGACCCGCTGCGTGAAGCCATCGTGATGTCCCTGGAAGTCTGCCTCGGTGCCGAGCGCAACATCTTCCAGGAATCGCCTGAGCATGCTTCGCGCGTGATCCTCAGCTCGCCGGTCATTTCCCCGGCCAAGTGGCGCTCGCTGATGAACCTGGATCGTCCAGGCTTCGACCGCCAGATCATCGACCTGAACTACGACGAGAGCCTGGGCCTTGAAGCCGCGGTGCGTAACGTCGCGGACCAGGCCGAAGAAGCCGTGCGTGCCGGTCGTACTCAGATCGTGCTGACCGACCGCCATATCGCGCCCGGCAAGTTGCCGATCCACGCCTCCCTCGCCACCGGGGCGGTGCACCACCGCCTGACCGAAAAAGGCCTGCGTTGCGACTCCAACATCCTCGTGGAAACCGCCACCGCCCGCGACCCGCACCACTTCGCGGTGTTGATCGGTTTCGGCGCCTCGGCGGTGTACCCGTTCCTGGCGTACGAAGTACTGGGCGACCTGATCCGCACCGGTGAAGTGCTGGGCGACCTCTACGAGGTGTTCAAGAACTACCGCAAAGGCATCACCAAGGGCCTGCTGAAGATCCTGTCGAAGATGGGCATCTCCACCGTCACGTCCTACCGCGGCGCTCAATTGTTCGAAGCTATCGGCCTGTCCGAAGAAGTCTGCGAGCTGAGCTTCCGTGGCGTGCCAAGCCGCATCAAGGGTGCGCGTTTCGTCGACATCGAAGCCGAACAGAAAGCCCTGGCAGCCGAAGCCTGGAGCGCGCGCAAGCCGATCCAGCAAGGCGGCCTGCTCAAGTTCGTGCACGGTGGCGAATACCACGCGTACAACCCGGACGTGGTCAGCACCCTGCAAGCCGCTGTGCAGCAGGGCGACTACGCCAAGTTCAAGGCATACACGAGCCTGGTGGATAACCGCCCGGTGTCGATGATCCGCGACCTGTTCAAGGTGAAGACCCTGGACACGCCGATGGACATCAGCGAAGTCGAGCCGCTGGAGTCGATCCTCAAGCGCTTCGACTCCGCCGGTATTTCCCTGGGCGCGCTGTCGCCGGAGGCTCACGAAGCCCTGGCCGAAGCCATGAACCGCCTGGGGGCGCGTTCCAACTCCGGCGAAGGCGGCGAAGACCCGGCGCGCTACGGCACCATCAAAAGCTCGAAAATCAAGCAGGTCGCCACCGGTCGTTTCGGCGTAACCCCCGAATACCTGGTCAACGCCGAAGTGCTGCAGATTAAAGTCGCACAGGGCGCCAAGCCCGGTGAAGGCGGGCAGTTGCCAGGTGGCAAGGTCAACGGTCTGATCGCCAAGCTGCGTTATGCAGTGCCGGGCGTGACCCTGATTTCGCCGCCGCCGCACCACGACATCTACTCCATTGAAGACTTGTCGCAGCTGATTTTCGACCTCAAGCAAGTCAACCCGCAGGCTCTGGTCTCGGTGAAACTGGTGGCGGAAGCCGGCGTGGGCACCATCGCCGCCGGCGTGGCCAAGGCTTATGCCGACCTGATCACCATCTCCGGCTATGACGGCGGCACCGGCGCTTCGCCGCTGACCTCCATCAAGTACGCCGGTGCGCCATGGGAACTGGGCCTGGCGGAAACCCACCAGACCCTGCGCGGCAACGACCTGCGCGGCAAAGTGCGGGTACAGACCGACGGCGGCCTGAAAACCGGCCTCGACGTGATCAAGGCCGCGATCCTCGGCGCCGAAAGCTTCGGCTTCGGCACGGCGCCCATGATCGCCCTGGGTTGCAAATACCTGCGCATCTGCCACCTGAACAACTGCGCCACCGGCGTGGCAACCCAGAACGAGAAGCTGCGCAAGGATCACTACATCGGCACCGTCGACATGGTGGTGAATTTCTTCACCTACGTCGCCGAAGAGACCCGTGAGTGGCTGGCCAAGCTGGGTGTGCGCTCGCTCGAAGAGCTGATCGGCCGTACCGACCTGCTGGAGATCCTTCAGGGCCAGACCGCCAAGCAGCAACACCTGGACCTGACGCCGCTGTTGGGCAGCGATCACATCCCGGCCGACAAGCCGCAGTTCTGCGGCGTGGAACGTAACCCGCCGTTCGACAAGGGCCTGCTGGCCGAGAAGATGGTCGAGATGGCGGCTTCTTCGATCAGCGACGCCAGCGGTGGCGAGTTCGCCCTGGATATCTGCAACTGCGACCGCTCCATCGGCGCACGCATCTCCGGCGAAATCGCGCGCAAACACGGCAACCAAGGCATGGCCAAGGCGCCGATCACCTTCCGCTTCAAGGGCACTGCGGGCCAGAGCTTTGGCGTGTGGAACGCCGGCGGTCTGCACATGTACCTGGAAGGCGATGCCAATGACTACGTAGGCAAGGGCATGACCGGCGGCAAACTGGTCATCGTTGCGCCTAAAGGCAGCGTCTACAAATCCCAGGACAGTGCCATCATCGGCAACACCTGCTTGTACGGCGCCACCGGTGGCAAGCTGTTTGCCGCAGGGACTGCCGGTGAGCGTTTCGCCGTGCGTAACTCCGGTGCCCACACCGTGGTCGAAGGCACTGGCGATCACTGCTGCGAGTACATGACCGGGGGCTTTGTCGCGGTACTGGGCAAGACCGGTTACAACTTCGGCTCGGGCATGACCGGCGGCTTCGCCTACGTGCTCGACCAGGACAACACCTTCGTCGACAAGGTCAACCACGAGTTGGTCGAGATCCAGCGGATCAGCGGCGAAGCCATGGAGTCCTACCGGAACCACTTGCAGCACGTGCTGGACGAGTACGTCGAGGAGACCGGCAGCGAATGGGGGCGTAACCTCGCCGAAAACCTCGATGATTACCTGCGTCGTTTCTGGCTGGTCAAGCCCAAGGCTGCCAACCTGAAATCGTTGCTTTCCAGCATCCGTGCCAACCCGCAGTGATATGCGCCTGAAGAGTTTGATGAGGTTTTAACATGGCTGAACGTCTGAATAACGACTTCCAGTTCATCGATGTCGGGCGCAAAGATCCGAAGAAGAAACTGTTGCGTCAACGCAAGAAAGAGTTCGTGGAGATCTACGAGCCCTTCAAACCCCAGCACTCGGCCGACCAGGCCCACCGCTGCCTGGGCTGCGGTAACCCGTACTGCGAATGGAAGTGCCCGGTGCACAACTTCATTCCCAACTGGCTCAAATTGGTGGCCGAGGGCAACATCCTCGCCGCCGCCGAGTTGTCGCACCAGACCAACACCCTGCCGGAAGTGTGCGGCCGGGTGTGCCCGCAGGACCGTCTGTGCGAGGGTGCCTGCACCCTGAACGACGGTTTCGGCGCGGTGACCATCGGTTCGGTGGAGAAGTACATCACCGACACCGCGTTCGCCATGGGCTGGCGTCCGGACATGTCCAAGGTCAAGCCGACCGGCAAGCGCGTCGCGATCATCGGCGCGGGCCCTGCCGGCCTGGGCTGTGCCGACGTGCTGGTGCGCGGCGGCGTGACCCCGGTGGTGTTCGACAAGAACCCGGAAATCGGCGGCCTGCTGACCTTCGGTATCCCCGAGTTCAAGCTGGAAAAAACCGTACTGAGCAACCGTCGCGAAGTGTTCACCGGCATGGGCATCGAGTTCCGCCTGAACACCGAGATCGGCAAAGACCTGACCATGGAGCAACTGCTCGAAGAATACGATGCCGTGTTCATGGGCATGGGCACCTACACCTACATGAAGGGCGGTTTTGCCGGTGAGGACCTGCCGGGTGTGTATGACGCGCTCGACTTCCTGATCGCCAACGTCAACCGCAACCTGGGCTTTGAAAAGTCGCCGGAAGATTTCGTCGACATGAAAGGCAAGAAAGTCGTGGTACTCGGCGGTGGCGACACCGCGATGGACTGCAACCGTACTTCGATCCGTCAGGGCGCCAAGTCGGTGACCTGTGCGTACCGTCGTGACGAAGCGAACATGCCCGGTTCGCGCAAAGAGGTGAAGAACGCCAAGGAAGAAGGCGTGAAATTCCTCTACAACCGCCAGCCGATTGCGATCGTGGGTGAAGACCGCGTCGAAGGCGTGAAGGTGGTCGAGACCCGTCTCGGCGAACCGGACGCCCGTGGCCGTCGCAGCCCTGAGCCGATCCCGGGTTCCGAAGAGATCATCCCGGCGGACGCCGTGGTCATCGCCTTCGGCTTCCGCCCAAGCCCGGCGCCGTGGTTCGAGCAGTTCCAGATCCAGACCGACAGCCAGGGCCGCGTCGTCGCCCCGGAGCAAGGCCAGTACAAGCACCAGACCAGCAACCCGAAAATCTTCGCCGGTGGCGATATGGTGCGCGGGTCCGATCTGGTGGTGACGGCAATCTTCGAAGGGCGCAATGCCGCTGAAGGGATCCTGGATTACCTGGGCGTCTGACGACGCCAGTTGCGAGCGATAAGCTGCAAGCGGCAAGTTGAAGCAATCGAGCTTTAAACTTGCCGCTGGTAGCTTGTCGCGAGTCACTGTCTTTCTCCGTCTCGCTCTGAGAAAATGCCCGCACTTTTTTTGCGGATGCCGACATGACTGCCCTCAAGAACGACCGTTTCCTTCGTGCCCTGCTCAAGCAGCCTGTAGACGTCACCCCGGTGTGGATGATGCGTCAAGCCGGCCGCTACCTGCCGGAATACCGCGCCAGCCGCGCCCACGCCGGCGACTTCATGAGTCTGTGCATGAACCCGGAGTTCGCCTGCGAAGTCACCCTGCAGCCGTTGGACCGTTATCCACAACTGGATGCGGCCATCCTCTTCTCCGATATCCTCACCATTCCTGACGCCATGGGTCAGGGCCTGTACTTTGAAACTGGCGAAGGCCCGCGTTTCAAGAAGGTCGTCAGCACACTGGCCGACATCGAAGCCCTGCCGATCCCCGACCCGCACAAAGACCTGGGTTACGTGATGGACGCCGTAAGCACCATCCGCCGCGAGCTGAACGGCCGCGTGCCGCTGATCGGCTTCTCCGGCAGCCCATGGACCCTGGCTACCTACATGGTCGAAGGCGGTTCGTCGAAAGACTTCCGCAAAACCAAGGCCATGCTCTACGACAACCCGCAAGCCATGCACCTGCTGCTGGACAAGCTCGCGCAGTCGGTGACGTCCTACCTCAACGGCCAGATCATGGCCGGCGCGCAAGCGGTGCAGATCTTCGACACCTGGGGCGGCAACCTGTCGGCGGCGGCGTACCAGGAGTTTTCCCTGGCCTATATGCGCAAGATCGTCAGCGGCCTGATCCGCGAGCACGAAGGCCGCAAAGTGCCGGTCATCCTGTTCACCAAGGGCGGCGGCCTGTGGCTGGAAAGCATTGCCGACGCCGGCGCGGATGCACTGGGCCTGGACTGGACGTGTGACCTGGGCGAAGCCCGTCAGCGCGTGGGCAACCGCGTTGCGCTGCAAGGCAACATGGACCCGACCGTGCTGTACGCCAAGCCGGAAGCGATCCGCACCGAAGTCGGCCGTATCCTGGCCAGCTATGGCAAGGGCACCGGGCATGTGTTCAACCTGGGCCATGGCATCACGCCGGAAGTGAACCCGGAGCATGCCGGTGCGTTCCTGCGCGCGGTGCATGAACTGTCGGCGCAGTATCACGAGTGATTGCCGCTCGATAAAAAACGCCCGGCGCATGCCGGGCGTTTTTGTTTGTCAGGCTGTTTGCAGCGGCGCCAACTTCGCCAGCCTCACCGCCACCAGCAACGCGCCGACCAACAGCGCAACGATAAACGCCCCAATGCCGTTCCACCCGGCCAAGTGCCAGAAGAACCCGCCCGCCGTCCCGGCAATGCTGGAGCCGGCGTAATAGCAGAACAGGTACAGCGACGAGGCCTGCCCCTTGGCCTTGACTGCGCGGCGGCCGATCCAACTGCTGGCCACCGAGTGGGCGCCGAAGAAGCCGAACGTGAATACCAGCATGCCTGGAATCACCAGCCACAGCGGCGTGAACAGGGTCAATGCCATGCCGCTTAACATCAGCACGATGGTGCCCCACAGCACGCGGCGACGGCCGAGACGGTCGGCCAGCGAGCCGATTTTTGCCGAGCTGTAGATGCCCGAGAGGTACACCACAGACAGCAGACCGACCACGGCCTGGCTCAGATCGTACGGATCGGCCAGCAAGCGATAGCCGATGTAGTTGAACATCGTCACGAACGCGCCCATCAGCAGGAAGGCCTCAAGGAACAGCCACGGCAGGCCCGCGTCCTTGAAGTGCATGACAAACCCGTCCAGCAGGGTGCGCGGCTTGAGGCTGCTGGCGCGGAAGTTGCGCGATTGGGGAAGGATCTTGCAGAACACCGTGGCGGCGATCAGCGCCAGGCCACCGATGATCAGCACTGCGGTGTGCCAGCTGACGAAGTCGATCAACACGCCGGTGATCAGGCGCCCGCTCATACCGCCAATCGCGTTGCCGCCGATGTACAGGCCCATGGCCAGGCCGATGTGCTGCGGGTGGATCTCTTCGCTGAGGTAGGTCATCGCCACGGCGGCCAGGCCGCTGAGGGACAGCCCCACCAGCGCGCGCATCAGCAAAATCCCTTGCCAGGACGGCATCAGGCCGCTGGCAATGGTGGCCAGCGCCGCGCAGAACAGCGCCGCGACCATCACCGGCTTGCGCCCCAGTGTGTCGGAGATCGGTCCGGTGATCAGCAAACCCAGCGCCAGCATCGCCGTGGACACCGATAAAACCAGGCTGCTTTGCGCCGCATTGATAGAGAACTCGTGGGACAGCGCCGGCATCATCGGCTGCACGCAGTACAACAGGGCAAAGGTGGCAAAACCGCCGGAGAACAGGGCCAGCACCGTACGCATGAACATCGGCGTGCCCTTTTCGATGTACACGTCGTTGAGCTGCGCCACCACATCCAGGACGGTGGGCGGGGCATCTTGAGCGAGCGGAGCGACAGCAGATTTCACGGGGACCTCGGGGAGCAAAAGCCGGTCAGGCTGGCAGTGCAAAAAAGAATATAGCTGGCTAATGATTCTTTCCAATATATTGTTCGACCTGTTTGATAGCTTTAGCGACCTAATGAGGCTGATATGGAATTGCGTCATCTGCGGTACTTCATCGCGGTCGCCGAAGAGCTGCACTTTGGCCGGGCCGCGCAGGTACTGGGCATCTCACAACCGCCGCTGAGCCAGCAGATCCAGGCGCTGGAGCAGGAAGTGGGGGCGCGGTTGTTCGAGCGTACCAATCGTCGGGTGGAACTGAGCGAGGCCGGTCGACTGTTCCTGCACGAAGCGCGGCTGGTGCTGGCGCAAGTGGACAAGGCATCGGATGTGGCGCGGCGGGCGCAGCTGGGTGAACTGGGCGAGTTGAAAATCGGCTTCACCTCTTCGGCGCCGTTCAACGCGAGCATTCCCCAGGCGATCTTTGCGTTTCGCCAGGCCTTCCCCGCAGTGCACCTGCACCTGCAGGAAATGAGCAGCACCGAGGTGGCCGAGTCGCTGGTGGATGAGTCGATCCAGGTGGGGCTGATGCGCCCGTTGCCGTTGCCGGATTCGTTGAACGTGATCGAATTGATGCGTGAGCCACTGGTCGCGGTGCTGAACGCCGGTCATCCGTTGGCGGAAGGCAGCGAACGGGGTTTGCACTTGGCGCAACTGGCGCAGGAGCCGTTCGTGTTCTTCCCGCGGACCTACGGCAGCGGCTTGTACGCCCAACTGCTCACCCTGTGCCGCGACGCCGGCTTCAGTCCGCACTTCGCCCAGGAAGCGGGGGAGGCAATGACCATTATTGGTTTGGTGGCGGCCGGGTTGGGCGTGTCGGTGCTGCCGGCGTCCTACCAACGCATCCGCATCGATGGCGTGGTGTATCGCAGGTTGCTCGACCCGCAGGCCGTGACGTCGGTGTGGCTGGTACAGCGCAAAGGCGTGCAGACACCGATGGCGGCGGCGTTTGTGGCGTTATTGACACGTCAGTCGGCGGTGCAGGGCAGCTGATTTCAGGCAGGAAGCGGCGATGACACGCCAACCTGCTTGCGAAGAGGGCGCCGAAAGGCGCCCTTTGTCGTTTCTGGAGAATTGAACGCCTCAGTTCTGTTTGGACGTCCCGGTCTGCTCAAACAACTGCGCCGCCGAGCCCGCCTCGCCACTCACGCCGTTGCTGCGCAAGCCCGCCATGATGTCGCTGTCCAGGTTGTTGACCCAGCGGTTGTAGTTGCGATGGATCTTGCCGTCCTTGTAGCCCAGCTCGCGGCTGTCGCGGTAGGTGATCGCGTAGCTGGTGCGGGTGTAGCGGATGTCGACGGCCGCGTAGTACTGGTTACGCACAGTGATCTCGGCCTGCACCAGTTGCGGGCTCAGGCGTTGCACCGTCCAGTCGCGCTTTTGCAGGGCGTTGATGATGACCGCTTTCATTTTTTCTTCGCTGACCTGCGTGTTGGCCGGCAGGTCGTGCTGGGTGTTGAGTATTGGCTTGCTGGTGCAGCCAGCAGTGGTCAACAGGGCCAGGGTGATCAACGTGGCGCGTAGCAAGGAAGACATTCCGTATTCTCCAATCGATTAAAAACTCAGGACCAGCGGCGAAAGATCAGCGATGTGTTCACGCCGCCAAAGGCAAAATTGTTGTTCATCACGTAGTCGTGGTGCATCTCGCGGAATTCACCCTGCAGGTAATCCAGCGCGCCGCATTGCGGGTCGACGGACGTCAGGTTGAAGGTGTGCACGTACTCGTTGCGGTTCATCATCTCGATGCTGAACCACGACTCCAGCGCCCCGCACGCCCCCAGGGTGTGGCCGAGGAAGCTCTTTTGCGAGCTGATGGGCATGCGACTGCCGAACAGGCTGCTGGTGGCCAGGGTTTCGGCGATGTCGCCTTGATCGGTGGCGGTGCCGTGGCCGTTCACGTAGCCGATGGCGGACGGTTCCAGCCCCGCATCTTCGAGGGCCAGCTCCATGGCGCGGCGCATGGTTTTTTGTTCCGGGCGTGTGGTGTGCTGGCCGTCGGCATTGCTGCCGAAGCCGACCAGTTCGGCGTGGATATGCGCGCCGCGCGCCAGGGCATGTTCCAACTCTTCGAGCACCAGCATGCCGCCGCCTTCGCCGATCACCAGGCCATCACGCCCGCTGTCGTAGGGGCGCGGGCTGGTCTGCGGTGCGTCGTTTTTCAGGCTGGTGGCGTAGAGCGCGTCGAACACCATGGCTTCGGTGGGGCACAGCTCCTCGGCGCCGCCGGCGAGCATCAAGGGCAGGCGGCCGAACTTAATTGCCTCGTAGGCGTAGCCGATGCCCTGGCTGCCGCTGGTGCAGGCGCTTGACGTGGGGATCAAACGCCCGGTCAGGCCGAAAAAGATGCTGATATTCGCCGCCGTGGTGTGCGGCATCATGCGCACGTACGAGTTGGCGTTGAGCCCCTCGGCCACCGAGTTCAGCAGCATATTGCCGAATGCCTTGATCTCATCGGTGCTGCCGGTGGACGAGCCACAGGCCACACCCATGCGGCCGTCCTTGATCGACTCGTCGCCGAGCAGGCCGGCGTCCTGCAGGGCTTGCTCGGCCGCCCACACCGCCAGGCGCGAGACGCGGCCCATGCTGCGCAGTTGTTTGCGCGTCCAGTGGGCCGGTACCACAAAATCATCGATGGGCCCGGCCAGGCGTGTGTTCAGTTCGGTGAAGCGGTCCCACTCATCCATGCGCCGGATACCGCTGCGGTTGGCGCGGAAATTGGCCGAAATGGTGGCCCAATCACCGCCCAGGGAGGTCATGCCGGCCATGCCGGTGACGACGACGCGCTTCATCAGCACAAGCCCCCGTTCACGGCCAGGACCTGGCGCGTGATATAGCCGGCTTCGGCCGACATCAGGAAGTTCACCGCGCCGGCGACTTCTTCCGGGGTACCCATGCGCTGCGCCGGGATCATTTTCATCAATTCTTCCACCGGTACGTTTTCATCCAGCATCGCCGTGTCGATCAAGCCGGGCGCCACGCAGTTGACGGTGATCTTGCGCTTGCCCAGCTCGATGGCCAGGGCCTTTGCGGCGCCGATCAGGCCGGCTTTGGACGCACTGTAGTTGACCTGGCCGCGATTGCCGATCAGCCCCGAGACCGAGGTAATGCACACGATGCGCCCGCTGGCGCGCCGCCGAATCATCGGCATCATCACCGGGTGCAGCACGTTGTAGAACCCGTCCAGATTGGTGCGCATCACCACGTCCCAGTCGTCTTCCGACAGCGCCGGAAACGCACCGTCACGGGTCAGGCCGGCATTGAGCACCACGCCGTAGTAGGCGCCATGGGCTTCTACGTCGGCTTCCAGGATCTCCCTGCACGCTGCACGATCCGCCACATCGAATTGCAACACCCGCGCCTTGCGCCCCAGGGCCTGGATCTGGACCTGTACGGCATCGGCTTCGGCACGGCCGCTGCGGCAATGCAGCACGATGTCGTGGCCGGCCTGGGCCAGGCGCAGGGCGATAGCGCGGCCGATACCACGGCTGGAGCCGGTGACCAGTACGGATTCAGTCATGGCGTTTCGTCCTTCGATTCATCTAAATAAGTGGCCGCCTGGGGCGGTCTGAATACGTTCAAGCGGGCGCTGGCCTGGATACCGTCCCCGGTGAGGTGGCATTCGAACACACCCATGCCGTTGTCGTCTTCCAGGGAGCGTAAGCCGTGGATGGTCAACTGCGCGCCTGCGGGGAAGTGCGCCACGTTGCACTCGAACTTACGTGTGCCCAACAGGAAACCCAGTTCCACCGCTTCATCGTTCTGGCGCGCCCGGCAGCCGGCGTAGGCCGCGACGCTTTGCGCCATCAGCTCAATGCCGACCCAGGCCGGCAGGCTGCCGTCGGCGCGATTGAACAGGCCGCCAGGCCTGACGGTGGTGCGGGTGTGGATCTGCTCTTCATCGAACGACAGCACCTGGTCGATCAGGATCATGTCGCCCGCGTGGGGCAGCAGTTCGGCGAGTGGCCAATTGATCATGGGGCCTCTCCGATAATCAGGCTGATATTGTTGCCGCCGAAGGCAAACGAGTTGCTCATCAAGCGGGGTTTTTCAAGGGTGTCGCCGGTGTTTGCCCATTGCAAGGCAGGCAGCGCCGGGTCGGGCTGGCCGTCCCACACGTGGGGCGGCAGCCGGCCGTGGGTCAGGCTCAGCCAGCAGAACGCCGCTTCCAACGCACCCGCCGCGCCCAGGGTATGGCCGCTCATGGGTTTGGTCGACGAGCAGGCCACGCCCTGGGGAAACAGGCTGGCGACGGCCAGGCTTTCCATGGCGTCGTTGTGTTGGGTGGCGGTGCCGTGCAGGTTCAGGTAACCGATGTGTTCGGGCGTGAGGTTCGCGTTGGCCAGGGCCTTGCGCATTGCCTGCAACGCGCCTTTGCCGGTCGGCTCGGGTGCGGAAATATGGTGCGCATCGCAGCTGGCACCGCCGCCCAACAGCGCAATTGGCGCGGGTGCCTGGCTCATCACAAACAACACGGCGGCTTCGCCGATGTTGATGCCGTTACGGTTCACCGAGAACGGGTTGCAGCGCTCATTCGACACCGCTTCCAGCGCACTGAAACCATTGAGGGTCAGCTTGCACAGGCTGTCCACGCCGCCGCACAGCACCGCATCGCACACGCCCAGGTCGAGCAGGCGCCGGGCGCTCATCAGCGCGCGGGCGCTGGAGGTGCACGCGGTGGAAATCACATAGGCCGGGCCACTCAATTGCAGCCAGTCGGCGAGGAAGTTCGCCGGGGCGCTGAGTTCCTGTTGCTGGTAGTCATAGTCGCTGGGGAAGTGCTGATCGCGCAGGTACTCGGCGATACCGCGGCTGGCTTCGTCGATACCCGAGGTGCTGGTGCCCAGCACGATGCCGACCCGCGAGGCGCCGTACGTGCGGATCGCCTGGCGAATCTCGCCTTCGATCTGCAAGGCCGCCTCCAGCAGCAGTTGATTGTTGCGGCTGCTCTGCTGGCCGAGTTCCACCGGGATGGTTGCCAACTCACCCGGCACACTGCCCACCGGCAATACGCGTTCGGGCACCCAGCCGCTTTCGGCGCGCGTGCCTGAGCAATCACCGGCAAACAGGTTGCGGCTGACCTCGGCCTGGCCACGGCCGAGGGCGCAGACGATGCCAAGGGCGTTGAGGTAGGCGGTCATCGGGCGGCCCCCAGCGGCGTTACGCGGTAGCTCAAGGGTTGGCCGCTGATGTTCACGCTGAACACTTCGCAGGACTGATACACGATCTGCCAGTGGCCCGGCAGGGTACGCGTCAGGTCCATCGCCTGGGCGCGGGGGTAGAGCGCACGGAGATCGTCGGCCGAGGTCAGGGCAAACAGCAGCGCGGCGAACAGCTCGCGTGCCTGAGGGTTGGGCGGCAGCAGGCCGTCAGCTTGCCACTGGCCATCGATCAGCTTTTGTCGGGCCTGGGGGATGCCCAGCGGGTCCATCATCGACCAACGGATGGCGCCGTCTTCGCGCTGGATCACCAGCAACCAATCCTGGCTCTGGCCGTCCGCCAGGCGCTGCACGTGCAACTGCAGGGGCAAGGCCAGGGCCGGGTTTTTTTCCGGCAGCGGCGGCTGGCCGGCACAGGCGCTCAGCAGCAACAGGCAAGCGATCAGCAGACTGCGCATCATGGCGCGGCGCTCGCCAGCGGTTTGCGCGCCACGCAGTTGACCAGGGTTTCTTCCCGCTGGCCCACCGGCGGCGGGTTGCGCAGGCCCCAGCGTTCCAGCAGGCCGAAATCGGTCGCGCGGCTCCACCACAAATACGGGTACGAGACGTTTTGCGGGCCGAACTCAAAGCCCTGCTCGCGGAGCATCTGCAAGTAGGCCTCGGCGCTTTTTTGCACGTGCATGGGGTGACGGAACAACCAGCGGATCACCCAGGTGTCGATGTAGGCCTCGGTGGACTCGGCAAACAGCAGATAGCCACCCGGCTTGAGCACGCGGTAAAACTCGTGCAGGGCGCGCTCCTGTTCGACCAGGTGGTGGAAGGTCTGGTGGCAGAACAGGATGTCGACGCTGGCGTCCGGCACTTCAAGCGTCGCGCAATCGCTGCCGATCAGCTCGATGGCCAAGCCTTGGCGAGCGGCTTCTTCACGGCTCAGCTCCAGGCTGTGGAGGTCGGCATCCAAGCCGATCAGGCGCGCGGGGGCGAACACCTGTTGCAGCAGCTTGAAGGATTTGCCCTGGCCGCAACCGGCGTCCAACAATACCGGCGCCTCGGGCAACGGCTCGGTGAACAGGCTGCGCAGGTCGTTGATCGCCACGCGCAACACGTGGTGCTGCCAGGTGTGACTGCGCAGGAACCAGAAGCCGAACCGGGTTTCTTCGACGTAGTTTTTACTCAGGAACTGAGCGCTCATACCGGCTCACTCGCACAGATTTCCGACAGCATGCGCAAGCGCCGCTTGGGCTCGCTGACAAACGGGTTGCGTTCGTCCCACGCGTAACCGGCGAGGATCGCGCTGATCATCCGACGAATCTCCGGCGAGCCGTCGGCATGGAAGATCACATCCTGGAACGTCCCCGCGTACCACCCTTCGACGTAGCAGCGGAATGTGTCGACGCCGCGCTTCAAAGGTTCGGCAAACTCGGTTTGCCAGTCTACAGTCTCGCCGTTGAGCTGACGGTCCAGCAGGCCGGCTGCCATGCTGGCCGAGCGCATGGCAATGGTCACGCCGGAGGAGAATACCGGGTCGAGGAATTCCGCCGCATTGCCCAGCAGCGCAAAGCCAGGGCCGTGCAGGGTTTTGACGTTGGCCGAGTAGCCGCCGATGGTGCGCGCGGGTGTATCCCACACCGCGTTGTGCAGCACACCGGCCAGGCTTGGGGTTTCGTCGATAAAACCACGCAGGCAGGCGTCGAGGTCGGTGTCACGCCCGTCGAAATGCTCCTTGGCCGCCACCACGCCCACCGAGCAACGTCCGTTGCTGAAGGGGATGGTCCAGAACCAGATATCGCGATGGGTCGGGTGGGTGGTCACGAGGATTTTGGTGCGGTCGAAACCTGGGTGTTCGATGCGGTCTTCAACGTGGGTAAACACCGCCTGGCGCACCGGGAAATTCGACGGTGCCTCCAAGTCCAGCAGGCGCGGCAGCACACGGCCGTAGCCGCTGGCGTCGAGCACGAACTTGGCTTTGACGTGGTATTCGCTGCCGTTCTCGCGACGCACATGCAGGTAGCGGCAAGCGTCGGAAAAATCCACGCCGACGATGGTTTCGCCGTAGCGGATTTCCACGCCTTGCAACGCGGCCTGATCGGCCAGCAACTTGTCGAACTCACCGCGCTGTACCTGAAAGGTGGTCGGCTTGCCGTTGCTGAAGGTATCGCTGAAATCAAAGGCGCTGTAGCGCTCGCCCCAGGCAAACGCGGCACCGGTTTTTACCTGGAAACCAGCGGCCTGTACGGCGTCGAGCATGCCGGCTTCTTCGATAAAGTCGATGCAGTGGGACAGCAGGCTTTCGCCGATCGAGAAACGCGGAAAATGCTGGCGCTCGATGATCAATACATCATGCCCTTTGCGCTTGAGCAGCGCGGCGGCGATGGCCCCGGACGGACCGGCACCGATCACCACCACGTGGCGACGTTCCATTTCAACTGTGGGCACGAGGGCTCCTTGCCGCATTGGCGATAATCACATTCATAAGGCGTGTGTCCGTTGGCCGGCCCAGGGCGCCAGCATAAAGCTGAATGCCAGGCCCAGGCTGACCGAAAGACCGAAATTACTCACGGCAGGCGTGCTCGAAACCGCCAGCAGGCCGAACGACAACCAGGTGGTCAGCGCCGCCAGCAGCGTACCCAGCAGGCTCACGGCTGCGCCGCCGATCTGCTCGCGCATCAGGATCGCGTAGTCGACGCTGATCGCCGTCACCAACAGCAACCCGAACAGGCTGAACAGCGTCAGCGGCTGGCCCAGCCAACCTAGGCTGGCCAGACTGCACAGCGCCGCCAACAGGGGCAGGGCGACGATGCGCAGGGCGCCGCCAAAACCGAAAGGCATAACCAGTAACAGCACGATCAGCACGCACGACATCAGCTTCAGCTCCGCGGCGCTGATCTGTGTGGCGGCGAACACGCGGTTCAAATCACCCAGGCGATCGACCAACTGCACGCCCGGCAAATCCAGTGCTTGCACCCGCAACAGCGCCGGGTTGTTGAGGCCTTGCAGGCTGACCATCGCGGCGACGCCGCCGTCCACCGGGCCCAGCCAGAGCGTGCGCCAGGGTTCGGCCAGGGGGCCGATCAACGCCGCGTCGATGTCTTCGATGGGCAGTGCCTGCAATTGGGCCACTTCGGCCTGCAGGGCGGCTGCCGGGACACCGAGGTCCAGCAGCGGCTGCCAATGCTGGGGGAGTGCGTTGAGGGCATCGCGCAGTCGTTGCTGCTCGGCCGGCAGGCTGACCAATTGATTGAGCGCCAGATAACCCTGGAGCTTGTCCATATTCACCAGTTGATCCAGGCGCTGGGCCAGCGCGCTCTGACGCTCGAGCAACTGCTGCTGATTCTCGGCGCGCACCAGGAAGAACTGGCTGGTGGGCTGGAACCCGGTGATACGCGCCACGGCCTGGGCCTCTTGCAGCAGTTGCGGCGGGGCGCCGATCCACTGGCGGATATCGTTTTTACTGTTGAGCTGCCACAGGCCACCGGCGCAAAACAGCAGCACCAGCGCCAGCAACACCGAGCTAGGCACGCGCTTGAGCAAGGCGACGCGCAACTGCCACAGGCCTTCGGCGATACGCAGCGGCCACTGCGCCGGGCGCAGTTCGATGCCGTTGAGCAGCGCCGGTAACAGGCACACGGCCGACAGGTATGCACCGACTAAACCGGCGGCGGAGAACACCGCGATTTGCGTCAGCGCCGGGAACGGTGTCCAGGCCAACGCCAGGTAACCGATGCAACTGGTGGCCAGGCTCAGGCTCAGCCCCGGCAGGGTCAGGCGCAAGGCCGGCCAACTGCGCCAGGGCTTGAGGCTCCAGCTTTTCGACAGGTAATGCAGCGGGTAATCCACCGCCACGCCGATCAGGCTGGAGCCGAGTACCAAGGTCATCACATGCATATGGCCAAACAGCGCCACGCAGGCCACCGCGCCAAACAGCATGCCCACCAACACCGGCACGAAGGCCAGCAGCACGCGCCAGCGGCGAAACGCCAGCAACAGCAACAACAGGATGCCCACGGTCGCGCCGCCGCCGACCCAGGTGATTTCCCGGGTTGCCTGCTGCTGGCCGTTGGCCGCATACAGCAAACCGCTGGCGGCGAGCAGTTGGGCGCCCTGCCGGCCTGCTTGTTCACGGCTGGCCTGGAGCAGGTCCGCCACTTGCAACGGCAGTTTCATATCGAAGGCGTTACCGGTGGTGCGCGCGCGCAGCAGCACCCAGCTTTTGCCGTCGGCGTCGGCGATCAACGCGCCGCTGCCGATATCCAACTGCACCGAACCGCGCTGCGGCTGGCTGTTCTGGATGCGGCCGGTCAGGCCCAGCCAGTCCTCCTGGCCAGGCACCAGGCTGAAGCCGGTGAAGGGGTCGAACAGTGACTGCACGCGTTGCTGGATAAATGCGTCGGGGTGTTCGATCAGTTGTTCGCGGTCTTTGGCCGCGAGCATGGCCAGTCGACCGCGCAGCAGTTGCTCACGCAGCGCCGGCAGGTCGGCTTGCAGGTTCCATTGCACCGTTTCAAACAGCCCGCTGGCCTGCCAGCGCTCGCCCAACTGTTGGGCCATGGCCACCGCTTGCTGGCGATCGGCGTGCCCCACCAGCACCAGCATCTGGCGGTTCAATGGTTCCTGCATGCGCTGCTCGGCTTGCAGCTCAAGGGCGTCAGGCGTACTGCCCGGCACCAGTTCCATCAGGTTGGCCGACAGCGGTGCGCCATGGCGCCACTGCCAGCCGGCCAGTGCCAACACGGCCACCAGCAGGATCAGGAACAGACGCGGCAACAGGCGCTCACTGGGCAAAGTCATGGCGCTCCGCGTCGCTTAGCGGCTGGCTTGCCGTGCTGTCCTGCATGCGCAGTACGGTGCTGTCGCCCTGGGTTTCCAGCAGTTCGATGGTCTGCACCAGTTCACCGCCATTGATAGTGATCTGGGTGAACACCTGCTTGAGCAGCAACGAACGCGGGATCAGCGTGAGCGTCCACTGCGT
Source organism: Pseudomonas sp. EYE_354 (assembly GCF_023148575.1). Classification (NCBI taxonomy): domain Bacteria; kingdom Pseudomonadati; phylum Pseudomonadota; class Gammaproteobacteria; order Pseudomonadales; family Pseudomonadaceae; genus Pseudomonas; species Pseudomonas sp. EYE_354. The sequence continues at coordinate 139,936 of NZ_JAHXNQ010000003.1, forward strand.
GGCTTCGCCTCGCAGCTGCAGTTCGAAGTCACGCTGCAAGCCGCTGCTGTCGCCCTGCAGCACGGCCAGGAACAGGCGATTCTGCTCCGCGCCGGCGCTCTTGTTCGGCAGGGTTTGCCAGCCATTGGCGTCACGCCGGGCGATGCCCTGGGCGCTGATGCGGTAGTCCTGTTGCAACGGGGTTTTGAGCAGCCACAGCAGGCCGTGGTCCTTGGCCAGCACAAAGGTGCCCTTGCTGACCAACGGTTGTGGCAGCGCGCGCAGGTGTTTCTCCTGGATGAAACTGCCGTGGATCACGCTGGGTTTGGCCAACTGATCGCTGAGTTGTTGCAGGTCGAAGGCGTGGGCGTTGAGGCTCAGCAGCACGCCGACAAACAGGATAAACGCTCTCATGCCAAGGCCCTCGCGACCGCATCGGTGAACACCTTGGGCGACGCCAGCTGCATCTCGCGACTGGCTATTTCGACCGCCACCTGCACGGTGCTGGCGCGGGTCAAGCGCTCGCCGCTGGCCAGGTCGGTGATCAGGTAATTGACCTTCAAGCGGTTCTCCCACTCCACCAGGCTGGCGCGCACGTTGATGGTCTGGCCAAACACGGCACCGCGTACATAGCGCAGTTGCATGTCGATCACCGGCCAGGCGTAGCCGGCTTCGAGCATCGCCGTGTAGTTGTGGCCGATCTTGTCCAGCAGCGCACAACGCGCCACTTCCAGGTACTTCACGTAATGCCCGTGCCACACCACGTTCATAGTGTCGACGTCAAAAAACGGCACCAGGATTTCGGTGTCGCAGTGCAGCACGCCGGGGCTACGCATGCAGCCTCCAGTGTTGCTCGGCAATGCGTTGCAGGCACAGGCGCAGTTCACCTTCCAGGGCGCGGTCTTCGATAACGGGCGCAAAGTCCTCGGCCAGTTGCGCGTGCATGGCCGCCAGTGCCGGTGGCAGCGGCCGCGCATCCTCGGCCCTGGCACGCAGCCACACGCCTTGGTTGGCGGCGAGCAGTGTGGCGGCGGCGACCTGTTCGGTCAGCTCCAGCACGCGGATCGCATCGCGGGCGGCGATGGTGCCCATGCTCACTTTGTCCTGGTTGTGGCACTCGGTGGAGCGCGAGAACACGCTGGCCGGCATGGTGTTTTTCAGCGCTTCGGCGGTCCAGGCGCTGGTGCCGATCTGCACGGCCTTGAACCCGTGGTTGATCATCGCGCGGTCGGCTGGCGCGCCCGACAGGTTGCTCGGCAGGCCGTGGTTGTAACGCACGTCCACCAGCAGCGCGAGTTGGCGGTCGAGCAGGTCGGCCACGTTGGCCACCAGGGTCTTGAGGCTGTCCATGGCAAAGGCGATATGCCCACCGTAGAAGTGCCCGCCATGCAGTACGCGTTCTTCTTCGGCGTCGATGATCGGGTTGTCGTTGGCGCTGTTCAGTTCGATTTCGATAAACGAGCGCAGCCAGTTCAGGCTGTCGGCCAGCACGCCCAGAACGTGCGGCGCGCAGCGCAGGGAGTAGCGATCCTGTAAACGGTGCAGCGGCGCGGTCGGGGCGTCGATGGCCAGGTCCTGGCGCAGCCACGCAGCGACTTGCATCTGCCCCGGATGCGGCTTGGCCGCGAACAGGCGTTCGTCGAAGTGCTCCGGGTTACCTTGCAGCGCCACCACGTTGAGCGCGGTGATGCGGGTGGCCAGCTGCAACAGGTAATCGGCGCGGGCAAAGGCCAGGCAGGCAAGACCGGTCATCACGGCGGTGCCATTCATCAGCGCCAGTGCTTCCTTGGGCCGCAGTACCAGCGGCTCCCAACCGAGTTCGCGGTGCACGTCGGCCGCCTGGCGGCGTTCGCCACGGAACAGCACCTCGCGCTCGCCGGACAGGGTCGCGGCCACGTAGGACAGCGGCGTCAGGTCGCCGCTGGCGCCCACCGAGCCTTCTTCCGGGATCAGCGGCAGTACGTCGTGTTCGAGGAACCCATGCAGGCGCTCCAGCAGCTCCACACGCACCCCGGACACGCCATGGCACAGCGACTGCAAACGCGCGGCCAGCACGGCGCGGGTGGCCTGGGCGTCGAGCAACTTGCCCAGGCCGCAACCGTGAAAGGTATACAGGTGACGCGGCAGCGCTTCGACGTGCTGCAACGGTACCGCCACCACGCACGAGTCGCCGTAGCCGGTGGTCACGCCGTAGATCACGCCTTCCTTGTCCAGCAGCGAATCGAGGAACTGCGCGCCCTTGGCGATGCGCTGGCGATAGGCAGCATCGCCCTGCAACTGCGTGGGCGCCTGACGGTTGGCCAGGGCCAGCACGTCTTCGATGCGCAGGGGGCGTTCGCCAAAGGTTACCGGCTCAAGATGCATCGTCATCGGTCTTCCAGAAAGGGTAAAAGTTGAACCATTGTTGGGGCGCTTCCAGGCAGAACTGGCCCAGGCGTGCGGCGTAGCGCGCGGTCCACTGAGCGATGACCTGCTCGCGGGTGCTGCGCTTCCATTCGATGGATTGCGCGAACGGCTCGATCGTCAGGTGATAACGGCCCTGGTGCTTGAGGCACATCAGCAGGTTCACCGGGCATTTGAGCAGGCCGGCCAGCAGCCACGGGCCTTGGGGGAACGCGGCGTTCTGGCCGAGGAAGTCCACGCGCACCGTGCGCCCACCGTGCAATGGCACGCGGTCGCCGGCGATGGCCAGCCACTCGCCGTCGTCCAGGCGCTGGCTGAGCAGCAGCATGGTGGCCGGGTCCAGTTCGCTGACCTGGATCAGACGCAAGTGGGTCGCGCCGGCTTCGCCCAGCAACCGGTTGAAGCGTTCGGCATGCTTGGTGTGCACCAGCACGTTCATGGTGACTTGCTCGCCGATCTCCGCCAGCGCACGGCACACTTCCAGGTTGCCCAGGTGTGCGCCGACCAGCATCTGACCGCGTTCGCCCCGCAGTTGGCCGCGCAGTTGCGCCGGGTCGTGGATGCTGATCTGTTCCAGGCGCAGCTTGCCGTTCCACACGTCGAGTTTGTCGAGCAGGGCGTCGGCGAAGGCCATGAACTGACCGAACACTTTGCGATGGCTGGGGCGCAACTCATCGCGCCCGCTCCATTCGGCCAGGCGTTGCTGGTAGTGCCAGGCGCTCTGGCGCGCGGTGCGGCCAAACAGGAAGAAGTACAACACGATGCCGTACAGCACCGGGCTCAGCAGGCGGCGGCCGAGAACCTTGGCGGCGACAGCGGTGATTTTCATCAGCAGGTAGCTGCCGCGCTCCTCGCGGTCGGCCCAGTGTTTGGCGCTATCGTTCATGCCTGCCACCGTCGCCACAGGATCATCGGCGCCCGCACCAACATGCCGAAAAACAGCCGGGTGTGCATGGCGCTGATGCGCACGTTGTCGTGAAACAGCCGGAAGTGCGACAGGCCGTCGGCGGGGTAATGCACCTTGGTCGGCAGCCAGCGCATCGGCTGGTTGCGCCAGGCCAGGCGCACCAGGATGTCCGAGTCGAAGTCCATGCGCGTGCCGATGTACGCGGAGTCCATCAGCGCCAGCACCGGTGCCAGCGGGTAGATGCGAAAGCCGCACATCGAGTCGCGGATCTGCAGCGACAGCGTGTTGATCCACACCCATACGTGGGTCAGGTAGCGCGCGTACAGGCGGCCCTTGGGCACGCTCTCGTCGTATTCGGGGTAGCCGCAGATGAGGGCGTCGGGGTGTCTGCGCGAGGTGTCGATAAACGTCTCGACTTCGCGCAGGTCGTGCTGGCCGTCGGCGTCCACCTGCAGGGCGTGGGTGTAGCCCAGGCGCGCCGCTTCGCGAAAACCCGCCATCACGGCGCCGCCCTTGCCTTGGTTGTGCGGCAGGGTCAGCAGGGTGACGTTGTCCAGGGTCGCCAGTTGCGCCAGGACTGCCGCGCAGGCGCGGCTGCTGCCGTCGTCCACCAGCAGGCACGGCAGGCCGCTGTTCAGCAGACTGCTCACCACGGCGGGCACGGCGCCTTCGTGGTTGTAGACCGGGATCAGGGCGCAGGGGTTATGCATCGGCGGCCTCCAGCAGAATCCGCCCGCTGGAGCAGGCGGCGACGCCGTTGCGGTAGGCGAAATACAGTTTGCCGCGCTCCGCGTCGAAGCGCAGGTGCAGTTCGATCGTATCGCCGGGACGCACCAGTTGCTGAAACTTGAGCACTTCCATGCCGGCAAAGGTGGCGGGCAAATCGAGCAGTTGCTGGCCGAGGTTGAACGCCCACTCCACCTGCACCACGCCCGGCAGCACCGGGGTGACCGGGAAGTGCCCGCTGAAATACGCCAGGTCCGGCGGTACGCTCAATTGCAGGGTCCATTCGCCATTGGCCTGGACCTGCTCCAGCACCAGCGGCGTTTTCGGTCGGGGCGCCAGCAGCAGTGCCGCCACATCGGCCTGGGGCAATTTGCCCTGGGCATTGAGCGGCAGTTGCTGCAGCAAGCGCCAGCGACGCGGCAGTGCCAGGGCTTCGCAATGTTGGCTCAGGTGCTGGCGCAGGGTTTGGGTGAGGCTGCGCCGGCCTTGATTGCGCAGGGCGTGCAGGCCATCGGCGCTTAACACCAGCAGCGCGCCAAGGGAGGCGCGGTTTTCCTGAACCACGCCCAGGCGCGTTTCGGCGACCCACGGGTGGGTCATCAGCGCCTGTTCGAGCATCGGCAGGGAGATGCGTTTTTCTTCCAGCTTGACGATGCGGTCCAGGCGGCCGAGCAGCTCGAAGCGGCCATCGGCATGAATGCGTGCGGCGTCGGCGGTCTGTTCGATATGCCCAACGGGCAGGTAGGGCGAGGCGATGCGCAAGGCACCGTCGGCGTCCTGGCTCAGTTGCACATCGGCAAACGGCTGCCAGGGCTGCGCGCCCTGGCGCCAGGCGATGCCGCCGGTTTCCGAGCTGCCGAGGATTTCCGTCGGCCATTGCTGCAAGCGTTCGTGCAGGCTGGCGGCGGCCTCGACGGGCAGCGCGCCGCCTGAGGAAAACACCCGTGCTACCTGGCTCAGCGCGGGCCAATCGAGGTTGTCGCCCATTCGCTTGAGCAGCGCCGGGCTCGCCACCCAGGCGAACTGCGCGTGCTCGCGGCTGGCGCGTTGCAAGTCCTCGGGGAACGCCAGTTGGGTGCGTACAAAGGTGCGTCCGGCGCACAGCGGCCAGAGCACACGGAACAACAGGCCATAGATATGCTGGGTGGCGACACTGCCAATGATGCAGGCGTCCTTGAGGTCTGCGCCCCACAGTGCTTCCAGGGCTTGGACTTCGTTGCCCAGCTGGCGCAGGGTTTTGTCGATGCGCTTGGGCTCGCCGCTGGAGCCGGAGGTGCACAGGCTCAGTTGGCAGGTGTCCAGGTCGAGCGCGGCGGGGCTCAACGGGGCCTGGTACAACGCGTCCAGGTCCGCCGCTTCAGTCAGCCACGCGTCGACGCTGTCAGTCCAGCGTTGACGGGTCTGGGGCTGCAGATCGGCGGGCAGCAGCACGCTGACCCCGGCACGCCAGGCGCCGAGCAGGGCAATCGCCAATACGCCGGCGTCTTCCAGGTGCACGGCCAGGTGCCGAATGCCGCGCGCTTGCAGGCCGGCCGCCAGGCGCAGGGAACGCTCCCAGAGCTGGGCGTGATTCATCGCAGGTTCGGTGGTGACCCAACGCTGTTGCAGCGGCTCAAGCAGCAAGTGCTCAAGTTTCAACCCTTTCATACGCGGCCTCGAACCCTTTGTCGTACCAGCCATTCCACGGCAAACAACAACCCCATCAACCCGTAGGCGATCAGGCCGTTGTACAACGTCCACCAGCTCAGCGGCGCCCACAGGGTGAGGGCGGCGGCCAGCAGGCCGTTACACAGAAAAAACACGCTCCACACCACGGTGACCTGGCGCGTATACGCCACCGCCTGCGGTGGCAGTTGCGGTTCAGTCATGCGGGCCAGGCGTTCGACCATCGGCGGCCCGTACCTCAGGCTCAGGCCGAACAGCGCCAGCATGAATGCGCTGACCAGGCTCGGGTACCAGCGCAACAGGTGCGGGTTGTCGAACCAGGCCAGCAACAGGCAGAACACGATCACCGCCAAGGCCATCGGGCGACTGCCCGGGCGGCGTGCGCCAGTGAGCGCGCGCAGCAGCCACAGGCTGCCGAGCAGCAGGCCGAATTGCCACGGCGCAAAATGCTCGGTGCCGTAATACACCGCAAAGGGGTACAGCAGCCCCGCCAACAACAGGCCAAGGCCGATCAGCCGGCTCATGCGGCAGGCTGGACCAGACGGTACACCGCCTCAACCACGTCGTTCACGGTGCGCACCGCCTTGAACTCTTCGGCGGCGATCTTCTTGCCGGTCTGGCGCTTGATATGGTCGATCAGGTCCACGGCATCGATGCTGTCGATTTCCAGGTCCTGGTACAGGTTGGCGTCGAGGGTGACGCGTTCCGGGGGCAGTTCAAACAGTTCCACCAAGGCGTCGCGCAGGGTGTTGAAAATATCGTCACGAGTTTGCATGGTCCGGTCTCAAGCTGCCTGTCTGGCCGTGACGAACGCCGCAAGGCTGGCCACGTTGGTGAAGTGGTTACGGGTGTCCTTGGCGTCGGCATCGATCTTGATGCCGTACTTTTTCTGGATCGCCAGGCCCAACTCCAGGGCGTCTACCGAATCCAGGCCCAGGCCTTCGCCGAACAGGGTTTGATCGCTGCCGATGTCGTCGACGCTGATGTCTTCCAGGCCCAGGGCCTCGATGATCAGCATCTTAATGTCGTGCTCAAGGCGGTGTCTGTCGCTCATCTTCGGCGAGCTCCTTAATAAAATAGTGGTGCAGGTAATCGTTGAGCTTGCGCGAGGCCTGGGGCGCGGGCCCCAGGGTTGCGAACGCCTGTGGTTCTATATCGGCACCCACGCGCAAACTGAAGTGCACGCGGCATTTTGGGATGCGATACCAGGGTTCGGCCTTGGTCAGGGTCGTGGGGCTGACCTTGATCACCACGGGGGTGATGATTGTCGCACCGCGCAGCGCAATGGCGGCGCCACCGCGATGAAAGGCAGGTGCCGCGCCGGGTGTGGTACGGGTGCCTTCGGGAAAGATGATCAGGGTCTGGCCGCTTTTCAGAGCATCGGCGGCGGCATCGAGCATTTCGGCACTGCCGTCGTTGCTGATGTAGCCGGCGTCACGCACCGGCCCGCGGGTGAAGGGGTTTTGCCACAGGCTGCGTTTGACCACGCAGTTGGCCTGGCGCACCAGACCGATCAGAAACACCACGTCGATCAGCGACGGGTGGTTGGCGATGATCATCTGGCCGGGGCGGCCGAGCCTGTCGGCGCCTTCGACGCTGTAGGTCAGCACGCCGGCGCGTTGCATCAGGCGAATAAAGAACCAGAACAGCCAACTGATAGTGTGGCGGGCGCGGCGTCGGTGGTTGGCCGCGCTCCCCGGCAGACAACTGAGCAGGGGGAATACCAGCAAACGCAGGCACAGCCCACCGACGCCGAACAGCGCGAAGCTGGCAGCGGTTGCGAACAGGCGCCAGTAATAGGCGTCCCGTGGCTTATCGGTCAGGGCTTGCGTTGCCAATTCCATACGCGGTTCTTCCAGGCATGTTGGCAGGCACGCTGCTCGGTGAGCAGGGTGCGCAGCAGGTTCAGGGCGTGGGGCCACTGGGTTTGAGTGGGTTGGACACTGCCTGGCGTGAGTTCCAGTTGCCATTCGTCGCCCGGCGTCAGCAGCAGGCCGAGGGCGTAGGGGAAGGGCACATCAACGATCCAGTTGGCATACGCCTGTGGCGGTTGCTCTTCGGTGATCACCAGCAATACGGCAGGCGCGCCTTCGCGCAGCAGCGCGGCGGCTTCGAGCATGCCGTGTTCCAGGCCGTCGCCGGCGGCGGCGAGGGCGGTCATTTCGCTGGTTTCATTGCGCAGAATCGACCACAGGCCAATCACCGCGTTGTGCACCGACAGGCTGAACTGGGTCGGCGACAGCGGCTGCTCGTTGGCCAGGTCGCTGAGGATGTCGAGGGTGCGCGGGGTTTCGCCATGCCGGGAAATAAACACCAGCGGCAGGTCTTGCAGGCCTTCGGCCAATGGCCAACCGACGCTGAACGCCATGCGCGCCAGGCGGCTCAAGCGCCGGCGCTGCATGGCGGGCAGGAAGGATACGTCGGGCGACGCGTCGCTGGCGGGCAGCAACACCGGGGCCTGGCACCACGCATGCCAGTCGTGCGCGCGCTCCAGGCCAGGAGCCCAGGCGCGCCATTGGGCGATGTTGAAGTTGATCACTGAGAAGTTATCCCGCCCCTGCGGGCTTCCATGTGCGGCTTTTGGCCCCGAAAACCGGGGCAGGGATCAATAGCCGAATGGCGCGCATTATCCCGGTGCCGTGGGGTTCTAGCAAATATTGGTAAAGATTTGTTCACGGCGGATGACAAGCAGGTCGCAAAGATTTGCCGATTGTCCTTTACCGGGTGCCCCTTGGATTGTCGGACTGTTCTTATTTATCTGTATTTGATACGCCGCCAATGCGGCGATGCATCGCTGAACGAGGTAGCTAACAGGCGCTTTTGCCCTCTACACTCGGACATTCATTGATACACGGAGGTTTTTCCATGCGGCGTGTGGTGTTCAATCAGAAAGGCGGCGTGGGCAAATCCAGCATCGCCTGCAACCTGGCGGCGGTCAGTGCCAGCGAAGGCTATCGGACCCTGTTGGTGGACCTCGATGCACAGGCCAACTCCACCCAGTACCTGACGGGGTTGACCGGCGACGACATTCCCATGGGGATCGCGGATTTTTTCAAGCAAACCCTGTCTTCCGGGCCGTTTTCGAAGAAGAACAAGGTGGATATCTACGAGACCCCGTTCGACAACCTGCACGTGATCACCGCGACGGCCGAGCTGGCGGACTTGCAGCCCAAGCTTGAGGCCAAGCACAAGATCAACAAGTTGCGAAAGCTGCTGGACGAGCTGAGCGAAGATTACGACCGGATCTACCTGGACACGCCGCCAGCGCTGAATTTCTACGCGGTTTCGGCGCTGATTGCTGCAGATCGCGTGCTGATCCCCTTCGATTGCGACAGCTTCTCGCGCCAGGCCCTGTATGGCCTGCTGGCGGAAATCGAAGAATTGAAGGATGACCACAACGAAGGCCTGGAAGTGGAAGGCATCGTGGTCAACCAGTTTCAGGCCCGGGCGAGCCTGCCGCAGCAGATACTCGATGAGCTGATTGCCGAAGGGCTGCCGGTGCTGCCCGTGTACCTGGCCAGCTCGGTGCGCATGCGCGAGTCGCATCAGGAGAGCAAGCCACTGATTCACCTTGACCCTCGGCATAAGCTGACCCAGCAGTTTGTGGAGTTGCATAACTTGCTGGAAAACGGCTGACCTCAAAGGCAAGACACATCCACCGTTGTGGGAGTATTCCTGCTAGAGGATCTGGATGTGTCTTACAAGGGCTGTAGGAAGGGTCTGGCAATCGCCGCTGTACCTTGTCTCAACGCCTACAGGTACGCCAGAATCCGCCGGCTTGTACGTCTGGATGGGCGTCTCTAAGGTTTGCCGGTCGCTGAATGTTCAGTGATCGGGTTTAGTAGCCCGAGCGTGATCGCCGAAACGTACAAGTCTCATCTACCGGGCTTTCAGCCTGTACATGATGGTGGCTGTGCGCAGGGCACCTTCGGGTGCGCCGGTCTTCGGCTTTCCACCGGTCTACTAACCTGCGTACAGCTGCCACCCTTCGTTTAGTAGCGATTTGATGGTGGCCCAAGCCGGGAAAGTCGATTATGCCAAGCGCTACACACCTGTTCTGCGTATCACCCAACCTCCCCACCGAAACCCTCGTGCTTAACAGCTACGAAACCTTCTCTTCGGTGCGCACCTTGTTGCTCAACCTGTCCAACGACCTCACCGGTGAACACCGCGATGTGGCCCTGGCCATCCATCAACTGAGTGAACTGGGCATCATGCTGGTCGGCCAGATGATGGATCGCGAAGCCCCCGTAGTCAGCACATAAAACCCAGTCGGAAACCTGGGAGCGGGCATGCTCGCTCCCGCTTTGGTCGGTATTGCCCGCAGAGCCGCCTTACACCCCCTGGCTGCGCAACCAACTGATCAACTGCGGCAACGCAAACGCCCCGCTCTGGCGCGCCACCTCGCGGCCGTTCTTGAACAGAATCAAACTGGGGATCGAGCGTATCCCCAACTGCGCCGATAACTGCGGGTTGGCTTCACTGTCGAGCTTGGCCAGCCGGCACTTGCCCGCAAGCTGCCCTGCCGCCTGTTCAAACACCGGCGCAAACGACTTACACGGCCCGCACCAGTCGGCCCACACATCCACCAGCAACGGCAGGTCGCCCTTGATCTGGCTGGCATAGTCGCCTTGTTTGAGCTCAAACGGTTTGCTCAACAACACAGGTTGCTTGCAGCGCCCGCATTTGGGCGCATCACCCAGGCGCTCGGCGGGGATGCGGTTGAGGCCGTTGCAATGTGGGCAGGGAATAACGAGTGGTTCGGACATGGTGCGCTCCGCGAGTGTGGCCAATGCTCCCTATCTGGAGTCAGGTGCCAGCGTTATCAAGTCGAACGTGCGACAGATCCGCTGGCTGGCGGAGTTCTTCAAGGTACCGGTCGACATGTTCATCTAAGCGCGAGCCTGGCGTATCACGACGAACAACTGATCTCCAAATGCTTGCCCCAATCCGGCGGCCGCTGCGCGTATTGTTCCATCCCTGCCTGTTCTTCGAACGGTTTGGAAAGCACCGCATGCAGTCGTCGCACTTCGCTGTAATCGCCGGACTCGGCGGCGGCGATAGCGTTCTGCGCCAGGTAGTTGCGCAGGATGTACAGCGGGTTGACCGCATGCATCCGCGCGCGGCGCTGCTCTTCGCTGTGGTTCCCATCCCGCTCGACACGGGCCTTGTACTGCTCGGCCCAGGCATCAAACCCGGCCATGTCGACAAAATCATCGCGCAAGCGCGTCACCGCCAATGCGGCCGATTCATCCCCCAGCCGGCGGAAGAACAGGGTGTAATCCACGCCGCTGTTCTGCATCAGCTTGAGCAGGCGCTCCACCAGTTTCTGGTCATCGTCTTCGGCCGTGGTCAGCCCCAGGCGGCGGCGCATCAGGTCCAGGTAGTGGGCTTGATAGAACGGCAGGTACAGGCCGAGGGCTTCTTTCAAGGCGTCGACGCTGATAAACGGCGTGAGCGCCTGGGCCAGGGCGCTGAGGTTCCATTGCCCGATCGGCACCTGGTTGCTGAAGGAGTAACGCCCCTCGTGATCGGAATGGTTGCAGATGAAGTGCGCGTCAAAGTCATCCAGAAACGCAAACGGCCCGTAATCGAAGGTAATGCCCAGGATCGACATGTTGTCGGTGTTCATCACGCCATGGCAGAAACCATAGGCCTGCCATTTAGCGATCAGTTCGGCGTTGCGCTCGACAATTTCGCGGAACATCGCCAGATACGGCTCAGGCTGTTCGCGGCATTCGGGGTAATGCAGGTTCAATACGTGCTCGGCCAATTGGGCCTGCTGTTCGGGTTTCTTGGTGTAGTAGAAATACTCGAAATGCCCGAAGCGGATATGGCTGGGCGCCAGGCGCAGCACCATCGCGCCGCGCTCCTGTTTCTCGCGCCAGACCGGCGTGCTGGAGCCGATTACGCACAAGGCGCGGCTGGTGGGGATGCCCAGTGCGTGCAGCGCTTCGGAGGCCAGAAACTCGCGAATCGAAGAACGCAACACTGCGCGGCCGTCGCCCATCCGCGAGTACGGCGTCATCCCGGCGCCCTTGAGGTGCAGGTCCCAGTGCTCGCCGGCTTCGTTATAGACCTCGCCCAGCAGCAAGCCCCGGCCATCGCCGAGTTGCGGGGTGTAGCCGCCGAATTGGTGCCCGGAATAGACCATCGCCCGCGGCTCCGCTTCGGCCCATAGCGTGTGGCCGCCGAACAGTTCGGCGAACACCGGTGTTTCGGCGACGGCGGGGTCGAGGTCCAGCAGGGCCATGGCGGCCTCGCTGGCCACGACGAGGCGGGGCTCGTCGAGGGGCTCAGGCAGGACGTGGGTTGAGAACGCGTCGCCCAGGCGTGCGAAGCGGTTGTCGAAGGTCAGTTCGTCGAGGGCTTTCACCGGCCATCTCCAGCAGAATGTCCGAGCATTCTGCTGGGGATAGGGCGTTTAGTCGAGTTTGCTCGGCGGCGGCTCGGGCGCATCCTGGACTTTTGCGGCAGGCGGCTCGGGTGCGTCCTGATCCGTCGTGGGCGCTACGATGGTCTTGCGCTCGTCTTCCACCGGCACCAGCTTGTATTCCTGGCCGTGCATGTTTTTCAGGTACACCTCCATCTGTCGGAACGAGATGTTGATGTGCTGTTTCTTGAATTCACGGTTGATGTAGCGGTTGACCTCGTCCAGCACCGGGTTGCGGTCGCCCAGGTCACGCACGTGCATGCGCAGTTCGTGGTCCAGGGTGCTTTCGCCGAAGTTGAGGAAGTACACGTGGGGCTCGGGTTCTTTGAGTACCCGTGGGTTTTCTCTTGCGGCCTTGAGCAACAGATCCTTCACCAGATCCAGGTCCGAGCCGTAGTCCACGCCCAGTTTCAAGGTGACGCGGGTGATGGTGTCGGTCAGCGACCAGTTGATCAACTGCCCGGTAATGAACGTCTTGTTGGGGACGATGATGTCCTTGCGGTCGAAGTCGGTGATGGTGGTGGCGCGGATGCGGATCTTGCTCACCGTGCCCGACAGGTTGCCGATGGTGATGGTGTCGCCGATACGCACCGGGCGTTCGAACAGGATCATGATGCCGGAGATAAAGTTGGCGAAGATCTCCTGCATGCCGAAGCCCAGGCCCACCGACAGCGCGGCCACCAGCCATTGCAGTTTGTCCCAGCTCACGCCGAGGGTGGACAGCGTGGAGACAAACCCCACCCCGGCAATCACGTAGGACAGCAGGGTGGTGGTGGCGTAGGCGCTGCCCTGAGCCAGGTCGAGCTTGGACAGCACCAACACTTCCAGCAGGCCGGGCAGGTTGCGCGCCAGGGCGAAGGTGATGCCGATGATGATCAGTGCGCCGAGCAAGTCGCCGATGCTGATAGGCACCATGCTGATATTCGCACCGGTGCCACTGGTGTATTCGTACAGCGTGACGTTATCGAGGTAGGAAAACACCGAGATCAGGTCCGACCACACCCAGTACAGCGCGGCGATAAAGCCGCCGAGCAAGGCCAGGCGAATCAGGCGCATGGACTGCTCGTTAACCTGCTCGATATCCAGGGTCGGTTCTTCGATCACCGCTTCGCCGTCCCCGGCTTCCTTGGCCGCCTGGCGTTTGGCCAGGGCACGCGAGTAGGCCAGGCGCCGGGCGGCAACGCCCAGGCCACGAACGAAGGTGGCTTCGATCACCAGCCAGAACATCAGCAGGTACAGGGTGTTGATCAGCCGATCGCTGAGCTTCAGGGCGGTGTAGTAGTAGCCAAAGCACACGGCAATGAACAGGGCGATGGGCAGCGCGGTAAACAGCAGGCCCATGGCTTTGCGAAACAGTGAGGCTTTTTCGTGGGTCGGGCTGTGCAGCAGCAGGCGGCCAAGCAGCCAGGCCATCAACGCGTAGCACAACAGCACCACGCCGATGCCCAGCACGTCGTCGGCCAGCGCCGCCGGCTGGTGTTCGGCGATGGCCACCACGGCCACCAGCGCAAGGACCACCAGCCCGAGTTTGCGCACCCAGCCTTGCAGGAATTCGACTTGGGGTTTTTCCCAGCGGAAGTGCAATTCGGCCACGCCACCCGGCGCCAGAATGCGGTAAGCGGTGTAGAACACCAGCCACGCCTGGGCGATTTGCAGCAACGCCGAGCCGAGGTTGGCGTTTTGCCCGCGGGCGTCGATCTGCAGCGCGTAGCCGCACAACGCCAGGCCCAGGGCGACCGGCATCGCCAGCAGTATATTGATCAGGATCGCCTGGGGCGTGTGCCACTGGCTGTCGCGCTTGAAGTGGCCGATGTCCAGGTGGACCTTTTTCAGGCGCGCGTACAGGGCGTTGCGCCGCCACAGCAGTGCGCCGATCAACAGCAGCAACGGCAGGAACAGCAGCGGACGCTGGGTCAGGCCGTCATACAGTTCGCTGACGCTGGATGCCCACGGCAGGGTAGTGACTTGCTTGCTCAGGTGCGCCGGCACGGTCTCCAGCCACTCGGTGTCCAGCGGCTTGTTGCTGGGGATCCAGAACATCTGCTCGTCCAGCGTGGCGCGCAGGGTGGTGGCGGTGCTGAGCAGTTGTTTCTGGTTGAGTTGCAGGGTGATGGATTCGTTGAGCAGCGCGCTCAGCTCGCGGCTCAGGCGTTCGAGCAGGTCGCTGCGGGTGACCGCCAGTTCCAACAGCGTGCGGCGCAGCTGCGGCGTGACGTCGTCCGGTGGCTGGTTGGCCAGCAGGTTGTCCACATAAGCGCTGGGAGAGCTGATCAGCTCGCGCTGCTGGTTGACCTCGAACTGGTACAGGCGAATGTTGGCGATGTCGTCGGCCAGATCGCGGTCTACGGTGAGGCGCGGCAGCGCTTGTTTTTGCTTATAGAGAATCTTGGAGAGCAGCAGGCTGCCCTTGAGCACGTTGATCTGCTCGTCCAGGGCCGAGTCGCTCTGGGTCACGGTGTCCAGTTGCTGCTTGGTTTGCAGGTTCTTCTGGGTCAGATCGTTGAGGCGGTCGGTGCTTTTGAGCAGGTAGTCGGAGAGCTTCAGGTTCTGCGCGCTTTCAGTGGCCAACAGGCTGCTGCCGCCGGCCTTCTGCGCTTCGATGGACTGCTGGGTGACGGTCTGTTGTGACTGGGCCAGACGTTTTTGGTTGATCAGGGTTTGCAGGTCCTGGATTTCTTGCTCCAGGCGCGCGGTTTTTTCCTGGATCAGGTCGTGCTGGCTGTTGCCCAGGTCTTGCAATTGGCTGTTGCCGGCCAGTTCCTGGCGGCGCAGTGGGATCAGGGCGTTGAGTGCGGCGAGTTCGGCGTTGAGTTGGTTGCGTTGGTCGCCGGTCAGGGCTTTGCCGTTGTCTTTGCCGGCCTTGAGGATCGAATTGATCTGCAGAATGCGTGTCTGGCTGCTGCTGATTTCGGTCTGGGCGCGCTCTGGGCGCGTCTGGGCGGCGATGGTCAGGCTGTTGGCATCGGCCAGTTCCTTTTGCAGATCACCTTGCTGCGTGCTGCGCTGCACCAGCAGTTGTTCAAGTTGTGGCACCGGCAGGGTGGCGTACCGCTGGGCCACCGGGATGATTTTGGTGGCCTTGAGCCGGGTCAGCTCGCGCTGGTTTTCGTTGGTCTGGCGCGGTGCGTCCTCCAACTGGCGCTTAAGGTCGACAAGACGCTGCTCGTAATCCTGCTTGTTGCCCAGGTAAGTCAGGGTCTGTTGCAGGATGTTTTGCAACGCTTTCATGTCGGCGTCGGGCAGCTTGCGGTCGGGCAGCTTGTCCAGGGTTTGCTGGATGGCATCGGCGCTGGGCGGCTCGGCGGCGTAGACGCTGCCGGTGCATAGAGTCAGGCCCAGCAGGGCAGTGGCAAAAAAGGTGCGCAGGATTGTCATGGATACCAGTCAAGCAAGGCAGAGAAAATGGGGGGCGTGGCGCCACAGCCCCAGCAGTTTAGAGGAAGAGCCCGGGGCCTGGACGACTTCCTTCGGGGAATTTGACGCCGACTTTTCCGATTCTGTTCCCGTCCATGACTGCGACGGTCCACAGGGTGTTGTTCCACTCCACCTGGTCGCCGACGATAGGTGCGCCGCCGACTTTCTGAGTGATGAAACTGCTCAGCGGCATGTCCGGGTCGATACCGTCCAGCTTCAGGCCATAGAGCGCCGACACCGCGCCCAGCTGGGCGTCGCCTTCGAGGACGAAATCGCCGAAGAAACGCAGGTCGAGGCCGCGCTGCGGCGCCTGGCTGAACAGCTTGCCCAGGGCCGGCAGGTTGTGTTCATGGCCGATCACACAGAGCAGATCACCGACTTCCAACACCGTACTACCCGACGGATGGAGCAGTTGCTGGCCACGGAACAGGGCGGCGATGCGGGTGCCTTCGGGCATTTTCAGCTCGCGCAGGGCCGCGCCGATGCACCACTTTTCGGCGCCCAGGCGGTAGACGAACAGTTCCCACTCGCTGGTAACGTGGACTTCCAGCGCGGCGCGGGAGATCGGCGCAGGGTCCGGTGGTACCGTCACTTTCAGCAACTTGGCCACCCACGGCAGGCTTGTGCCTTGCACCAGCAGGGAGACCAGCACGATAAAGAACGCCAGGTTGAAGTACAGCTGCGCATGGGGCAAGCCGGCCATCAGCGGGAACACCGCCAGGATGATCGGGACCGCGCCGCGCAGGCCGACCCAGGCGATAAAGGCTTTTTCGCGACCGTGGAAGGCCTTGAATGGCAACAGGCCGACCATCACCGACAGCGGCCGCGCAAACAGGATCATCCACAACGCCAGACCCAGGGCCGGCAGGGCGATCGGCAGCAAATCATGAGGCGTGACCAGCAGGCCCAGCACCAGGAACATACCGATCTGTGCGAGCCAGGCCATGCCGTCGAGCATGTGCAAAATGCCATGACGGCTGCGCACCGGGCGGTTGCCGATCACCAGGCCGCACAGGTACACCGCGAGAAAGCCGCTGCCGTGCAAGGCGTTGGTCAGGGCGAAGACGAACAGGCCGCCGGCGATCACCAGGATCGGGTACAGGCCAGTGGCCAGGTTGATGCGGTTGACCATCTGCAGCATCAGCCAGCCGCCGCCCAGGCCGACCAGACCGCCGATGCCGAACTCGCGCACCAGGTGGGTCAGCAGGCTCCAGTGCGGGCCGGTCTGGCCGCTGGCGAGCATGTCGATCAGGGTGACGGTGAGGAACACCGCCATCGGGTCGTTACTGCCGGATTCGATCTCGAGGCTGGCCGTGACCCGTTCGTTCAGGCCCTTGCCGCCGAGCAGTGAGAACACGGCGGCGGCGTCGGTGGAGCCGACAATCGCGCCGATCAACAAACCTTGAATGATGTTGAGGTCAAACAGCCAGGCGGCGGCCATGCCGGTGAGGCCGGTGGTAATCAACACCCCCACCGTGGCCAGCGACAACGCCGGCCAGAGTGCCACGCGGAAACTCGCCACCCGTGTGCGCAAACCGCCGTCGAGCAGGATCACGGCCAGGGCGAGGTTGCCCACCAGGTAGGCGGTTGGGTAATTGTCGAAGATGATGCCGCCGCCATCGACGCCGGCGACCATGCCCACGGCCAGGATGATCACCAGGATCGGGATGCCCAGGCGCGACGAAAGAGAACTCACCAGAATGCTCGCACTCACCAGCAGCGCGCCGATCAAGAACAGGCTGTTGATGGTCGTCGCATTCAAAGGCAGTACTCCATGGGCAAATAAGACGGGGCGCAAACTGACCATGCAGTCTGCGTGCCAGCGATTCTAACCTGTTGAATTGCAGTGCTGTCAAAAAGCTTTGATGACCGGCGCAGAACTGAATGTGAGAGGGGGGCTTGCTGTGGTGAGGGGCCTGTCCCCGACGAATTCAGCGGAAATCCCAGAGGGCCGCTTTGCGGCCCAGCGCAGGGCAAGCCTGCTCACCACAGCAAGCCCCCCTGCATATTTTTAGCCGAGTGCACGCCGTCAGAGACGGAAGCGGCCGACCATCCCGTTCAGGTCCACCGCCAGGCGCGACAATTCGTTGCTCGCCGCGCTGGTCTGGCTGGCGCCGGCGGCCGATTGCACCGACAGGTCCCGGATATTGACCAGGTTGCGATCCACTTCCCGTGCCACTTGCGCCTGTTCTTCAGCCGCGCTGGCGATCACCAGGTTGCGTTGGTTGATCTCGACGATCGCGGTGTTGATGGTATCCAGCGACATGCCCGCCCCTTTGGCGATGTTCAGTGTCGACTCCGCGCGTTCGGTGCTGTTGCGCATCGAGTCCACCGCATGTTCGGTGCCGGTCTGGATGCTGCCGATCATGCGCTCGATCTCGCTGGTGGACTGCTGGGTGCGATGGGCCAGGGCCCGCACTTCATCAGCCACCACCGCAAACCCGCGACCGGCTTCACCGGCGCGCGCCGCTTCGATGGCGGCGTTCAGGGCCAGCAGGTTGGTCTGGTCGGCCAGGCCGCGAATCACATCCAGCACTTTGCCGATGTCGCGCGACTCATCTGCCAGCTCGCCGATCAATGTGGCGGTGGCCTGTACATCGCCGCTCATGCGCTCGATGGCGCTGACGGTTTCCTGCACCAAGTCGCGGCCGTCGCCGGCCGACGTGGTGGCGTTGCGCGAGGCCTCGGAGGTGCTCACGGCGTTGCGCGCGACTTCTTCGACGGCGCTGGTCATCTGGTTGACGGCAGTAGCGGCTTGTTCGATTTCGTTGTTTTGCCGAGTCAGGCCACGGGCGCTTTCGTCGGTGACCGCGTTGAGCTCTTCGGCGGCGGAGGCCAGTTGCGTGGCGGAACCGGCGATGCGTTGCAGGGTGTCGCGCAGCTTGTCCTGCATCTTGGCCATGGCGGCCAGCAGGCGACCGGCTTCGTCGTTGCCGTCGACCTTGATCGGCCGGGTCAGGTTGCCTTCGGCGACTTGTTCAGCGGCTTCCAGTGCCTGGGCGATAGGCTGCGTGATGCTGCGGGTCAGCAGCCAGGCGAACAGTATTGTCAGCGCCGTGGCGATCACCAGCATGCCAATGACCAGGTCAAAGGCCAGCGTGTACTGGTCTTCAGCCTCTTGATTAGTGGCAGCCGCCGCCTTGTTGTTGTAGTCCAACAGGCGATTAAGCACTCCGTTGATCTGTTCGGAGTTGGTCAGCAGGTCAGTGTTAAGCAGGGTACGCAGTTGGTCGATCTGGTTGGCGCTCGACAGGCTCTTCATGCGCGCTTCAATCTGCTGATACTGGGTCAGCAGGCGCATGTATTCGTCATAGATCGAGCGCTCTTCACCGCTGTCGATCAGTTTTTCGTAGGTGTTCTGGGCCGCGCGGATCTGCTGGTTACGCAGTTCGAAGGCTTCCAGGGTCTTTTGTTGAACCTCGGGCTCACGGTTGGTGTGCAACCGGTACGACAGCACGCGCAGGCGCAGGGTCAGTTGGGTGAACTCATCGAGGGCGCGGATGCTCGGTACGCTGGACTGGGTGATGTCTTGGGTCGCAGCACGGATCTTGCTCATTTGACTGAGCGCGAACACACCCAGAAACAGCATCAGTGCACCAATCAACGCAAAGCCGAGGAAGGCCCTCGGAGCGATATTCATATTACGAAGTGACATGCGGGAATCCTGGGGGAAAGCGCGATCCGTGCGGCCGTGAGACGGGGTGTACTTCTCTATCGTGCGTACGACTAAAGTCTAAAGGGGGCTGTGCGCTTTTGTCGCACCTGACCAGGGGTTGGGCGGATTCAGGAACCAGATGGGCTAAATGCAGTCACTAAGGCTCGAAAGTGTGGCCCGGCCCTTAAACAGCGGGCTGCGCGCCGGGGATAAGCCTGGCATCCGAGGTGAATTTTCTTTATCGTCACCGCCCTTTTAAAAAGCCCGAGAAATCAAAATGTTAGAAGCATCCCTCAGCCAATTGGAACAACTGGTCAGCGACCTGGTACAGCAGAACCAGGACCTGTTGGGCCGCAACGAATCCCTCAAGGCGGAACTGGCCAGCGCCAAGGATGAGAACGACAGCCTGCAACTGAGCCTGATGGAACAGGAAGAAAAGCATGGCGCCACTGCCGCGCGTATCCAGGCCTTGGTTGAGCGCGTGAGCGCAGGTCCTGTGGGCGCATGAATGAAGGGATAAAGGTCGTTTCGATTCTCGGAGAGGATTACTCGATCAAGGCGCCTGCAGGGGAAGACAAAACCCTGATGCACGCCGTGACCATGCTCAAGGCTTCCCTGGCCACCACCAAGAAAAAGTACCCGACCCTGATCGGTGACAAATTACTGGTGCTGGCGGCGCTGAACCTGTGCGCCGAGCAGATCGAAATGCAGCAGGCGCACCAAGAGGAACTCGACCGTTACCAAGAGCAAGTCAGCGCCACGGTCGAGGTGATTTCCAAGGCGATCCAGCCTTAGAACCACTCATCCTGCATGCCCAGGCACGTGTCATCGCGTGCCTCCAGAATTGCCAGTTCATGATGGCAGCCCGGTACTTCCCAGGTCAGGAAGTAGCGGGCGGCCTGGAGCTTGCCTTTATAGAAGGCAGCATCCGCCGCATTGCCCCTGGCCAAGCCCTCTTCGGCGCGAATTGCCTGTTCAAGCCAGCGCCA
Organism: Pseudomonas sp. EYE_354; assembly: GCF_023148575.1. Classification (NCBI taxonomy): domain Bacteria; kingdom Pseudomonadati; phylum Pseudomonadota; class Gammaproteobacteria; order Pseudomonadales; family Pseudomonadaceae; genus Pseudomonas; species Pseudomonas sp. EYE_354. Next base: position 160,107 of record NZ_JAHXNQ010000003.1, read on the forward strand.
GCCGATCACCGTATGCCCGAAAACCTTCAGGTACAGCGCCGAGTTCGCCAGGCTGCTGTTGACCTTGCCTTGGGCGAGATCCGTCAGCAGGCCCAGCGTGACCTGTTGCAGACGAGCGACCAGTTGTTCCAGTGGCTCTCTCAAGGCGGTGAGTGACGGATATTCGTGGGCGCGGGCGCCGGTTTCGGCAATCAGACGGATCAATTGCTTCAAGCCCGCGCCGCCGTTCTGCGCCAGCTTGCGCCCCAGCAAGTCCAGCGACTGGATACCGTGGGTGCCTTCATGGATCGGGTTCAGCCGGTTATCGCGGTAGTACTGCTCCACCGGGTATTCGCGGGTGTAGCCGTGACCACCGAGGATCTGGATCGCCAACTCATTGGCCTTGAGGCAGAACTCCGACGGCCAGGATTTGACGATGGGCGTGAGCAGGTCCAGCAATTCGTGGGCCTGTTTGCGCTCGGTTTCGGTTTCCAGCGTGGTGGTGTCATCGAACAGCCGCGCGGCGTACAGGCCGAGGTCGAAGGCGCCTTCTACGTAGGCCTTTTGCGTGAGCAGCATGCGTTTGATATCCGCGTGCTGGATGATCGATACCGGCGCGGTGCTCGGGTCTTTGCTGTCGGGCAGGCGACCTTGCGGGCGCTCGCGTGCATATTCCAGGGAATACAGATAGCCGGCGTAACCGAGCATCACGGCGCCCATGCCGACACCGATACGCGCTTCGTTCATCATCTGAAACATGCAGCTCAGGCCCTGATGCGGCTTGCCCACCAGATAGCCGACGCAGTTACCGTTATCGCCGAAATTCAGCGCCGTGGAGGTGGTGCCGCGCCAGCCCATCTTGTGAAACAGCCCCGCCAGCAGCACATCGTTGCGGGCGCCCAGGCTGCCGTCATCGTTGACCAGGAATTTGGGCACGATAAACAGCGAAATGCCCTTCACTCCCGCCGGTGCGTCCGGCAGTTTGGCCAGCACCATGTGCACGATGTTTTCCGACAGCGGGTGATCGCCGCCGGAAATAAAGATCTTGTTGCCCTTGAGTCGGTAGCTGCCATCCGCCGCCGGTTCGGCGCGCGTGCGAATATCCGAGAGCGACGAGCCCGCGTGGGGCTCGGTCAGGGCCATGGTGCCGAAGAAACGCCCCTCGATCATGGGTTGCAGAAAGCGTTGTTTCTGCTCCTCGGTGCCGAAGCTTTCAATGAGGTTGGCCGCGCCCATGGTCAGGAACGGATAGGACGTGGATGCCGCGTTGGCCGACTGAAAGTGCGCAAAGCACGCCTGGGACAGCAAGGTCGGCAACTGCATGCCGCCGTCTTCGAAGCTGCGGGCGGCGTTGAGAAAGCCGGCTTCCAGAAACGCGTCCACCGCCGGTTTGACCTCCGGAATCAGGATGGCCTTACCGTCTTCGTAGCGCGGTTCGTTTTCGTCGTTTTTGCGGTTATGGGGGGCGAAGTGTTTTTCGGCGATGCTGCGCGCGGTACTGATGGCTGCATCGAAGGTTTCGCGGTTGTGCTCGGCAAATCGCTCACGCTGAGTCAGGCCCTCGGCATCGAGGACTTCGTACAGCTCGAAAGCCAGATTGCGGGAACTGAGCAGCGTCTCGGACATGGCGGATTACCTTTTGAGGAGTATGCCGCAGTCTAGGAAGGCTTATAAAAATGGGGAAGGAAGATAGATGGGGGTGATGGGGCGGCACAAGCTGCAAGCTGCAAGTAAGAGCATGTGCTTTCACTTGCAGCTTGTGGCTTAAACCTTACCGCTGTTAACCAATGGTCATCAGGCTGGCATTACCACCCGCAGCAGCAGTGTTAACGCTCAACGCGCGCTCGATCACCAGGCGCTCCAGCGCAATCGCCGTTTCGCCCTGGGACAAACCATGCACGCCGACAATCGCACCGCCACGCTGGGCCACTTGTTTGCACACCGCACGCAGTTGGTCGGAGTCGCCGTGGTGCAAGACCGCGTCGAAGACCACCTCGTCTTTGCTCCAGTCGGCCACGCGTTGGATCTTCGCCTGAATTTCCTTCGGCAGGCGTAGGAACAGGGCCTTGGTCAGGTCGGTTTCCGGCCATACCGCCGAGCCACCCACCGCCAATACTGCGGCCAGTTGAGTCAACAGGTCGCCTTCCACGTCCGCCAGGCACAGCACGTGCTCGCGGGGCAGGATGGCGTAGCTGTTGCGCTCGCCGGTCGGGCCGGCCAGTTGGCGGGTGATCCCGCTCTGCGATTGTGCGGCGAACTGGCTGCACAGCGCGCTCAGTTCGCTGAACTTATTGCTGTCGGCCCAGGTTTTAAGGGCGGTCAGCGGTTGGCTCATGGCATCGCGCAGACGCACATCCGGTGCCGCCAGTTTGTCGCCACGTACGAAGGATTGCTCAATCGCATCGGTAGGACGGGTCGACAGCAGGCGGTACAGGTACAGCGGGCCACCGGCCTTCGGACCGGTACCCGACAGGCCTTCGCCGCCGAACGGCTGCACGCCAACCACGGCACCGACGATGTTGCGGTTCACATAGACGTTACCGGCGTTGACGTTGTCGATCACCTTGGCAATGGTCTCGTCGATGCGGGTGTGCACGCCCAGGGTCAGGCCGTAGCCGGACGCATTGATCTGGCCGATCAGCTGGTCGATCTCTTTGCGCTTGTAACGCACCACGTGCAGGACGGGTCCGAAGATTTCACGTTGCAGCTCGTCGAAGCTTTCCAGTTCGATCAGGGTTGGCATTACGAAAGTGCCGCGCTTGATCTCTTCACCGTCGGCGATGGCCACCTGATACACATTGCGGCCTTTGTCGCGCATGGCCTGGATGTGTTTCTCGATACCGGCCTTGGCTTCGGCGTCGATCACCGGGCCAATGTCCACCGACAGGCGTTCCGGATTGCCCAGGCGGCATTCAGCCATGGCGCCCTTGAGCATTTCGATGACACGGTCTGCCGAATCTTCCTGCAGGCACAGTACGCGCAAGGCCGAGCACCGTTGGCCGGCGCTGTCGAAGGCCGAGGACACCACGTCGATCACCACTTGTTCGGTGAGTGCCGAGGAGTCGACGATCATTGCGTTCTGGCCACCGGTTTCGGCGATCAGCGGGATCGGACGACCCTGGGCATCCAGGCGACCGGCGACATTGCGTTGCAGCAGGCGCGCCACTTCGGTGGAACCGGTGAACATCACGCCTTTGACGCGATCATCACCCACCAGACGGGCGCCTACGGTCTCGCCTTGGCCTGGCAGCAGTTGCAGCACGCCTTCGGGAATACCGGCTTCCAGCAGGATGCGCACGGCCTGTGCCGCGACCAGTGGGGTTTGCTCGGCGGGCTTGGCCAATACCGGGTTGCCGGCCGCCAGCGCAGCAGCGACTTGGCCGCTGAAAATCGCCAATGGGAAGTTCCACGGGCTGATGCAGACCACCGGGCCCAGAGGGCGGTGGGCATCGTTGGTGAAGTCGTTGCGGGCCTGCACGGCGTAGTAGCGCAGGAAGTCCACGGCTTCACGCACTTCGGCGATAGCGTTGGCGAAGGTCTTGCCGGCTTCGCGAGCCAGCAGGCCCATCAGCGGCTGAATTTCGCCTTCCATCAGGTCGGCGGCGCGCTCCAGGATCGCAGCGCGCTCGGCGGGCGGTGTGGCCTGCCAGATCGGGCCTGCGTTAATCGCGCATTGGATTGCGTTGTCGACGTCTTCGACGGTGGCTTCTTGAACCTGACCGACCATGTCGCGCAGGTCGGACGGGTTCAGCACCGGTGCCGCCGCTTGTTCGCTGGCGGCGCAACCGAGCATCGGTGCGGCTTTCCAGTTGTTGTGAGCGGTGGCCAGCAGGGCACAGGACAGCGATGCCAAACGGTGTTCGTTGGCCAGGTCGATACCGGCCGAGTTGGCGCGATCGCTGCCATACAGGTCACGCGGCAATGGAATACGCGGGTGCGGCAAGCCGAAGCCGCCTTCCTGCGTGGCCATTTGCTCGATGCTGGCTACTGGATCGGCCACCAGCTCCTGGATGGAGATGGATTGGTCGGCGATGCGGTTGACGAACGAGGTGTTGGCGCCGTTTTCCAGCAGGCGACGCACCAGATAAGCCAGCAGTGTTTCGTGGGTGCCGACGGGTGCATACACGCGGCACGGACGGTTCAACTTGCCTTCGGAGACCTTGCCTACAACCTGCTCGTACAGCGGTTCACCCATGCCATGCAGGCATTGGAATTCGTACTGGCCGGGGTAGTAGTTCTGACCGGCGATATGGTAGATCGCCGACAAGGTATGGGCGTTGTGCGTAGCGAACTGCGGGTAGATGACTTCCGGCACCGACAGCAGTTTTCTAGCACACGCAATGTAGGAAACGTCGGTGTACACCTTGCGGGTGTAGACCGGATAGCCTTCCAGGCCTTCGACCTGGGCGCGCTTGATCTCGCTGTCCCAGTACGCGCCTTTTACCAGGCGGATCATCAGGCGGTGGCGGCTGCGGCGTGCCAGGTCGATCACGTAGTCGATCACATACGGGCATCGCTTCTGGTACGCCTGGATCACAAAGCCGATACCGTTCCAGCCGGTCAGTTGCGGTTCGAAGCACAGGCGTTCGAGCAGATCGAGGGACAGCTCCAGGCGGTCGGCCTCTTCGGCGTCGATGTTCAAGCCGATGTCGTATTGCTTGGCCAGCAGCGTCAGGGACAGCAGGCGCGGGTACAGCTCGTCCATCACACGTTCGTACTGTGCACGGCTGTAACGCGGGTGCAAGGCCGACAGCTTGATGGAAATGCCCGGGCCTTCATAAATCCCACGGCCGTGGGAGGCCTTGCCGATGGAGTGAATGGCTTGTTCGTACGAGGCCAGGTACTTCTGGGCGTCGTGTTCGGTAAGTGCGGCTTCACCGAGCATGTCGTAGGAATAGCGGAAGCCTTTGGCTTCGAACTTGCTCGCGTTGGCCAGGGCTTCGGCAATGGTTTCGCCGGTGACGAACTGCTCACCCATCAGGCGCATGGCCATGTCGACGCCCTTGCGGATCATCGGCTCGCCGCTCTTGCCGATGATACGGCTCAGGGACGAGGTCAGGCCTGCCTCGTTATGGGTGGCGACCAGTTTGCCGGTCAGCAACAACCCCCAGGTGGCGGCGTTAACGAACAGCGACGGGCTGTTGCCCAGGTGCGGGTGCCAGTTGCCGGTGCTGATCTTGTCGCGGATCAGTGCGTCACGGGTGCCCTTGTCCGGGATGCGCAGCAGCGCTTCGGCCAGGCACATCAGCGCCACGCCTTCCTGGGACGACAGGGAAAATTCCTGCAGCAGGCCCTGAACAATACCGGCACGGCCGCCAGCGCTCTTCTGATTGCGCAGCTTTTCGGCAATCGAGGCGGCCAGCTTGTTGGTCGCTTCGGCCATCGGGGCTGGAAGGCGGGCCAGTTCGATCAGCATCGGCACCACTTCCGGCTCAGGGCGGCGGTAAGCGGCGGTGATCGAAGCGCGCAGAACCGATTGCGGCAGGATGCTCTCGGCGAACTCAAGGAAGCATTGGTGCGCGTGGTCGGTCTGGACCTCGCCTGCATCATCGGCATCCTTGCTGCTCAAGCCATTGAGCTCGGCCAGGGTTGCGCCACCCTCGAGTTTCTCCAGGTAATTGAAAATCGCCTGCTTGATCAGCCAGTGCGGCGTGCGATCAATGGAGGTCGCGGCGGCCTTCAGGCGTTCGCGGGTCGGGTCGTCGAGTTTGACCCCAAGGGTGGTCGTCGCCATTTTCTTATCCTCATGGGTGCCACTACCGAGTGGCATTAGCTGGCGGCAAGATTAGCCGCGCTCATGAAGAGGTGCAACCGGGTGCAACCCTTTTTATCCATGAAATTTTCGATGGATGCCGCGAAAAAATTGAGCCTTCAGCGGATAGCGCTTTCTCTTGGTGCGTTTGCTTCTGAGATCTGCTGTTCTTGCTCCGAAAAGGAGCAAAAAAGCGGTGTTTGGCGGAATTTACGCTTGGGTGCAACTTATTCCCAAGAAACTGGTTGCACCTTATTTGCTTTGTTGAATAGCATTCGCGACCAAGGTGCAACCAACGTGAAAGCGGGGTTCATCGGCTGACGGCTTTCCTGGGGAAACGTCAGTCATAAATGCGCGGCACACAGCTACGTTTACTCACTGATTCAGTGGGTGGCCGTCTGACAGACCGCCGCTACATAAAAACAAAGCCAGGGCGTCACTCTTATGAGCGTAAGTAATCCAACCTTGATCACGTTCGTGATCTACATCGCAGCAATGGTGCTGATCGGCTTGATGGCCTATCGCTCCACCAACAACCTTTCCGATTACATCCTGGGCGGTCGCAGCCTCGGTAGCGTGGTGACTGCATTGTCCGCCGGTGCTTCCGACATGAGCGGCTGGTTGTTGATGGGTTTGCCGGGCGCGATCTACATGTCCGGCCTGTCGGAAAGCTGGATCGCCATCGGCCTGATCGTCGGTGCCTACCTCAACTGGTTGTTCGTGGCCGGTCGCCTGCGGGTGCAGACCGAACACAACGGCGACGCCCTGACGCTGCCGGATTACTTTTCCAGCCGTTTCGAAGATAAAAGCGGCCTGCTGCGGATCATCTCTGCGGTCGTGATCCTGGTGTTCTTCACCATCTACTGCGCCTCCGGCATCGTGGCCGGTGCCCGCTTGTTCGAAAGCACCTTCGGCATGTCCTACGAGACTGCGCTGTGGGCCGGTGCTGCGGCGACGATTGCCTACACCTTTATCGGTGGTTTCCTGGCCGTGAGCTGGACCGACACCGTGCAAGCCACGCTGATGATCTTCGCCTTGATCCTCACGCCGATCATCGTGCTGTTGGCCACCGGTGGCGTCGACACGACTTTCCTGGCCATTGAAGCCAAGGACCCGACCAACTTCGACATGCTCAAAAACACCACTTTCATCGGCGTGATTTCGCTGATGGGCTGGGGCCTGGGCTACTTCGGCCAACCCCATATCCTCGCGCGTTTCATGGCGGCGGATTCGGTGAAGTCGATCGCCAAGGCGCGTCGCATCTCCATGACCTGGATGATTCTGTGCCTGGGCGGCACCGTGGCCGTGGGCTTCTTCGGTATTGCCTACTTCTCGGCGCACCCGGAACTAGCAGGTCCTGTGACCGAGAACCCGGAGCGCGTGTTTATCGAACTGGCAAAAATCCTGTTCAACCCATGGGTTGCCGGGGTTCTGCTGTCTGCCATTCTCGCAGCCGTCATGAGCACCCTGAGCTGCCAACTGTTGGTGTGCTCCAGCGCCCTGACCGAAGACTTCTACAAAACCTTCCTGCGCAAGAACGCTTCCCAGGTTGAGCTGGTCTGGGTCGGCCGTGCCATGGTGCTGTTGGTGGCATTGATTGCCATCGCCATGGCCGCCAACCCGGAAAACCGCGTGTTGGGTCTGGTCAGCTACGCCTGGGCCGGTTTCGGCGCGGCGTTCGGGCCTGTGGTACTGATCTCGGTGATCTGGAAGCACATGACCCGCAACGGCGCACTGGCCGGCATCCTGGTCGGTGCAACCACCGTGATCGTGTGGAAGCACTTCTCGCTGTTGGGTCTGTACGAAATCATCCCAGGCTTCATCTTCGCCAGCCTGGCGATCTACTTCGTGAGCAAGATGGGCGCACCTACGGCCGGTATGGTCGAGCGCTTTGATGCTGCGGAAAAAGACTACAACCTCAATAAGTAATTCGCCGGGCGCTAAGCGCCTGCTGAGTTGAAAAAGGCCCGCGTCCTACGGATGGCGGGTCTTTTTTTGCGTGTTATTTGCGGCGGCTTGAGGAAGATTCAGACATCCGCGTGTAGGGCTTTACTGATTTTTTTGGGGCGCGTCCAGCAACGCTGAACCCTGGTGCAGAATCCGCCGCCCACCCCCTGCAGAGAAACACCGGATGTTCGCTCCTGCCAATCAAAGTGCCTTTACCCTGAACCTCGATGGGGTTGCCAGTGACCTCAAGGTCTACCGCTTCACCGGTACCGAGGCGCTCAGCCAGCCCTACTCTTTTGACCTCGAGCTGGTCGCAGAGCAGCCAGATCTTGACCTTGAAAGCCTGCTGCATCGCCAGGTGTACCTGGGTTTCGACGATCAGGGGCATGGCGTCCATGGCCTGGTCTACCGCATGGCGCAAGCTGATTCAGGGCGTCGACTGACGCGCTATCAGCTCACGCTTGTGCCGCAGCTGGCGTACTTGCAGCACAGCAGCCATCAGCGGATTTTCCAGCACAAAACGGTGCCGCAGATTATTGCGCGGGTGCTGGCGGGGCAGGGTATCCAGAGTGATCAGTTCGAATTTCGCCTGAGCGGCAATTACCCGGAGCGCGAGTATTGCGTGCAGTTTGGCGAGACCGATCTGGCGTTCATTCAGCGCCTGTGTGCCGAGCTGGGGGTTCATTACCACTTTCAACATTCGCCCGAGGGGCATGTGCTGGTGTTTGGCGATGACCAGACCGTATTCGCCCAAGCGGATCAACCCACGCCCTACATGCCAGGCTCCGGAATGGTCGCCCAGGGCCCGGCGATCAAGCGCTTCGCCGTGCAATTGGCGACCCGTGCCACGGGAGTGAGCGCGCGCGATTACGATTGGCGCAAGCCAGGCCTGGAGCTGGAAGCTGGTGCGGGCGGCGAACAGGCGCCCGCGCTCAAGGAGCAGGTATATCCCGGTCACTTTTGCGATCGCTCGTACGGCAAATACCTTGCTCAAAGGGGTTTGGAGCGGCACCGCAGTGACTATCAGACCGCCCGCGGCGAGAGCGATCAGCCTGCCGTGGGCAGTGGCCGGTTTCTCAGGTTGAGTGGGCATCCGCGTGAGCAGTGGAACGATTTGTGGCTGGTGACCCGCGTGACTCACGAGGGCAGGCAGCCCCAGGTGCTGGAAGAGGCTGTCACCGACGTTGCTGGTGGCGATTTTCGTCAGGGTTATCGCAACGAATTTATCGCGGCGCCGTGGGATGTGATCTTCCGGCCGCCCTTGCCAGAGCAGTCGCGTCCGAGGCTCTCGGGTTATCAAAACGCGGTGGTGACCGGCCCTGCCGACAGCGAAATTCATTGCGACGAGTACGGTCGGGTCAAGGTGCAACTGGCCTGGGACCGCACCGGCGAACGCAACGATCATTCCAGTTGCTGGTTGCGGGTGGCCAGTGGTTGGGCCCACGACCGCTATGGCTCGGTGCTGATCCCCAGGGTTGGTATGGAAGTGCTGGTGGGGTTCGTGAACGGTGACATGGACATGCCGCTGGTGATGGCTTGCCTGCCCAATGCGGCGACCCCGGTGCCCCTCGACCTGCCGGCGGACAAGACCCGCAGTATCTTGCGCAGCCGGAGTAGCCCCGGTGGCGGCGGCTATAACGAGTTGCGTATCGAGGACCGCAAGGGCGCCGAAGAGATCTACCTGCGCGCCCAGCGCGATTGGACCCAGCATGTATTGCATGACCAGCAGGTGCAGGTCGACAACAGGCGTAGCGTGACGGTCGGCGGTGCGTCGCACCATGAGCTGCAGGGCGAAGAACAGCGCATCACTCACGGCAATCGCCTGACCGAGCTCAAGAGGGACGATCACTTGATGGTGGGTGGTTCGCAACAGATGCGGGCTGGACGGACCATTCAAATTGGCGCGGGGCAAAGCATCGTTGTCGACGCGGGCGCCAGCGTAACGATCCAGGCTGGCGGGCAGTCGATCACACTGTCGGCGGCAGGTATTTTCAGCAGCGTACCGATTCAATTGGGGGGCGCCCCTGCACCTGTGGCGCCTGCGCTGGTGCCCGGTGTGAAGGAGAAACTGCTGGCGGTTATCCCCGCGCCATTGAGTCTGGTGCAAGTCGCCAGCCTCAAGCGCAGCGCGCCGTTCTGCGAAGAATGTGAGCGCTGTAAAAACGGGCAGTGCCATGTCCCCCATTCCATTCAACCGTAAAAGGAATTTACTTTGATGCCTCAACCCATGACCCCCAGCGCCTGGTTCGCACATTCGCCTCTGCTTCCCGACGAGCAACTGTTTGTGGTGCTGAGCAGTGCCAGCGACGCCGGAGCGCTTGCCGCATGGCAAGCCGCGGCGACGTCAACGACAACGACACTCCGTTCGGTCTGGGCGCAGACGGCTTATGCAGAGTGGGATGAGGTCCTGCCTTACGTGGGTATTGTTGAGACCGGCAACGGATTTCTCGATTGGGTGGCAGCTACTGAATTCACGGACTGGGGCTGGCTGGCGGTATCTTCCAGCCCGCTGGATACCGTGGTTGCTCACCTGCAAGGCATGACCAAGGTGCTGCTCCCTGATGGGCAGGCTGTGTTTTTGCGCTTCTGGGATGGCGCTCAGTTTCTGCCAATGGTGCAGAAACTGGGGGGCGAGGCGGGGGCTGTATTGCCGGTGTTCCAGCGTTACCTGATCAATGCTCAGCCGCTCACGGTGGCGACCACGCCGGTCGCGACTGCCAAAGCGAGCCCCTGGTGGCGAGTGCCTGCGCCGCTGCTGACATACCTCGCCGAGCAATCACCGCAAACCTTGATCGACAATCTGCTGCAGTGGCTCGAAGAACAGCGCCCGGATCTCCACGCTGCGTTCTCGCCGGCGACCTTGCGGCACAAGGTCGCCTATTTCGCCCGTGGGGCGGACGTCAGCCATGAAGCGCTGGCCGATTACCTGGCCTCAGAGCTCAGTTGAGCCGAGCGCCTGTTGCAAATCGTCGATGAGGTCCTCAATCGCCTCGATGCCTACTGAGAGCCGGATCATCTCCGGCTTCACGCCGGCTTTGGCCTGCTCCTGCTCGTTCATCTGCCGATGGGTGGTGGACGCGGGGTGGCAGGCCAGGGACTTGGCGTCGCCGATGTTCACCAGACGCTTGAAGATTTGCAGCGCGTCGTAGAAGCGCACACCGGCCTCGTAGCCGCCCTTCAAGCCAAATGACAGGATGGCTGACGGTTTGCCTCCCATGTATTTGTGCGCCAAGGCGTGATGCGGATGGTCTGCAAGCCCGGCGTAGCTGACCCATTCCACCTCGGCATGACGTTGTAGAAACTGCGCGACTTTCAGGGCGTTTTCGGTGTGGCGTTCCATGCGCAAAGCCAGGGTTTCCAGGCCTTGCAGCAGCAGGAAGGCGTTCATCGGTGCCAGCGCTGCGCCGGTGTTGCGCAGCGGCACGGTACGGGCGCGGGCGATGAAGGCGGCGGGGCCGAATTTTTCGGTGTAGACCACGCCGTGATAGGCCGGCTCAGGATTGTTGAGGCCGGGGAATTTCTCCGGGTGTTGGGTCCAGGGGAAGGTGCCGCTGTCGACGATCACACCGCCCAGGGAGTTGCCATGGCCGCCGATGTATTTAGTGACCGAGTGCACAACGATGTCGGCGCCGAACTGGATCGGTTTGCACAGGATCGGTGTGGCCACGGTGTTGTCCACCATCAGTGGCACGCCATGGGCATGGGCGACGTCCGCCAGGGCCTGAATGTCGATGATGTTGCCTGCCGGATTGCCGATGCTTTCGCAGTACACCAGCTTGGTGTTCCCGTCGATCAGCTCGGCAATGGCGGCGGCAGAGTCGTCCCTGGCAAAGCGCACATCGACACCAAAGCTCGGCAGCAAGTGGGCGAACAGCGTGTAGGTGCCGCCATAGAGTTGCGGGGTGGTGACGATGTTGTCGCCGGCGCGGGTGAGGGTCTGGATCGCGTAGTGGATCGCCGCGCTGCCGGCCGATACGGCCAGGGCCGCAATCCCGCCTTCGAGGGCGGCCAGGCGTTGCTCCAGCACATCGTTGGTGGGGTTCATGATGCGCGTGTAGATATTGCCGGGCACGTCAAGGTTAAACAGGTCGGCGCCGTGCTGGGCATTATCGAATTCGAAGGCGACGTTCTGGTAGATCGGCACCGCGACGGCTTTGGTGGTTGGATCCGACTTGAAGCCGTGGTGCAGCGCGATGGTGGCGTCTTTCATGATTGTTATTGACCTCCCTGGAGATGTGGACCGCCACAATAAATCCGCCCTGGCGTCAGCATTTAGATTTTTTTCAGCCTGCGTCCTGCGTTTACGGCATAAGCAGCACCCGACACGCAGCCCTGCACCTTTGCCTGTGTAGAAGGTAAACTTCGCCCCCTGCGCAGGAGCAACCATGAATTATCGTCACGCCTTTCACGCCGGCAACCACGCCGATGTCTTCAAACACCTGACCTTGACCCGCCTCATCGCCCTGATGTCGCGCAAGGAGCAGCCGTTCGCCTACCTCGACACCCATGCCGGGATCGGTTTGTACGACCTGCAAGGCGACCAGGCCAACCGCACCGGTGAGTACCTGGAGGGCATTGCGCGCCTGTGGGGCGAAAACGATCTGCCGCCATTGACCGCCGATTACATGCGCGTGCTGCATGAGATGAATCCGGATGGCCAGCTGCGTTACTACCCCGGCTCACCGGAACTGGCCCGGCGCCTCACACGTCCGCAGGACCGCGTGTTGCTTAATGAGAAACACCCGGAAGACGGCGTGTTGCTCAAGGACAATATGAAGGGGGACCGTCGGGTCAAGGTGCACTTGGGCGAAGGCTGGCATGTACCGCGTGCCCTGCTGCCGGTGCCGGAAAAACGCGCCTTGATGCTGATCGACCCGCCGTTCGAAAAGCTCGATGAAATGCAGCGCTGTGCCGCCTCCCTAAAGGAAGCGGTCAGCCGCATGCGCCAGACCGTTGCGGCCATTTGGTACCCGGTAAAAGATCAGCGCATGCTGCGTCGCTTCTATCAGGACCTGGCCGGTACCGGCGCGCCGAAACTGTTACGCGTGGAACTGCTGGTGCATCCGTTGGACACGCCCAATACCCTGACTGGCTCGGGCCTGGCGATTGCCAACCCGCCGTGGGGCTTGGAGGAAGAGTTGCGCGAGTTGCTGCCGTGGCTGTCCAAGAAGCTTGGTCAGACGCAGGGCGGGTGGCAGATGGATTGGCTCATTGCTGAGTAGTTGCAAGCTACAAGCTGCAAGAAAAGCGTTCCAGCGCTTACTTGCAGCTTGAAACTCAAAGCTCCGATCCTCAGATCGGACACGTCACGCCGGTACCACCGATCCCGCAGTAGCCCTGCGGGTTCTTTGCCAGGTACTGCTGGTGATACGCCTCGGCGAAGTACACCGTCGGGGCTTCTGCAATTTCAGTGGTGATCGTGCCCAGGTCAGCCTTGTTCAGCGCTTGCTGATACGCCTCGGCACTGGCCTTCGCCGCGTCCAATTGCTCAGGCGTGGTGGCATAAATCACCGAACGGTATTGGGTGCCGATGTCGTTGCCCTGGCGCATGCCCTGGGTCGGGTTGTGCAATTCCCAGAACATCTTCAGCAGGTCTTCGTATTTCACCTTGGCCTGGTCATACACCACCAGCACCACTTCGCTGTGGCCGGTCAGGCCCGAGCAGACTTCTTCGTACGTCGGGTTCGGCGTGAAACCGCCGGCGTAACCGACCACGGTGCTGACCACGCCATCGCGCTGCCAGAACTTGCGCTCCGCACCCCAGAAGCAACCCAGGCCGAAGATCGCAAAGCCGACGTCGTCGAGGAACGGGCCCAGCAATGGGTTGCCGTTGACGAAGTGCGTCTCCGGCAGGGTCATAGGAGTTTCACGACCCGGCAACGCTTGTTCTTGAGTAGGCAGCACGTTTTTGTTCACCAGAATTTCCGAGCGCAAGACCATGAACAGTCCTCTCGTCAGGTTGAGTTAGCGGTAAAGATTCAGACAGCCAGTGTGCCCGAGTGTTACGCGGATGTCAGGCGATCGGCCCACGCGGGTAGCGTTTGAGCATCGTCAACAGCTCTGCACCGGGGATTGGTCGGTCGAACAGGTAGCCCTGACCCACGTCGCAACGGTGCCGGCGCAGGAACGCCAGTTGTTCGGCGGTTTCGATGCCTTCGGCCACCACCTTGAGCTTGAGGTTGTGGGCCATGGCGATCACGGCCGAGGTGATTTCCATGTCGTCCTGGTTGTCCGGGATCTCGTGGATAAAGCTGCGATCGATCTTGATGATGTCGATGGGGAATTTTTTCAGGTAGCTCAGCGACGAGTAGCCGGTGCCGAAGTCGTCCATGGCCAGCGTCAGGCCGAAGCTCTTGAGCTGGTCCAGTTGCAGGCGCGTGTCTTCAGTGGCTTCCAGCAGCAGGCCTTCGGTCAGCTCCAGTTCGAGCAGGTTGGCCGGCAACTGCTCTTCCTTGAGGATGGTGGCGATCGAGGCCACCAGGTCCGGGTCGGAGAACTGCTTGGGCGACAGGTTGATGGCCACCTGCAGGTTGCCCATGCCGGCCGCGCTCAGTTGTTTGCTCATACGGCAGGCCTGGCGTGCAATCCATTTGCCGATGGGGATGATCAGCCCGGTCTCTTCGGCCACGCTGATGAACTGATCGGGGCGGATCATGCCCTTTTCCGGATGGTTCCAGCGCAACAGCGCTTCCATGCCCAGCAAGCGCCCGCTCCGCAGGCACAGCTTGGGTTGGTAGAACACATCCAGTTCGTTCTGGGTCAGGGCGCGGCGCAGGTTGTTTTCCACGAACAGCTTGTAGCTGGCTTCGGCGTTGAGCGCTTCGGTGAATACCTGCACCTGGTGTTTGCCGTTGGCCTTGGCTTTATGCAGCGCAAGGCCGGCGTTGCGCATCAGGGTTTGCGGGTCGCGACCATGCAGGGGCGCGCAGGCCAGGCCCACGGAGCCTGTGACGCTGATCAACTGGTTGTCGACGAACATCGGCTTGTCGAGCGTTGCAAGCAGTTGGCTGGCGACCTGTTGGCCGCTCTCCAGATCGGTGTCGTCGAGCAACACCGCAAATTCGTTACTGGCAAAGCGCGCCAGGCTACCGCCGGCACTGAGGCTGTTGCGCAGGCGCCGCGCCAGGCTGATCAGCAGTTTGTCGCCGGTCTGGTGGCCGAGGCTGTCGTTGATGCGCTTGAAATTGTCGATGTCCACCAGCAGCAGGCTGATCGGGCTGTCGCTGTCGCGGGCAAAGCGTTCGTCGAGGTTGCGGATAAACGCCGGACGGTTGCCCAGATTGGTCAGGTTGTCGGTGTAGGCCAGGCGCTCGATGCGCTGCTGCGCCAGCTTGGTCTGGGTGATGTCTTCGTAGATGCCGATGTAGTGCGTCAGTTCACGGTTGTCGCCGTACACCTTGGAGATCGACAACTGGCCCCAATAGGGTTCGAGGTTTTTGCGCCGGCTTTTGAATTCGCCCTGCCAACTGTTGCTCTTGGCCAGGCTCGACGGCGCGTCAAAGAGCAATTCGCTGAGGTTCTCCAGCGCCGGTAATTGCGCCAGGCGATGACCGTGGACCTCTTCGGCGCTGTACTGGGTGATCGCGGTAAAGCTGGGGTTGACGTACTCCACCACGCCGTCGCAATTGACCAGCAAAAAGGCGTTGGCGCTTTGCTCCACCGCGCGCTGAAACAGATGCAGGGCGTTGGTGGCGGTACGGCGGTTGTGATTGTTGATCACTTGCGCGAACTGGTCTGCCAGCTCACCGGCAAAGGCGATCTCGTCGGCCTGCCACACGCGCGAGCTGCCGCCCTGCTCCAGACAGAGCACGCCGACCACTTGGCCATCGACGCGGATACTCGCATCGAGCATGGCATGGATATCTTTGGCGCGCAGATTCTCGGCCATTTCGCGGGTGCGCGGATCGCGCATGGCATTGTTGGCGTCGATGGCACGGCTGGTGTGCAAGGCTTCCAGGTAATCCGGGAAACAACTGGCATCGATGGGTTCGGGCAGATAGTGCTTCTGGTCGCCGCGGTGATAGGCCGAGATTGGCACCAGGCGCTGGCCTTCGAGGTTCCAGATGCTGGCGCAGTCGAGTTGGTAGATGTCGCAGGCACTGCGGGTAATCAGCTCGGCCGCTTCTTGCAATGAGTTATTGGCGGTGTAGCGTTGGCGGGCCAGCAGCAGGATCAACGCCTGTTGGGCGCTCACCCGCTCCAGGTGCTGCAGCTGTTCCTGCTGCGCGCGCTGGTTGAGCTCCAGGGCGATTTGCAGGCGACTGTTCTGGTTCTCCAGGTCTGCCGTTGGCGCGGTGGGCGCGATTTCGCTGAACAGGCCATCCACCACCATCAGGTAGCCCCGCAGCAGATGGCGATTGTGTTGTTTGTAGGCCTCGCCCATTTCCAGCAGGCTCAGGGGGCCGTCGCTGGTGTGCAGGGTATAGCGCACCAGGTAATGAGGGCTCTGGGTCAGTTGCTGCTGGATGGTGTCGTGCAGTTGATAACGCGCCTGGGGTTCCATCAGGCTGGCATAGGGGGTGCCGAGCAAGGCGCACAGCTCGACCGCCGGCAGGCCGAATTGGCGCTCGCAGTTGGGGTCGAGGTAAAGCAGGGACCAGCTTGCCTCATTAAGCCGCTCGAAACGCAGCATACCGAGGCGCGAAGGCACCGGTAACTGCGTCACTACCTCGGCCGCCATTCGGGCGACATCGGGTTGGCTTTTCATGGGGGGAACTCACTTGAAATAACGCACACGGCGCCGGGCTCGCGCCCTCTTTTCTGTTGCCTGCGGCAAGGTTGCATCATGCAGCACAGACTGACAAGAGAGGATGAAGGCTAAGTGCTATAAGGGTGTTATCGGCAGCACGAGGGATTTCTGTAGGTGCGCTGACAGAAGGTGTACAAACCTGTCCTATATGTACAGAAAAGCAAAAAAAGCCCCGCCAAATTGACGGGGTTGAGGTACGAGCGTGGCGCTCGGAAATCGGTTGAGCCAGGCCTCCCCGGTGAAGGGGAGACCTGCTCTGGCTTACAGCAAGATGGTGCGAATGTCGTTCAGCAACTGGCTCAGACGCTGGGTAAAGCGTGCAGCGGCCGCGCCGTTGATCACTCGGTGATCGTAGGACAGCGACAGCGGCAGCATCAGCTTCGGCTGGAACGCTTTACCGTCCCAGACTGGCTGGATGGTGGCCTTGGAGACACCCAGGATCGCCACTTCCGGCGCGTTGACGATTGGCGTGAAGCCTGTACCGCCAATGTGCCCGAGGCTGGAGATGGTGAAGCAAGCGCCCTGCATGTCGTCCGGGGTGAGCTTCTTGTCGCGGGCCTTGGCAGCCAGTGCAGCTGCTTCGGCAGCCAGTTGCAGCAGGCTCTTCTGGTCGACATTCTTGATGACCGGTACCAGCAGGCCGTCCGGGGTATCGACCGCAAAGCCGATGTGCACGTACTTCTTGCGAATGATCGCTTTACCGCTTGGCGCCAGCGAACTGTTGAAGTCCGGCAGTTCCTTGAGCAGGTGCGCACAGGCTTTGAGCAGCAGTGGCAGCACGGTCAGCTTCACGCCGGCCTTCTCGGCCACGGCTTTCTGCGCAACGCGGAAAGCTTCCAGGTCGGTGATGTCGGCCTGGTCGAACTGAGTCACGTGCGGGATGTTCAGCCAGCTGGCGTGCAGACCTGCCGCGCCGATTTGCATCAGGCGGGTCATCGGCACTTCTTCGGTTTCGCCGAAGCGGCTGAAGTCCACGGTACGAATCGGCGGAATGCCCGAGCCGCCCGTTGCAGCGCCGGACGCCGGAGCTTCCTTGGCTTTCTGCATCATGGCTTTGACGTACGCCTGCACGTCTTCCTTCAGCACGCGACCGTGCGGGCCGGTGGCCGACACAGCGCTGAGTTCGACGCCGAATTCACGGGCCAGCTGACGCACGGCCGGGCCTGCGTGAACCTTGGCCCCGCTTGGCGCCGGTGCGGCAACTGCAGGGGCGGCAGCAGGTTCGGCTTTTGCAGCCGGTGCCGGGGCGGCAGCGGCCGGAGCAGTTTCTGCTTGTGCAGCAGGCGCGGCAGCCGGTGCGGGAGCAGCAGGGGCAGCGCCTTGCACTTTCAGCTTGAGGATGAAGTCACCGGTGCCGACTTCGTCTTCCAGTTTGACTGCGATGCTTTCCACCACACCGGCAGCCGGCGAAGGGATTTCCATGGAGGCCTTGTCGGACTCCAGGGTGATCAGCGACTGATCGGCTTCGACGGTGTCGCCGACCTTGACCAGCAGCTCGATGATCTTGGCCTTGCCCGACGAACCGATGTCCGGAACATGAATGTCCTGCACAGAAGCGGCGGCGGGTGCAGCGGCCGGGGCGGCAGGCGCCTCGGCAGCGGCGGCAGGCTTTTCAGCGGCAGGCGCAGGTGCGGCAGCGGCAGCAGGCGCAGCCGCAGGGGCCGCATCAGCGGCACCTTCGATTTCCAGCTCCAGCAGTTCGTCGCCTTCTTTCAGGCGGTCGCCCAGCTTCACTTTCAGGCTCTTGACCACGCCGGCCTTGGGAGCAGGGATTTCCATGCTCGCCTTGTCCGACTCCAGGGTCAGGATGCTCTGGTCGGCTTCGACTTTGTCGCCGACCTTCACAAACAGCTCGATTACTTCACCTTCACCGCTGCCGATGTCAGGTACGCGAATGAGTTCGCTCACAAAAAATCTCCTCAGCAGTCCAGTGGGTTGCGTTTTTCCGGGTTGATCCCGAACTTGACGATGGCGTCGGCCACCACCTTGGGTTCGATCTCACCACGGTCAGCCAAGGCTTCCAGGGCTGCCAACACCACGAAGTGACGGTCGACTTCGAAGAAGTGACGCAGCTTCTTACGGCTGTCACTGCGGCCGAAACCGTCGGTGCCCAGGACTTTGAATTCCTTGGACGGGACCCACTGGCGAATTTGTTCAGCAAACAGTTTCATGTAGTCGGTAGAGGCAATGACTGGACCTTTACGGCCGGCCAGGCACTCTTCGACGTAGCTCTTGGCTGGCTTCTGGCCAGGGTGCAGGCGGTTGCTGCGCTCTACGGCCAGGCCGTCGCGACGCAGTTCGTTGAAGCTGGTCACGCTCCACACGTCGGCGCCGACGTTGAACTCGTCACGCAGGATCTTCGCCGCTTCGCGCACTTCACGCAGGATGGTGCCGGAGCCCATCAGTTGCACGTGATGCGCTGCTTCCTTGGTGTCTTCTTCGAGCAGGTACATGCCCTTGATGATGCCTTCTTCCACGCCTGCCGGCATGGCTGGCTGCTGGTAGGACTCGTTCATCACGGTGATGTAGTAGAAAACGTCCTGCTGCTCTTCGGTCATCTTCTTCATGCCGTCCTGGATGATCACCGCCAGCTCGTAGCCGTAGGTTGGATCAAAGGTGCGGCAGTTCGGGATGGTGGCAGCCAGGATGTGACTGTGACCGTCTTCGTGTTGCAGGCCTTCGCCGTTCAGCGTGGTACGGCCGGCGGTGCCGCCGATCAGGAAGCCACGGGTACGGCTGTCGCCTGCTGCCCAAGCCAGGTCGCCGATACGCTGGAAGCCGAACATCGAGTAGAAGATGTAGAACGGCAGCATTGGCTGGTTGTGGCTGGAGTACGAAGTACCGGCAGCAATGAAGGAACTCATGGCGCCCGCTTCGTTGATGCCTTCTTCGAGAATCTGGCCCTTCTTGTCTTCCTTGTAGAACATCACCTGGTCTTTATCGACTGGCTCGTAGAGCTGGCCGACGGAGGAGTAGATGCCCAACTGACGGAACATGCCTTCCATACCGAAGGTGCGGGCTTCGTCCGGGATGATCGGTACGATGCGCGGGCCGATGTCCTTGTCCTTGACCAGCTGCGCGAGGATCCGCACGAAGGCCATGGTGGTGGAGATTTCACGGTCGCCCGAGCCGTCCAGAATGGCCTTGAGGGTGCTCAGGTCCGGGGTTGGTACGGCAAAGCTGTTGGCGCGGCGCTGGGGTACGAAACCGCCCAGTGCAGTGCGACGCTCGGCCAGGTAGCGCGCTTCGGCGCTGTTTGGCTCCGGCTTGAAGAACGGCAGGTTCTCCAGTTCTTCGTCCTTGACCGGGATGTCGAAACGGTCGCGGAACAACTTCAGGCTGTCGACGTCGACTTTCTTGGTGTTGTGCGCGGTGTTCTTCGCTTCGCCGGCACCGGTGCCATAACCCTTGATGGTCTTGGCCAGGATCACGGTCGGTTGTTCTTTGTGGTTCACCGCTTCGTGGTAAGCCGCGTAGACCTTGTACGGGTCGTGGCCGCCACGGTTGAGTTTCCAGATCTCGTCGTCGGACAGGTCTGCAACCATCGCCTTGAGTTCAGGCGTGTTGAAGAAGTGTTCACGCACGAACGCGCCGTCTTTGGCCTTGTAGTTCTGGTACTCGCCGTCGATGACTGCGTCCATGCGACGTTGCAGGATACCGTCGACGTCCTTGGCCAGCAGTGGGTCCCAGAAGCGGCCCCAGATGACTTTGGTCACGTTCCACTGAGCACCGCGGAACACGCCTTCGAGTTCCTGGATGATCTTGCCGTTGCCGCGAACCGGGCCGTCGAGGCGCTGCAGGTTGCAGTTGATGACGAAGATCAGGTTGTCCAGCTTCTCGCGGCCGGCCAGGGAGATGGCGCCCAGGGATTCCGGCTCGTCGCACTCGCCGTCGCCCAGGAAGCACCAGACTTTCTGCTTACCTTCAGGAATGAAGCCACGGGCTTCCAGGTATTTCATGAAGCGTGCCTGGTAGATCGCCTGGATCGGGCCCAGACCCATGGAAACGGTCGGGAACTGCCAGAAGTCAGGCATCAGCCAAGGGTGCGGGTAGGACGACAGGCCCTGACCGTCGACTTCCTGGCGGAAGTTGTTCATTTGTTCTTCGCTGATGCGACCTTCCATGAACGCACGGGCGTAAACGCCTGGCGAGGTGTGGCCCTGGAAGTAGATCAGGTCGCCGCCGTGTTCGTCGGTCGGGGCCTGGAAGAAGTAGTTGAAGCCGATGTCATACAGGGTTGCGCTGGAAGCGAAGCTGGAGATGTGACCGCCCAGGTCCGAATCTTTCAAGTTCGTGCGCATTACCATCGCCATGGCGTTCCAACGTACCAGCGAGCGAATGCGGCGTTCCATGAACAGGTCGCCAGGCATGCGTGCTTCGTGGGTAACGGGGATGGTGTTGCGGTATGGCGTGGTGATGGCGTAGGGCAGTTGCGAGCCGCTGCGGGTCGCGAGTTCGCCCATACGGGTCATCAGGTAGTGAGCACGGTCTTCGCCTTCTTTGTCGAGAACCGATTCCAGGGCGTCCAGCCATTCCTGGGTTTCGACGGGATCGAGGTCTTGCATGGCTTGCTCCAGGGCGGAAAGGCTACCAGAATCGGTTGCCTGAAGTTTGCGACTGGCCTTGTGGGCAGACGACATAAATTCTTGGATGGCCGAAGGTTGCTTCGGCGTCCTGTAGTTTTACTACAAATCGTCGGCCATTTCAGCCTTTCGAATGTATATACGAGTAGTAAAACTACACAAGACTGAGCGGATTGCTCGGTCTGGCTGGTGAGCATAATCGTTATTGTTGATCTTTTGCGAACAAGAAAAGGTAGAAGTTTAATGTTGCCTGCCAAAAATTATAAATTTTCAGCTATTTATAACCTTTGTTCGACAGTCCTTCATCAAGCGTGGTTCTCGCGTTCACCGCAACCCGCCATTCACGCGCCGAACAAGGATAGACCATGAGCTTTCCAACGCTGGCCGAATTGCCGGCCATTCTCTTGCCCATCGCCCAGCGCGCCGAGCAGTCATTTCGTGACGCCGTAGCCGCGCTGGACGACGATCATGGCCTTTCTACGTGGACGCCGCAACGCTGGGCCGATTTCGCCCGCGTGTGCGCCGCCAGTGATTTTGTCATTGAACAGGCTGTTCGTGACCCTTTGATGTTGCTCGAACTGGCCGCCCTGGGCGAGCTGGATCGCGACTTTGCGCCGGGCGAGCTGTGCGGGCAAATCGCCGGTGCGGTGCAGCAGGCCGAAACAGAAGATGAGCTGGGCCGCGTCTTGCGTCGCCAGCGCACGCGCCAGCAAGTACGCATTATCTGGCGCGACCTCACGCGCCAGGCCGATCTGGTGCAGACCTGCCGCGACCTGTCCGATATGGCCGACGCGAGCATCGACCAGGCCTACCAGTGGCTGTATCAGCGTCACTGCACGCAGTTCGGCACGCCCACCGGCCGGCGCACTGGCGAACCGCAGCACATGGTCATTCTCGGCATGGGCAAACTCGGCGCGGTGGAACTGAACCTGTCGTCCGATATCGACCTGATCTTCGCCTATCCCGAGGGCGGCGAGACGGTGGGCGTGAAGCGCGCCCTGGACAACCAGGAATTTTTCATCCGGCTGGGTCAAAAACTGATCAAGGCCCTCGACCCGATGACCGTCGACGGCTTCGTGTTCCGCGTCGACATGCGCCTGCGCCCCTACGGTTCGGCCGGCGCGCTGGTGCTCAGTTTCAATGCGCTGGAGCAGTACTACCAGGACCAGGGCCGCGACTGGGAACGCTACGCCATGATCAAGGCACGTGTGGTCGCCGGTGACCAGATGGCTGGTGCACAGTTGCTGGATATGCTGCGGCCGTTCGTCTATCGGCGATACCTGGACTTCTCCGCGATTGAAGCGCTGCGCACCATGAAGCAGCTGATCCAGCAGGAAGTGCGACGCAAGGGCATGGCCGACAACATCAAGCTGGGCTCGGGCGGCATCCGCGAGGTGGAATTTATCGCCCAGGCATTCCAACTGATCCACGGCGGCCGCGACCTCAGCCTGCAACAACGCCCGCTGCTCAAGGTGCTCGGCACCCTCGAAGGCCAGGGCTACCTGCCGCCGGCGGTGATCGCCGAGTTGCGCAATGGTTACGAATTCCTGCGCTACACCGAGCACGCGATCCAGGCGATTGCCGACCGCCAGACACAAATGCTCCCCGACAGCCCGTCAGACCAGGCGCGTATTGCCTTTATGCTGGGGTTTGCCGATTGGGCCGCGTTCCATGAGCGCCTGATGTACTGGCGTGGACGCGTGGACTGGCACTTCCGCCAGGTGATCGCCGATCCAGACGAAGAAGAGGGCGCCGAAAGCGAGCTTGTTGTCGGCGGGGAATGGTTACCGTTGTGGGAAGAGTCCCAGGATGACGACGCCGCCTGCCGCCAATTGGCCGAAGGCGGTTTCAGCGATGCGCCCAAGGCGCTCAAGGCCCTCGCCGGCTTGCGCAGCAGCCCGCAGTTACGCGCGATGCAGCGCCTTGGTCGCGAGCGGCTGGACGCGTTTATCCCGCGCCTGTTGGCCCAGGCCGTCGAACACGCCAACCCGGACCTGGTGCTGGAGCGTGTATTGCCGCTGGTGGAGGCGGTTGCCCGGCGCTCTGCTTACCTGGTGCTACTCACCGAAAACCCCGACGCCCTGCGCCGCCTGCTGACCTTGTGCGCCGCCAGCCCGTGGATTGCCGAACAGATCACCCGTTTCCCGTTGCTGCTGGACGAACTGCTGAACGAGGGGCGCTTGTTCAAACCGCCCCTGGCGCCGGAGCTGGCCGCCGAGCTGCGCGAGCGCCTCACGCGCATCCCCGAAGACGACCTTGAGCAGCAGATGGAAGCCCTGCGCCACTTCAAGCTCGCTCACCGCCTGCGCGTGGCGGCCTCGGAAATCGCCGGCAGCCTGCCCTTGATGAAAGTCAGCGACTACCTGACCTGGCTCGCCGAAGCCATCCTCGAACAAGTGCTGGCCCTGGCCTGGCGCCAGACCGTGGCACGCCACGGTTCGCCGCAGCGGCTGGACGGCACGCTGTGCGATCCTGGGTTCATCATTGTCGGTTATGGGAAAGTCGGCGGGATCGAACTGGGGCATGGTTCGGACCTGGACCTGGTGTTCATCCACGATGGCGACCCCCAGGCCGAAACCGATGGCGCCAAGCCGATCGATGGCGCGCAGTTCTTCACGCGCCTGGGCCAGCGCATCATTCACTTGCTCACGACCCAGACCAACTCCGGGCAGTTGTATGAAGTGGATATGCGCCTGCGACCTTCCGGCGCCTCCGGCTTGCTGGTGAGTTCCCTGGGGGCGTTTGAGCGCTATCAAGAAAATGAAGCATGGACATGGGAGCATCAGGCACTGATTCGCGCGCGGGTGCTGGTAGGCAGTCAGGATGTGGGTCGGGCATTCGAGCAGGTACGGGCTAAAGTGTTGGGGTGTGAACGGGACCTGGACACGCTGCGCCAGGAGGTCAGTGAGATGCGCGCCAAGATGCGTGACAACCTGGGGACCAAGGCGACGGCGGCCGGCACGGGCGCCAATGCCTTCGAGGCCACGGTGGCGTTCGACCTCAAGCAGGACGCCGGAGGTATCGTCGATATTGAATTTATGGTGCAATACGCGGCTTTGGCGTGGTCTGCGCAGCATCCGTCGTTGCTGCGCTATACCGACAATATCCGCATTCTGGAAGGCTTGGAGCAGGTGGGGCTTATGCCCGCCGCCGATGCCCATCTGCTGCGCGAGGTGTATAAGGCCTACCGTTCTGCCGCGCATCGCCAGGCCCTGCAAAACGAGGCCGGGACGGTTTCCGGGGATCAGTTTGCCGACGAGCGGCGCCAGGTGACGCGCATCTGGCAGGCGTTGGGGTTGAGCTGAAACACTATTAGGGCGGGGAGGCATAAGCCTCCCCGCATCGTTTGTGGAAACTACATGAATATTCTGATCGTTGGGCCCAGTTGGGTCGGTGACATGGTGATGGCACAGACACTGTTCCAGTGCCTGCGCCAGCGCCACCCGGACTGCCAGATCGACGTGCTCGCCCCTGAGTGGAGCCGGCCGATCCTCGAACGCATGCCCGAAGTGCGCAACGCCTTGAGCTTCCCGCTCGGCCATGGCGCCCTGGAACTGGCAACGCGTCGTCGCATCGGTAAATCCCTGGCCGGCAGGTATGACCAGGCCATTCTGCTGCCCAACTCGCTGAAGTCGGCGCTGGTGCCGTTTTTTGCCGGTATTCCCAAGCGCACCGGCTGGCGCGGCGAGTTTCGCTACGTGCTGCTCAACGACGTGCGCACGCTCGACAAAACCCGCTACCCGCTGATGATCGAACGCTTCATGGCCCTGGCCTACGCGCCGGGTGCCGAGCTGCCAGAGCCGTACCCGCGCCCGAGCCTGCAGATCGACCCGGTGACCCGCGATGCGGCGCTGGCCAAATTCGGTCTGAGCCTGGATCGCCCGGTGTTGGCGCTGTGCCCCGGTGCCGAGTTTGGCGAGTCCAAGCGTTGGCCGGCCGAGCACTACGCCAAAGTCGCCGAGATGAAGATTCGCGAAGGCTGGCAGGTGTGGTTGTTCGGCTCGAAAAAAGATCATCCGGTGGGTGAAGAGATCCGCCAGCGTCTGATTCCCGGCCTGCGCGAAGAGTCGGTCAACCTCAGTGGCGACACCTCCCTGGCCGAGGCCATCGACCTGTTGTCCTGTGCCGATTCGGTGGTGTCCAACGACTCCGGCCTGATGCACGTGGCGGCGGCGTTGAACCGCCCGTTGGTGGCGGTATACGGCTCCACCTCGCCCGGCTTTACGCCGCCGTTGGCTGACAAGGTCGAAGTGGTGCGCCTGGGCCTGGACTGCAGCCCGTGCTTTGATCGCACCTGCCGTTTCGGCCATTACAACTGCATGCGCCAATTGTTGCCCCAGCCGGTCAACGATGCGTTGCAGCGGTTGCAGGGCTCTGTGGTCGAGGTTCACTGAGTTGCGGGTACTGGTAATCAAGACCTCATCCCTGGGCGACGTGATTCATGCGTTGCCGGCACTCACCGACGCGGCGCGGGCGATCCCCGGTATTCAATTCGACTGGGTGGTGGAAGAAGGCTTCGCCGAGATTCCTACCTGGCACCCGGCGGTGGATACAGTCATCCCGGTGGCGATCCGCCGCTGGCGCAAAAACATCTGGCAGACCCTCAAGAGTGGCGAGTGGCGGCGCTTCAAGCAGCAGCTGCAATCGACCAAATATGACCTGGTGATCGATGCCCAGGGCCTGTTCAAAAGCGCCTGGCTGACCCGCTACGTGCGCGCACCCGTGGCCGGCTTCGATAAAAACTCCGCTCGCGAACCCATCGCGGCTCGCTTCTACTCGCGACGCCTTGCCGTAGCCCGCGGTCAGCACGCCGTGGAGCGTCTGCGCCAGTTGTTCGCCGTGGCCCTGGGTTACGACTTGCCCAAAGGCCTGGGCGACTACGGCCTGAGCACCGACAAACTGCTCGGCCTGCCGCCGAAAAAGCCGTTTGTGCTACTGCTGCACGGCACCACCTGGGACACCAAGCACTGGCCCGAGGCCTACTGGCGCGAGCTGGCCGAGCGCATGGGCCGCCTGGGCGTGGACGTGAAGTTGCCGTGGGGCAATGCCGCTGAAAAGGCCCGTGCCGAACGCCTGGCTCAAGGCCTGAGCAACGCCGAAGTGCTGCCCAAGCTCAACCTGGCTGGCGTGGCCCGCGTATTGGCCGGCGCCCGCGCCTGCGTGGCGGTGGACACAGGCCTTGGCCACTTGGCCGCCGCGTTGGACGTGCCGACCATTTCCCTGTTCGGCCCGACCAACCCGGGGCTGACCGGCGCCTATGGCAAGGGCCAGATTCACCTGGCCAGCGACTTTCCCTGCGCGCCGTGCCTGCAAAAGCACTGTACCTATCAACCGACGGCCGACGACCTGCGTCGGTTCGACATCAAGCGCGAATCGCCCCTGTGCTTCACGCGCTTGAACCCTGAGCGTGTGGCCAGCCGACTGAGCACGTTGTTATTGGCGGAGGAGCTGCACTGATGCAACTGGCTTTTGTTCTGTACAAATACTTCCCCTTCGGTGGCCTGCAGCGTGACTTCATGCGCATCGCCCTGGAGTGCCAGCGGCGCGGCCATCAGATCCGTGTGTACACGCTGATCTGGGAGGGTGATATTCCGCCGGGCTTTGAAGTGTTGGTAGCGCCGGTCAAGGCTTTCTTCAATCATCGGCGCAACGAAAAGTTGCTCGCCTGGATGGACTCCGACCTGGCCAAGCGCCCGGTGGATCGCCTGATCGGCTTCAACAAAATGCCTGGCCTGGACGTGTACTACGCCGCCGACGGCTGCTTCGAAGACAAGGCGCAAAACCTGCGCCATTCGCTGTACCGCAGTTTTGGCCGCTACCGCCACTTTGCCGAGTACGAACGCGCGGTGTTCGCCAGAGACGCCAAGACCGAAATTCTGATGATCTCCGAAGTGCAGCAGCCGTTGTTCATCAAGCATTACGACACCCCGCTGGAGCGTTTTCACCTGCTGCCGCCGGGCATTGCCCAGGACCGTCGCGCGCCGCCGAATGCGGCCCAGATCCGCGAAGGGTTCCGCAAGGAATTCAACCTGGCTGACGACGTACTGCTGCTGGTGCAAATCGGCTCTGGCTTCAAGACCAAAGGCGTCGACCGCAGCCTCAAAGCCCTGGCCGCGTTGCCGCCAGAACTGAAGAAACGCACGCGCCTGTTTGTAATCGGCCAGGACGACCCCAAAGTATTCCAATTGCAAAGCGCCACTTTGGGCCTGGGCGATAACGTGCAGTTCCTCAAGGGGCGCAGCGATATCCCGCGTTTCCTGCTGGGTGCCGACGTGTTGATTCATCCGGCCTACAACGAAAACACCGGTACGGTATTGCTGGAAGCAGTGGTGGCCGGCTTGCCGGTGCTGGTCTCGGCGGTGTGTGGCTATGCCCATTACATCGACGAAGCCGATGCGGGCCTGGTGCTGGATGAGCCGTTTGAACAAACCCAGCTCAACGCTAACCTGGCGCGGATGTTGAGCGATTCTGCACAGCGCGCGGCCTGGGGCCGCAATGGGCTGGCCTTCGCTGAGACGGCCGACCTCTACAGCATGCCGCAGCACGCTGCGGATGTGATTCTGGCGGAGCCAAAACCATGAAGTTGATGCTTGCCGAACCGTTCAAGACCCTCTGGGCCGGGCGTGATGCGTTCGCCGCCGTCGAGGGGCTGGAAGGCGAGGTGTACCGTGAACTCGAAGCGCGTCGCACCTTGCGTACCGAGGTGGACGGCCGTGGCTATTTTGTGAAGATCCATCGTGGTATTGGCTGGGGGGAGATCGTCAAAAACCTGGTCACCGCCAAACTGCCGGTGCTCGGCGCGGGCCAGGAATGGCTGGCGATCCAGCGCTTGCAGCAATTGGGCGTGCCGACCATGACGGCGGTGGCCTATGGCGAGCGCGGCAGTAACCCGGCGGACCAGCACTCGTTCATCATTACCGAAGAACTGGCGCCCACGGTGAGCCTGGAAGATTTCAGCATCGACTGGCTCAAGCAGGCGCCCGAGCCGCGCCTCAAGCGCGCGTTGATCGCCGAAGTGGCGCGCATGACCGGCATGATGCACCGTGGCGGAGTCAATCACCGTGACTGCTACATCTGCCACTTCCTGCTGCACACCGACACACCGGTGACGGCCGACAATTTCAAGCTGTCGGTGATCGACCTGCACCGCGCCCAGACCCGCGACAAGATCAGCCTGCGTTGGCGCAACAAGGACCTGGCGGCCCTGTATTTCTCGGCGCTGGACATTGGCCTGACCCGTCGCGACAAGCTGCGCTTCCTCAAAAGCTATTTCCAACAGCCGCTGCGCCAGATCCTCGCCCAGAAGGCCGCGTTGCTGCAGTGGCTGCAAGGCAAGGCCGACAAGCTTTACGCACGTAAACAGCGATACGGGGATGCGCTCTGATGGCGGGCTGGAACCTTGAACCGGCCTACTCCACCCTGGCGGATGATTTTGGAAGCCTCGAAGCGGTGTTCGCCCTGCAAGGCGAGCGGCTGACCCGCGACCCGTTGTCGGAAGTGATCCGGGTCGAGCGCGGTGGGGTCAACTATTACGTCAAGCGCTACGTCGGTGCCGGCAAGGGCCTGCGGCGCTACCTGGGCAAGCCGCGGGTCAAGTCCGAATGGCAGAACCTCAAGCGCTTTGCCAAGTGGGGCATCCCGACTGCCGACGTAGTGGCCTGGGGCCTGGAACGCAATGGCCTGGCCTACGACCGTGGTGCGATGATCACCCGCGAGCTGCCACGCACCGAAGACCTCTCGGTATTGGCCGAGCGTCGCGATGCGCGCCTGCGTGACCCCAAGTGGGTCAACGTGATCAGTCGTCAGCTCGCCGAATACACGCGCACGATGCACGATCATCGCTTTACCCATAACGATTTGAAGTGGCGCAACTTGCTGGTCGATGACCAGTCGACCCTGTACCTGATCGACTGCCCCAACGGCGATTTCTGGCGTGGCTTCTGGCTCAAGTACCGCATCACCAAGGACCTGGCCTGCCTGGACAAGGTGGCCAAGTATCATCTGTCGGCCACCCAGCGCCTGCGTTTCTACATTCAGTACCGTGGATGCCGGCACCTGAGTGAGTCGGACAAGCGGCGTATTCGCCACGTAGTGAAGTTTTTCGAGGGGCGTGAATGAGCGATTTCCTGGCGGCTGAAGACCGTGCGTTGCTGGAGCGCCACGGCCTCGCCACATTTGACGCGTTGTGGGCCAAGCAGTTGGACGCGGTCGACGAGCCGAACACCAGCCATGGGGGGTGGAGCAGCGTGTTTCGCCTGGAGCTTGACGGCCACGGTTATTACCTCAAGCGCCAGAGCAATTACCTGACGCGCAGCCTGCACCGGCCGCTGGGCGAGCCGAGTTTTTCCCGCGAGTTTCGCAATATCAGCCGCTACCGCAAGCTGGGTATCCCAGCCTTGCAGGCGGCGTTCTACGGCGAGCGCAAGGTCGCGGGTGAACATCGCGCCATGCTGTTGACCCGCGCCCTGGACGGCTGGAATGACCTGGATTCATTGCTGGAACAGTGGCCGCAACTGAGCGACGCCCAGCACCGTGCAATCCTGCTGGCCTGCGGCCAACTGGCGCGGCGCCTGCACAGCGTCGGCCAGGTGCATGGTTGTTTTTACCCCAAGCATATTTTTTTGCAGGCCACCGGTGACGGTTACGCCGCGCAATTGATCGACCTGGAGAAAACCCGCCCGCTGCTGTTCGGCTGGCGTGACCGGGTCAAGGACCTGGAGCCGTTGTTGCGTCGTGCACGGCCGTGGTCGGATGCGCAGGTGCGTCAACTGTTGGCGGCCTACCTCGATCAGCCGGAAGACAGTGCGCTGGTCACCACCTGGCTGCAACGCCTGACGACGCGGCGCAGCCACAAGGAGAACCGCTGATGCGTTTGTCCGAGTTGAAAAACGCCGGCCGCACACCGAGTCTGCCGTTGACCCTTGACCTGGCGGACGCCGCCGGCCCCGGTCAGTTGCAACTGCTGAGCCTGTTGCGCGTGCTGCCTGGCGAGCGTTACGTGGGCGCCGCAGTCTGGCGCGGGCGCCCGGTGCTGGCCAAGTTACTGGTGGGCGGCAAAGCTGCGCGGCATTTTCAGCGTGAGCTCACGGGCGTGCGGCTGTTGGCCGAACAAGGTCTGACCACGCCATTGTTACTGGCCGATGGGTTGCAGGAAGGCGAGGGCGGTTGGCTGCTGTTCGAATTTATCGAGGGCGCTGAGAGCCTGGCCGATGCCTGGCATGCGGTCGAAAGCTTGCCGCCCTTGGCCGACGAACAAACTGCCGTGCTCGCCGAAGCGCTGGGCGCCATTGCCCAGATGCACACCAAAGGCCTGTGGCAGGACGACCTGCATCTGGACAACCTGCTGCGCCAGAACGGCAAGTTGTACTTGATCGACGGGGCCGGCATCCGCGTAGAAGAGGCGGGCAAGCCGCTGTCGCGTGACCGGGTGCTGGAGAACCTCGGTGTGTTTTTTGCGCAGTTGCCCAAAAACCTCGAGCCGTTTACCGAGGAGTTGCTGGTGTACTACCTGCTCGGCAACGGCGAACACGCCCTGCCGCTGCAAGCCCTGGAGAAACAGGTGCGTAAGGTCAGCGCGTGGCGCTTGAAGGACTTTTTGAACAAGGTCGGTCGCGAATGCACGCTGTTCAGCGTGGCGCGCGGCGCGTTCGGCTTGCGCGCGATTCGTCGCGAAGAAGAGGCGGCGATGTTGCCGGTGCTGCAGCAGGCTGACGCGTTGCTCGACAGCGGCCATCTGTACAAAACCGGCGGTGCCGCCAGCGTGGCCAAGGTCGATGTGGCCGGGCGGCCGTTGGTGATCAAGCGCTACAACATCAAGGGTTTTGCCCATTGGCTCAAGCGCTTCTGGCGCCCGAGCCGTGCCTGGCATTCGTGGCGTGAAGGCAACCGTCTGGCGTTCCTCGGCATCGCCACGCCGAAGCCTTTGGCCGTGTTGGAAAAGCGCTTTTTCTGGCTGCGCAGCCGTGCCTACCTGGTCACCGAATACCTGCCGGGCCCGGACATCATCGAGCGCTTCGCGCCCTGCGTCGAGCACGGTGATGCGCCGGAAAGCGAACTGCTGGCGCTGGATCAGCTGTTTGCCGAGTTGATCCGCGAGCGCATCAGTCATGGCGACTTCAAAGGCCACAATCTGTTCTGGCACGAGGGCCGCTGGACGCTGATCGACCTGGATGCGATGTGCCAACACAGCTCGGCCGCCAGTTTTGCTGCGGCGTATGCCAAGGACCGGGCGCGGTTCATGCGCAACTGGCCGCAAGAAAGTGCATTGTACAAAGTGATTGATGAGCGCTTGCCCACCCAGGTGTGATCGAGCGCGCGTACTCATCGGCTCGCTCCTTGCGTTGATGAATAAGACGACTCCTACAGGCGCTTGGGCTTTGGGCGTCAATCGTCGGCCGAGCAGGGTGATAGCTTTTCAGTTTTCTGAAGAGACGACGATGAAAACCAAACAAATGCTCGGACTATTGGCCTTGATCGGAGGTTTTTCGGCCGCGGGTGGTTGCGGTACCGTGACCACGGTGTTTCAGGAGGACCGCGCCACGGTCCAGTCCCTGAAGGCGAAAAAAACCTACTGCCAGTCTGTTCCGCGTATCTACAGTGGCGTGGCCTACGGCCTTTGCGCACTGCATGCGCCGCCCAATTCCGGAAGCGGGCTGTGGTTGAACAGCGTTCCGTGGGCGTTTATCGATGTTCCGCTCTCGGGTGTTCTGGATACGCTGGTCCTGCCCTACACGGTCTACCAGCAAAATGTCGAGGGCAGCCTTGAACTTCGCTAGTCCCTTGCGCTAACAGCTTTCCCCCTCTTTTACGCTATAATCCCGCCCTTTAGCTGTTTCCTGCCCGCGCGGGAAACACACTTTTTTCAGGCGCCCCCCGCCTGCATGCAGACTAAAAGAGGCTAGACCCCAGTGGCATTGACGATTCTTGGCCTGTCCGGCGCCCTTAGCCATGATCCTTCCGCAGCCCTGTATATCGACGGCAAGCTGATCGCGGCCGCCGAAGAAGAGCGCTTCGTACGCGACAAACATGCAAAGAACCGCATGCCCTACGAATCGGCGAAGTTCTGCCTGGAACAAGCCGGTATCAAACCTTCGGACGTTGACGTGGTGGCGATTCCGTTCGCCCCGATCAGCCTGTTCGGCGAGGCGCGCTGGCACTACGCCAAGCGTTACTGGTATGCCCCGGACCGTGCACTCGACGCGATCCTGATGGGCAACCGTCGCTACAAGCGCTACCGCAACAAGATCGTCTGGTGCCTGGAGCAACTGGGCTTCGATCCGAAGAAAATCAAGATCGAGCCGGTTGAACACCACCTGGCCCACGCCTCCAGCGCCTACCACTGCTCGGGCTTCCAGGAAAAAACCGCGATCCTCGGCATCGACGGTAAAGGTGAGTACGCCACCACGTTCTTCGGCTACGGCGAAAACGGCAAGATTCACAAAATCAAAGAATTCTACGACCCGGACTCCCTCGGCGGCCTGTACGGCGCGATCACCGAGTTCCTCGGTTTCGAGATGCTTGACGGCGAGTTCAAGGTCATGGGCATGGCGCCGTATGGCGATGCCAGCAAATATGATTTCTCGCGCCTGGCTTCCTTTGAGAACGGCGAGCTGGTGATCAACACCGACTACGCCAACGTCATCGGCCTGCGCCGCTACAAAGAGAAAGGCAAGGGCTTCTACTTCTCACCGAAACTGATCGAGTGGCTGGGTCCCAAGCGTGAAGGCGATATCGCCGACGAACCTTACATCCACTACGCCGCCAGCATGCAGGCGCTGTTCGAGAAGCTGGCCCTGCAGATGATCGACCACTACCTGGGCGACATCCTCAAGGACACCGGCAAGCTCGCCTTTGCCGGCGGCTGCGCGCTGAACGTCAAGCTGAACCAGAAGATCATTGCCCGCGACGACGTGAAAGAGCTGTTCGTGCAGCCCGCGTCCGGCGATGCCGGCACCGCCGTGGGTGCGGCTGCCTACGTATCCCACGCCCGTGGGGTGCCGGTGGAGAAGATGGAACACGTCTACCTCGGCCCGTCCTACAGCAACGAAGACGTGATCGCCGCGTGCGCCAGGCACGAGAGCAAGCCGAACTGGCGCAAGATCGAAAACATGCCCAAGCGCATCGCCAAGATCATGGTCGACGGCAACCCGGTGGCCTGGTTCCAGGGGCGCATGGAGTTTGGCCCACGTGCGTTGGGCGGCCGTTCCATCATCGGTTGCCCAAGTGCGACCGGCGTGGCTGACCGCATCAACCACCAGATCAAGTTCCGCGAGCGCTGGAGGCCTTTCTGCCCGTCGATGCTCGACACCGTCGCCCCGCAAATGATCAAGGTCGATCATCCGGCGCCGTTCATGACCTTCACATTTGAAGTGTCGGAAGAGTGGAAAACCCGCGTACCGGAAGTGGTCCATGAAGATGGCACCTCCCGCGCCCAGGTGCTCAAGCGCGAATACAACCCGCGCTACTACGACATGATGAAAGAGCTTGAAGTGCTGACCGGCAACGGCGTGTCCCTGAACACCTCGCTCAACCGTCGTGGCGAAGCAATGATCTGCTCGCCGACCGACGCGCTGAACATGTTTTTCGGCTCCGACCTGCAGTACCTGATCATGGAAGACATCCTGGTCGTCAAAGACGGCGTGGACCCTTATGACGCGCTCGGCTGACCGCCACGTCCTGCAGTTCTGCCACGGCTATGACGGGCCGTTCCTCGATTGCGCGCGGCAGTACGCCAGTTTGTTCGCCGGCACAGGCTACAAGGTGACCACGGTGTTTCTCACCGGGGTCGCCGACCCGCAAGTGGCCGCCGGGTGTGCGTCCGACGAAGTGTTGTTCATGGAATTCAGCTCTAAGGCCATTCGTGGCCTGAAGTTGGGCGCCATCCGTGAACTGCGCAGGATCGCTGCGTCACGCAACTTCAGTTTCT
This sequence comes from Pseudomonas sp. EYE_354, assembly GCF_023148575.1. Taxonomy (NCBI): domain Bacteria; kingdom Pseudomonadati; phylum Pseudomonadota; class Gammaproteobacteria; order Pseudomonadales; family Pseudomonadaceae; genus Pseudomonas; species Pseudomonas sp. EYE_354. Next base: position 194,042 of record NZ_JAHXNQ010000003.1, read on the forward strand.
GTATTGCTCACCGCTTCAAGCCGATCTACATCGCCTTGCTTGGCACGCGCTTGCCGGTGATCGGTGTGCATCACGCTTTTGGCGATTACCAGCGCGGCAGTCGCAAGCTGTTTGCCGGGATTTTTCGCAAACGCTTGAGCTTGCTGGGGGTGTCCGACGCGGTGCGTGACGACATGCGCCGCTGTCTGCCGGCCTGGCCCGCCGCGCGAATCCAGACCTTGTATAACCGCATTTACGTGGACGCGTTGCAGGCCGTCCAGGTGCCGGTGGACGAGGCGCGCGATGCCTTGGGCTTGTCGCCGGATGGGTGGGTGGTCGGCAATGTCGGCCGCCTGCACCCGGACAAGGACCAGGCCACGTTGCTCAAGGGGTTTGCCCTGGCGCTGCCGGATTTGCCGGCCGAAAGCCGCCTGGCGATTCTCGGCACCGGGCGCCTGGAGCAGGCGCTCAAGGACCAGGCGCGTGAACTGGGGATCGCCGACAAGGTGCTGTTCCTCGGCCAGGTGCCGGATGCGCGTCGGTATTTCCGCGCGTTCGATGTGTTTGCCCTGAGCTCCGACCACGAGCCGTTCGGCATGGTGCTGCTTGAAGCCATGGCGGCCGGTGTGCCGTTGTTGGCCACGGCCTGTGGCGGTGCGCGGGAAGTGGTCGAAGGCGTAGGTATCCTGTTTCCGTTCGGCGACGCCGAACACCTCGCTCAGGGGCTGCGGCATCTGGCGGCGATGGACCAGCACCAGCGACGGCAGTGTGCCGAGATGATGCTGGAACGCCTGCGCACGCGTTTCTCGGATCAGACGGTACGCGATACCTTCTGGCAACTGCCGCACGTTATTGAACTGACCGCGGGGGCTTGATGCTCAATCGATTCCAAGGCTGGCGCGAGCGGGGCTGGTCCGTCGTTGACGCGCCTGTCTACAGCGACGCCTGGCAGCGTTTTGGCGGCAGCGTCGCGACCCATCCTCAGGTGATCGAACGTCTGGCCGGGCTGGCCGATATCCCGGTGCGTTACCTGGCCTGGGAGCAGGGCGGTGAACTGCAGGCGTGCATCGCCACCTGGGGGCGCGACCTGGCGTTGTCCAAGGATGTGCTTAAACAGCGCGGTAAAAAGGGCTTGTTCGACTTGGGGAATGCCGAGTTGATCCTGCCGGCCGCCGCCAACGCCCAGGCGCCGCTGCGCCATCGCGCACGCTACCTGTCGACATTGAATGAAGGCCGTTTCAGCGGTCTCAAACCCCAGGCCGAGCAGTTGGCCATGGCCCGCACACCGGAAGAACTGTCGAAGAAGTTTCGCTACAACCAGCGCCGCGAATTGCGCTTGCTCGAAGAGGCTGGTGGCGTCGTGCGGCCAGTGAGCGAGTTTTCCAGTTCGGAGCTGGCGGCGATTTACTGCGATCTGTTCCTGCGCCGTTGGGGCTTTGCGGCCACCGGTGCCGAGCGTATGGCCGAGGTGATCGAGCTGTTGCGTGAATGGTTGATCGGCTCGGTGATCTTTCTCAACGATGCACCCATCGCGGTGCAGTTGGTGTACCGGGTCGAGTCGCCCGAGTGGATCAGCGTGGAGTACGTCAATGGCGGCGTGGACCCTCAAACCCGCGCGTTCAGCCCAGGCAGTGTGTTGAGTTTTCTCAATACCCAGAGCGCCTGGGAGCAGGCGCGCGAAGTCGGCAAGCCGCTGCGGTTTTCGTTCGGGCGTGCCGACCGTGAGTACAAGGACCGTTGGTGTAACCCTGTGCCGGTAGTGACCGTATGAGCCGCAAACAACAGTTGCTCAAGCGTCACCGGCGTAACAAGCGCGTGGGCGTGCTGATCGGCTTGGCGCTGCTGGTGGTGATCGGGGTCTGGGTCGCCTGGTGGTTGCCGCTGGTGCTTGGTGCGCTGGCGTGGGTCGCCCATGAGGCGTGGTTTGCCGACCATCTGTTCTATGCCCCTGGCGAAGACTATCGCTACCGTTTTGCGGCGGATGCCGAGGTGGCGGGGGTGCGCCTGGATGCCGGGCTGCTGCGGGTTGATCAACCCTTGGACAGCGCTGCGACCCTGGTGCTGGCGGTCAGGGTCAAGAGCACGTGGCTGGGCCGCTTTTTTGATCCTGTGGTGGCGATCCTGGGCGGCGAAAGCCCGGACCGACAGGCATTTGAGCGCGGTGTGAGCGGCGTGCGCTATCTCAATCTCAGTGGTTTGGCGTCCGTCATCGCGGCCGGCGAGCTGCGTGTGCGCGGGCGCTTTTGCGCTGTACAGGGCGTGCCCCGGCTGTGGGCGTGGGATAACCCCGATTATGCGGCGCAACGCGTGATGGTGATTGCGCCCCATGCCGACGATGCCGAGCTGGCTGCGTTTGGTCTGTACAGCCAGGCACACACACCCTGGATCGTGACGCTCACCGCCGGTGAAATCGAAGCCGAGCATTATCAGCACATGGGCCTGGCCCCGGCCGAAGCCGCGCGGCTCAAGGGCCGCCTGCGAGCCTGGGACAGCATCGCCGTGCCGCGCTGGGCCGGGGTGCCCGAGGCGCAATGTGTGCAGTTGGGGTACTTCTGCCTGCAATTGCCGGCGATGCGTGCCACACCGGATCAACCGGTGGCATCGCGCGAAGCGGAGCTTGGGGATGTGCGCCTGTTTCGCCAGTTCAATGCCTTCCCGTTGCCGGCGGACCGGGACGGTTCGCCGACCTGGAATAACCTGCTGGCCGATTTGCGCCAACTGCTGCTGACGGCACGCCCCGAAGTAATCGTATTGCCCCATCCGGTGCTCGACCCGCATCCTGATCACATCTGCGCGCAGCAGGCCGTGATGGAGGCGTTGGCAGGGTTGGAGTGGCAGCCGACGAGCGTGTTGGGCTACGCCAACCACCTGCATGACAACGACCGCTGGCCTATGGGCGACTCCGGTACCGGCATCGCCTTGCCGCCGCAGTTCGACGACACCCTTGAGCTGCACCCGTGCAGCCTGCCGCTGTCGTTGGCGCAGCAGCGCGACAAGGCCATGGCGCTGGGCATGATGCATGACCTGCAACCTGCGGCGCCGCTCAAGCGTCGTGTGCGGCGATGGCTGCAGCGAATATTGGCGGGGCGCTCGCGTTCGCCTTATGGCGAGAACGAATTTTTCCGCAAGGCCGTGCGACGGCATGAGTTGTTCTGGCGATTGTGAGCGCCTCTGTGAGCGCGTCTGTGAAAGGGAAAGTCATGAAAGTTTTGTTTCTGGTCCAGAAAGAACAGCGCGCCATTCTGGATCGCCTGTACGAAAGCATTGCCGAACACTGCGAGTGCGACACCCGCTGGCTGAGCAGTGACGAGCAGCGCAACCTGCGCGGTTACTTCCGGCGCGAGGTGGACGTAACGCGGTATGACCGTATCGTGTTCTTCCTGCGCTTCAAGCAGGAAATCCGCCAGGCCAGCTTCATTCGCACGATCCCCAATCTGGTGATCCTCGAGCATGACGCCTACCAGAACTACATCCCGTGCAAATACACCGGCAAGTTCAGCGCGCACTACCGGCGCCTGCCGTGGGCGCGGGTGATCAGCTCGGGCTACATGGTCACCGAGCGCCTGCGTGCCGAAGGCTTCGACGCTGTGTTCGTGCCCAAGGGCTACGATCAGGCGCTGCTTGAGGCTCAGGGGCGCGAGCGTGATATCGAGCTGGCGTTCGTCGGCAGCACCAACAGCGTGGCCTATAGTGGCCGCAAGGCGTTGCTCGATGAGTTGGCGCAAGTTGAACCTTTGGTGGTCACGCGCACCAAATCTGGTGAGGAATATTGTGCGACCCTCAACCGGATTCGTTTTTTCGTCAGTGCCGATGTGGGCATGGGCGAGTACATGATCAAGAACTTCGAAGCCATGGCCTGCGGCTGCGTGCTGTTGGCGTTCGATCAGGGCGCGGCGGAGAACGCGGCGCTTGGCTTCAAGGACAGGGTCAATGTCGTGTTCTACAGCGATATCCCGCAGTTGCAGCAAAAGCTTGCCGAGCTGCGCGCCAACCCTCAACTGGCCGCAGACATTGCGCGTAACGGGCAGGCACTTGCGGTCAGTCAGTTCAGTTTTGCCCGCATCGGCCAACGCATTGTCGAGGCCCTCGAGCCTCCCCTGCGGGCCCGTGCACCGTTGAATCTGCTGGAAAGGTGGCGCCTGAAACTGGGCGTCTAATGGCGACCAGGTAGTCATAAATGATGGCTACATGATATTATCGAGGCTTGAATGCAATTCTCCGATCAAAGCGACATAACGCTCGTGGTGACCAGTTGCGGTCGCTTCGATTTGTTGAAACGCACACTCGAGAGCTTCGATCTGTTCAATACGGCGGACATCCGCGAAGTCTTCATTACCGAAGACTCAGGGGATGACGCGGTACGCCATGCGGTCCCCGAGCACTGGCTCAGTCATTGCACGTTCTTGATCAACCGTCCGAAGCTGGGACAATTGGCATCCATCGACCTGGCCTACGAGTCGGTCAAAACCCCCTACATATTTCATTGCGAAGATGATTGGGCGTTTTATCGACCTGGGTTCGTCGAAGACTCCAAGACGGTGCTGGAGCAGCGCCCCGATATTCTGCAGGTCTGGCTGCGCAATTATGTGTACGACCTGCAGGTGCACAGCCCCTATATCCATTTGGGGCCGCGCGAGGTGATCGGCGGCGTGCCGTGTTATCCGCTGCTATCCGACAAGCCCGAGTGGCAGGGGTTCTCGTTGAACCCGGGCCTGCGGCGGGTCAAGGAATATCGGCTGTGCGCGCCCTATGCAGGGTTCGGGGGCGAGAAGGGGCTTTCCAAGCGTTACGCACAGTTGAATCTGGCTGCCGTGACCCTGGAAGGCGACGCGGTGTTGCACACCGGTTTCGGTTTGCATGTTGCGACAGCGGAAGAGCGCTTGACCAAGGCGCGACGCAAGCGGCGAGAGCGGATCAAGTTAGTGGTCATGCTGATCCTGGGAGTGGGTATCGGTTGGTTGATCCATCGGTAATGACGACGAGCCACACCAACGCCGCATAAGGTTTTTTCGATGAGTATTCTTAACATCATGTGGGCCGGTGGGTCTGCATTCGCCTCGGTGCAGAAGGTTCATCAGCAAATACTGTCACGTGCCGACACCCGTGTACCGATCCACACCTGGTTGCTGCAAGGCAGCGCCGGCGACGATGGTCTGGTTGAACAGGCCGTTGAATGGAACCTCTCTTCCGCCAGGCTCAAAGGGCGGCACCTGTGGAAGTTGCTGATGCCCTGGATGCGTGCGCGCTTTCAGAAGGCGTTGCCTGAGGATCTGCAAGTGGTGCTGCTCGATGGCATCGGCGTGGCGCGGGTGCTGTTGCCGGTGCTCAAGCAATTGCCGCACGTGCGCGCCGTGGTGATCTTTCATGGCGCTACGCGCTTGCGCAAAGCCGATCAAACACTCTTTGAGCAGTTCGCGGACTCGCAACTGACGCTCACTGCTGTCTCGCAAACGCTCGCCGCGTCTCTGGAGCGTTACCTGCAACGTCCGGTGGCGGTGCTGCGCAGCGCTTTCGATCCGGCTGTGTTCCGTGCCACGGCGCTGTCCCGTGAGCAAGCGCGAACCCACCTGAATTTACCGTTGAGCGGCGCGCCGGTGTTGGGCGCAGTCGGTCGTCTGGTGGACGGCAAGGGGTTTGCCTGTTTGCTGGAGGCGTTTGCCAGCGTGTCGGCCGACAAACCCGACGCGCGCCTGGTGATCATCGGCGAAGGGCCGGCGCGCGAAGCGCTTGAAGCGCGTATCGAGGCCCTTGGCTTGCAGGGCAAGGTTTCCCTGCCGGGGCACCTGCCTGAAGCGGCGACCCTTTACCGGGCGTTTGACTGGGTCGCGATACCGTCAACGGAAGAAGGGCTTGGGCTGATTCTGCAAGAAGCGGTGATGGCCGGCGTGCCTGTGCTGACCAGCGAGCTGGCAGTGTTCCGCGAGCAGTTGGGCGACGCCGGCTGGTACGCCCCGGCAGACGATGTCGCTGCCTGGCGCAACCTCATGGGGCGCGCTTTTTCGGCGTCCGGCGAGGCGGTGGTCGAGAGTCAATGGCGGGCGCTGGCGCCGGAGCAAGCGTGGGACGACTTCACGCAAACCACTCAGCGCTTGTTCTCATGCCGCTAGCAGCGCTTGTTCCAGTGCGTGCATTGGAAAGCGCTCGTTCAGCTTCTCGCGCGCAATATAGCGGGCGAAATGCTGCAGGTTGCGCCGCGCCAGTTCCGGCTTCAGGGGCGCGCGCAGAAAGCGCATGTCGGCCACGTCGATCAGGCCCATTTGGTTGTCTGGCGTGACCACGATATTGCCCAGATGCAGCGACCGGAAGTAGATCCCCGCGTCATGCAGGCGGCGAATAAGCGCCACCAGCGGGTCGAGGTTCGTGTTCCAGTCAAAACCGTCCTGGCTGGAAATCTGGCGCAGCGTTTCCCCCGGCAGCGGGCGATACAACACGGCCGTCATGCCGGGCGCCTGCAGTTGGTAGAACGCCAGTACGGTCAGCGTAGGAATGCCACGCTGTTGCAGTTGCGCTGCGTTGTCGATGAACCGTTTGGAGTAAGGGCGAAACAACGCAGACGAAAACAAACGCTTGCGACGAAACAGTTTGAGGATATTCCCGTCGGTCAGCAGGTAGACTTTAGCGCCGTAGCTGTCCTTTTCGAGGATTTTGGCACCTTCAATCATTGCGGTTAAATCGGCTTGGGGAAGCCTTGAACATTGCATCGTCGGAAAGCCTTGTGGGAGTCGCGGGCACAGTGATCGGCAATAATGCCGAAAGTTTTGGGTTTTAACCATGCCGGGCTGGCAGGTTGAACGTATTCAGGAGCAGGTGATGCAAGCTAGTCGTTGGGCGCAGGTATGGATGATGTTGGGGTTGTTGTGGTTTCTGCTGGCAATTGCCTTTGCGCCGACCAATAAGATTTATCAACAAGGATTGACGCTGTTTTTGTGGCTGCCGGCCATGGTGTTTGCCTGGGCTGCCCGCGAGCGCCTCAAGGAGGTCTGGCACGCGCAGCGCTGGCTGTGCCTGATGGTCGCGGCGCTTGCGGTCTGGGGCGCAATCAGCCTGTCATGGACCAATGCCCACGACCCTTCGCGCGAGGCCAAGCGTCTGTTGTACATCGGCGTGTTCCTGCTGTTTTTCCCGGTGTTTGCCTGTGGGCAGACCGAGCGCGTGATGCGTGTGATGCAGTGGGGCGGCTTTGGCCTGGCGTTGTCGGCGCTGGTGGCAATCATCAAGTTTTATGGCCTGGAACATAATGCCTGGTATGCACGCCTTGAAGGCTTGGGCCAACTGTCTCACCCGATTCTGGGTGCCTATGTGATCGGCCTGGCTGCGATCTGGCTGCTGCACTGGGTGCCGCGTGGCCGCTGGATGCAAGTGGGGTGGGCGCTGGCGGTCGGCCTGCTTGGGCTGTTCGTGGTGTTGAGCCAAAGCCGTGGCGCCGCGCTGGCGTTGCTGTTGACCATTGTGGCCATGCCCGCCTGGTGCCGTGACCGTCGTTCCAGCGTGATTGCACTTGGCGCGGTGCTCGCTGCGCTGGCGGTGTTCTTCGCCATGCAGTCGCTGATGCTGTCCCGTGGCGTGTCATACCGTCCGCAGATTTTCATGGCTGCAGTGCAGATGATCGGCGAGCGCCCGTGGACCGGCCTGGGGTTGGGCGGCGACTACAAGGTGTTTGCCGATAACCTGTTATTTGACCACTCCCACAACCTGTTCACCCACATTACGCTGGAGTTGGGCCTGCCGGGCCTGCTGCTGTGGTGCGGCCTGTGGTTCGGTGTGCTGTGGCAAGCCTGGAAGGTGCGCGACACGCTGTACGGCAAGGGCATCATCGGCATGTGGGTGTTTTCGTTCCTGGCCATGCAGTTCGACGCCGCCAGCCTGACGGGCACGCCGCGGGCCGAGTGGTTCATCTCCTGGCTGCCGATTGCGCTGGCCAGTGTTTTGGTCTGGGCTCGGGCCAAACCCGACGCGTGTGATAAAGTTCGCGTCCTACCCAATCAGTGAGCTCGACACATGAGTGACGCACCGCCAAAAGCGGACCAGGAATCCAGCCTGAAGATCTACTTCCGGCTGCTGGGCTATGTGAAACCGTATCTGGGCATGTTCCTGCTGAGTATCGTGGGCTTCGTGATCTTTGCTTCGACCCAACCGATGCTCGCCGGGATCCTCAAGTACTTCGTGGATGGCCTGAGCAATCCCGACGTGGTGTTCCTGCCCCAGTTCCCGTTGTTCAAAGATCTGAAGTTGCTGATGGCGGTGCCGCTGCTGATCATCCTGATCGCCGCATGGCAGGGCCTGGGCTCGTTCCTTGGCAACTACTACCTGGCCAAGGTTTCCCTGGGGCTGGTGCATGACCTGCGCGTTGAGTTGTTCAACAAGCTGCTGGTGCTGCCGAACCGCTATTTCGATACGCATAACTCGGGGCATCTGATCTCCCGTATCACCTTCAACGTGACCATGGTCACCGGCGCCGCCACGGATGCGATCAAGGTCGTCATCCGCGAAGGCCTGACGGTGGTGTTCCTGTTCGGCTACCTGCTGTGGATGAACTGGAAACTCACCCTGGTGATGCTGGCGATCCTGCCGTTGATCGCGATCATGGTCGGCAGTACCAGCAAGAAATTCCGCAAGCAGAGCAAGAAAATCCAAGTGGCCATGGGCGACGTGACGCACGTGGCCTCGGAGACCATCCAGGGCTATCGCGTGGTGCGCAGCTTCGGTGGCGAAAGCTATGAGCAGCGCCGCTTTGCCGCCGCCAGCCAGAGCAACACCGACAAACAACTGCGCATGAACAAGACCGGCGCGGTCTACACCCCCATGCTGCAACTGGTGATCTACACCGCCATGGCCGCCTTGATGTTCCTGGTGTTGCTGCTGCGCGGCGAAGCCACGGCGGGTGACCTGGTGGCCTACATTACGGCTGCCGGCCTGCTGCCCAAGCCGATTCGCCAGCTGTCGGAAGTCAGCTCGACCATCCAGAAGGGCGTAGCGGGTGCCGAGAGCATCTTCGAGCAGTTGGACGAAGAGCCTGAAGTCGACGCCGGCACCGTGGAGCGTGACCGCGTCAGCGGTCGTCTGGACGTGCGCAACCTCAGCTTCACCTACCCGGGCGCCGAGCGCGAAGTGCTGAAGAACATCAGCTTCAGCGCCGCGCCTGGGCAGATGATCGCCCTGGTCGGACGTTCGGGCAGCGGCAAGTCGACCCTGGCCAGCCTGATCCCGCGTTTCTACCACCACGAAACCGGCGAGATCCTGCTGGACGAGGTCGAAATCGAAGACTACCGCCTGCGCAACCTGCGCCGGCACGTTGCCCAGGTAACCCAGCACGTCACCCTGTTCAACGACACCGTGGCCAACAACATCGCCTACGGTGACCTGGCTGACGCGCCGCGTGCCGATATCGAAAAGGCCGCCGCCGACGCCTATGCCATGGACTTCATTTCGGAGCTGCCAAAAGGTCTGGACACCGAAGTCGGTGAGAACGGTGTGCTGCTCTCCGGTGGTCAGCGTCAGCGCCTGGCAATTGCTCGTGCACTGTTGAAAAACGCTCCGCTGCTGATCCTCGATGAAGCGACGTCAGCGCTGGATACCGAATCCGAGCGACACATCCAGGCGGCGTTGGACAAGGTCATGAAAGGCCGTACCACGCTGGTGATCGCACACCGCCTGTCGACCATCGAGAAGGCTGACCTGATCCTGGTGATGGACCACGGTGAAATTGTCGAGCGCGGTACGCACGTCGAGCTGCTGGCCAAGGGCGGCTATTACTCGCGCCTGCACGCCATGGGGCTGGACGAGCCGGTCGCCAACGACATCACCTGACCGCCTGGGCGCGCAAGGCGCCCTGGTGTTTGTATCAAGCTCCTTACACAGCTTGACCAAAGCAAAATAATTCACCGCCTGTCGTTTGTTATGTTGGCCCTCTCGATTCGAATGACGAACGAGAGGGCCAACCTTCTTGCGTGGGTAATGGAATGTTGCAACGTCTGTTCTGGAAACTGCTTCCCAAGCACCAGAGAGTGTTTTTGCTGGGGCGTTTGTCCGTGGTGGATCGCCAGGCGGTGAACAAATCCTTGTCTGGGGTGATCACGCTCAACCCCGCCTTCGAGCGGCATCGATGCGTGTTTATCCATGTGCCCAAATGCGCCGGCAGCAGCGTGTGCTCGGCGCTGCTGGATGGGCGCTGGCCGGGGCATCTGCCGTATTACTGGTACCAGCAGCAATTTGCGCAGCATTGCGAACGCGCCTTCAAGTTCGCCTTCGTGCGTGACCCGTTGGAGCGCGCTTACTCCGCTTTTACCTACTTGCGTAGTAACCACATGGGGGCCCGTGACCTGCAAGCCCAGGCGCTGGTCGCCCGCTATCGCGACTTCGACCATTTCATCGCCGGTTGGCTGCACCCGGACAACCTGCGCCGCCAACTGCACTTTGCGCCCCAGACCGACTTTCTGGTCGACCAGATGGGCCAAATGGCCATGGATTTTCTCGGGCGCCAGGAGTCGTTGCAGCAAGACTTCCAGCAAGTGTGCGAACGCCTTGGCGTGGCCTCATCCTTGCCCCATTTGAATGTGTCACTGGGTCGCAGCAGCGAGCCAGTGCGCGAATTTTGCACCCTGCGTACACGGCGCCTGGTCAGGCGCGCCTATCAGCGTGATTACGAGGTCCTGGGCTATGAATAGTCAGTCGCTCTGCGGCGGTTTTGCTGCAATCACTCCGTTTGCCTTGTCGTTGTCGGTGACCGCGCGGGCGGCGCTCAAGCACCAGCAGCCTTGCTGCGTTTGGCTGACCGGGTTGTCCGGGTCAGGCAAGTCGACCTTGGCCAACGCGTTGGAAGTACAGCTCAACGAGCAGGGGCGGCACACCTTCGTGCTTGATGGCGACAATGTGCGGGGCGGCCTGTGCAGCGACCTGGGGATGAGCGATGCGGCGCGCAAGGAGAATGTCCGGCGGATCGGCGAAGTGGCGCGGTTAATGGTCGATGCGGGGTTGATCGTGATCGTGTCGGCGATCTCGCCGTTCAGCGCCGACCGCGCGAGCGCCAGGGCACTGTTCGGGCCGGGGCAGTTCTTTGAGGTGTACATCAGCACGCCGTTCGACGTATGCGCACGCCGCGACCCCAAGGGGCTGTATCGCGCAGCGCTGGAAGGGCGCATTCACTCGTTTACCGGTTTGGACAGTCCCTATGAGGCGCCGCAGCAGGCTGACTGCGTGATCAATACCGATGAGGTCGAACTGACCCGCGCTGTGGACCATATTCTGGCGGCTCTGTTTAAAAAATGAGCAGTTTTTGCCTGTGATGCATCGCCGATAAAGCTCTCGAACTAGGCGGCGCTCACCCTGTGCTAATATCGCGCCCCTGTTCATTTTGTATGTGGGTTGCTCCATGAAGTTGTCCATGCCGCGATTCGATCAAGCCCCTGTCTTGGTGGTCGGCGATGTCATGCTCGACCGTTACTGGCATGGCGGTACCTCACGGATTTCCCCTGAGGCACCGGTACCGGTAGTCAAGGTCGAGCAAATCGAAGACCGTCCAGGTGGCGCTGCCAACGTTGCCCTCAATATCGCCGCACTCGGCGCCCCTGCTTCCCTGGTGGGTGTGACGGGCGACGACGAAGCCGCCGACAGCCTGGCCAACAGCCTGCGCGGCGCCGGCGTACGTGCGCTGTTCCAGCGCATCGCTAATCAGCCGACCATCGTCAAGCTGCGGGTGATGAGCCGTCACCAGCAATTGTTGCGTATTGATTTCGAAGAGCCGTTCACCACCGACCCGCTGGCCCTCAGCGGTCAGGTCGACGCGCTGCTCGAAGGCATCAAGGTGCTGGTGCTGTCCGACTACGGCAAAGGCGCATTGAAAAACCACCAGGTGCTGATCCAGGCGGCCAAGGCCCGAGGTATCCCTGTACTGGCCGATCCCAAGGGCAAGGACTTCTCGATTTATCGAGGCGCCAGCCTGATCACGCCGAACCTCAGCGAATTCGAAGCCATTGTCGGCGGTTGCGCCGATGAGCACGAACTGGTAACCAAGGGCGCAGCCCTGATGGCCGACCTCGACCTGGGCGCTTTGCTGGTGACCCGTGGCGAGCACGGCATGACCCTGCTGCGTCCCGGCCACCCGGCCATGCACCTGCCGGCACGTGCCCGTGAAGTGTTCGACGTCACCGGCGCCGGCGACACCGTGATTTCCACCCTGGCCGCGTCCATCGCCGCTGGCGAGGAACTGCCCCACGCCGTGGCCCTGGCCAACCTGGCGGCGGGCATCGTGGTGGGCAAACTGGGTACCGCCGCCATCAGCGCCCCTGAGCTGCGCCGAGCGATCCAGCGTTCCGAAGGCTCGGAGCGTGGCGTGCTGACCATCGAACAATTGCTGCTGGCGATTGACGATGCCCGTGCCCACAACGAGAGCATCGTGTTCACCAACGGCTGTTTCGACATCCTGCACGCCGGCCACGTGACGTACCTGGAGCAGGCGCGGGCCCAAGGCGATCGCCTGATCGTCGCGGTCAACGACGACGCGTCGGTCAGCCGCCTCAAAGGTCCGGGGCGCCCGATCAACAGCGTTGAGCGACGCATGGCCGTACTGGCCGGCCTGGGCGCGGTGGACTGGGTGATCAGCTTCCCTGAAGCGACCCCGGAAAACCTGCTGGCCCAGGTCAAGCCGGACGTACTGGTCAAGGGCGGTGACTATTCCGTCGACCAGGTGGTGGGGGCGGATATCGTCAGCGCCTACGGCGGCACGGTCAAAGTGCTGGGACTGGTCGAGAACAGCTCGACCACGGCAATCGTCGAGAAGATCCGCAACAATGAGTAAGGCTGCCCCGTTGGTCCTGATCACCGGCGGCGCCGGCTTTATTGGTTCGCACCTGGTCGATGCGTTACTCGCCAAGGGCTATGGCGTGCGCGTGCTGGACAACTTGTCCACAGGCAAGCGCAGCAATCTGCCGTTGGACAACCCGCGCGTCGAGCTGCTTGAAGGTGATGTGGCCGATGCCGAGCTGGTGGCGCATGCCGCTGCTGACGCAACGGCGGTGGTGCACCTTGCCGCCGTGGCGTCGGTGCAGGCGTCGGTGGATGATCCGGTCAGCACCCACCAGAGCAATTTCGTCGGCACCTTGAACGTCTGCGAAGCCATGCGCAGGGCGGGCGTCAAGCGCGTGCTGTACGCCTCGAGCGCTGCGGTGTATGGCAACAACGGTGAAGGTGCTTCGATCGACGAAGAGACCACCAAGGCGCCGTTGACGCCCTATGCCGCCGACAAACTGGCGGGTGAGCACTACTTTGATTTCTACCGCCGCCAGCATGGTCTGGAGCCGGTGATTTTCCGCTTCTTCAATATTTTCGGGCCGCGCCAGGATCCGTCATCGCCGTACTCCGGTGTGATCAGTATCTTCAGTGAACGGGCCCGGCAGGGCTTGCCGATTGCCGTGTTTGGCGATGGCGAGCAGACCCGCGACTTTATGTACGTCGAAGACCTGGTGGACGTGTTGGTGCAGGCCATCGAAGCGCCGGAGGCTCCGCTGGGGGCGATCAACGTCGGCTGGAACCGCACCACTACCCTCAAGCAGGTGTTGCAGGCATTGGAAGAGGCGCTGGGCTCGCTGCCTGCCGTGACGTTTGGGCCGGCGCGTTCGGGGGACATCCGGCATTCGCGGGCGAATAACCAGCGGCTGTTGGCGAACTTCACATTGCCGGAGCCTACACCGTTGAAAGTCGGTCTGGAGCGCCTGCTTAACGGCTAGCCGCAATCCAGGATGGGGGCGGGCTTGCCCGGTTCAGCAGGCTCTCTGCGGTGAGGGGCCTGCTATGGTTGGCAGGTTTACTGTAAGCAGGCTTGCCCTGCGCCGGGCTGCGAAGCAGCCCACTCCATCAACCCTTGACCTTTTTCTTCGGCACGATCTTGCGCAACACGCGCCGCGCCAATCCCTTCAACTTTGATTCTTTTTCAGGCTCCGCCAAGCCTTGCTGGCGTAACCAATCCTTCCAGCGAATGCGTTCGTCGCGTACCAACCAGCCTTCCTGTTGGGCAAAGCTTTCTGCCAGGTATAAACCCCGCGTACTGGCCGGGTACAGTTGGTCTTTCTTCAGGGTGTACAACTCGGGAAGAGGCTGGCCGTCTTTGAGCGGCATCAAGTACAGGTCCGGACGCTTGCGGTCCAGGCGTGCGACTAACTGGTCGCCTTCCAGGCGCTCGTCGACATGGAACAGGCTCAGGGATTTGGCTTCCTTCGGCACTTCCAGGCGCAGGTCGTAAATCAGTTGCAGCGACGCCGTGGGCAGGTGCACGTAGGCCCTGGGGCGTTCGATCAGTTGGGTGGTTGCGCAGCGCACCGGGCGGGCGGCGCCGGACAAGGGGCTCAGGCGAAACGGCAGCGCTTCGCGGTAATGCAGCGCGGCCGAGTAGGGTGCGGGCAGCCAGGTATCGTTGAAGCGCCCGCCGAGCCAGCCTTCGGGCGTTTCCAGCAGGCACTCTTCGGCAATTTCCTGGATGGCGGTGTGCAGCGGCAGGTTCAGTTCGTGGGCCGGGACGTAGCCCGAGATCAGCTTGAGCACCACGTCGCCACGGTCCTGGCGGCGTTGGCGTACCAGTACCCAGTAATCGCGGTTCTGCCAATGCAGGGTCAGTCGTACCGACACACCGAGGTTCGCCAGTTCCAGGACGAATCGCTCGGCGTCCGGTGCTTCCACCGGTTTGCGCCGTTGCAGGGTCTGCGCAAAGTTGAGCGGCATGCCCACGCTCTGGTAACTCAGGCCTTCGGGTGTGGCTTCGACGTGCAGCGGCAGTGTTTTAAAGTTACTGGGGTTTTTTCTTATGAGCGTGCGCGGCATGTCGGCTCCTTTTTGCGACGGGGTCGGCCGCGTCGGCGGCATCAGAGTTGACGGATGACCTTGGCAGCGGTCGCCACGTTATGGGCCAGGTGCAGCGGATTAATGGTCCCGACAATAGCACTCGCCACGCCGGTTTGCGCAAACAACAGCATGAAACTCGCGTGTATTGGATCCATTCCAGGCTCCAGGCAAACATGGCCGCTGGCCAGGGCCTTTTTCACCAGAATGCCCTTGCCGTGCGCCGCTGCGTAATCAATGACGGTTTTCTCGGCCTGTTCGTTCAAATTGTAGGTAACCATTGCGCAATCGCCCTGTTCCAGGGCCTTCACGCCCCCTTCAACGGTTTTGCCGGAGAAGCCGAACCCACGAATTTTGCCCTCTTGTTTCAGCGCTGCCAGGGTCTGGTAAACCTCGCAATCGTTGAGGATGTGCAGGTCGTTGCCGTCGGAATGCACCAGCACCAGATCGATAAAATCCGTTTCAAGCCGTTTCAAGCTGCGCTCGATGGACAGGCGAGTGTGGGTTGCGCTGAAGTCGTGGCGGGAAACGCCGTCCTCGAATTCCTCGCCGACCTTGCTGACGATCACCCAGTCTTTGCGCTGGCCACGCAGCAGCGGGCCCAGGCGTTCTTCGCTGCGCCCATAGGCAGGCGCCGTATCGATCAGGTTGATGCCCAACTGGCGCGCCTGGCGCAGCAGCATCCGCGCTTCGTCGTCATCCGGAATTTGAAAACCGTTGGGGTATTTCACACCTTGGTCGCGGCCCAGTTTGACGGTGCCCAGGCCCAGCGGCGAAACCAGCAGGCCGGTGCTGCCCAAGGGGCGGAGCAGGTCGTGCAGGGTTGGCAGGCTCATGGCAGCAGTTGCTCCCAGGCCGGTACACCGATGGCCGGTTTTGGCAGCTCCGGCAGCGGCGCCGCGTTGCTTGGGTGAATGCCGTCGCGTTCCAAGCTGTTGATTACCCGATCGGCGAAGTCCGGCGCCAGGGCCAGTTTGGTCGGCCAGCCGACCAACAGGCGCCCATCTTCGGCGAGGAAAGCGTTGTCGGGGCGGCTCAGGCCCGACTGCAGCGGCTCGGCGCGGTCGACGCGCAAGGTCGCCCATTGGGTCTGGCCCATGTCGATCCAGGGCAGCAGTTGCGCCAGCTCTTTTCGGGCAGTGGCGATCTGTTGTTCAGGCGTGCGCGCCACACCATCGGCCTCGGCAATGTCGCCGCCCATGTACCACACCCAATTGCCGTCGGCCGCCGGATGCGTGGTCACAGTGATGCGTGGCTTGGTGCCGCCGCCCAGGCAGTGGGCGTACAGCGGCTTCAGGCCGGGGCCCTTGGCGATGATCATATGCAACGGGCGTGTTTGCATGGCCGGCTGGCTCAGGCCCAGGGCGCTGAGCAGCTCTGCAGTGCCGCCACCGGCGCTCAGCACGATGCACTGGGCGCGGATCTCGCGACCATCGACCTTCAAGCCCACCAGAGTGTCGCCGTCGCGCAGCGGTTCAATGCGTTGCCCGGCGAGCAAGCCGTCACCGGCCAACTGCGCCAGGCGTTCAATGACGCTCGGTACGTCCACCACCAGTTCGGCCAGGCGATAGACCTTGCCCTTGAAGCGAGGGTTTTGCAGTGCGGGTGGCAGTTCGTCGCCCTTGACCTGATCGACCCGGCCGCGCACGGCCTTGCTTGCGAAAAAACTGGTGAGGTTGCCGGCGATCGTGCCGGGGGACCACAAGTAATGAGCTTGCGAAAGCACGCGCACGCCGGACAGGTCCAGCTCGCCGTTACCCGCCAGGGCTTCGCGCCAGCGGCGGGGCATATCGGCGATGGCTTCGGAGGCGCCGGTAAGGGCGCCGTGCAGAGCGTATTTCGCACCGCCGTGAATGATCCCCTGGGACTTCACGCTTTGCCCGCCCCCCAAGGTGGCGCTTTCCACCACCACCGTGGAAAACCCCTGGCGGCGCAGGCGCGCATTCAGCCAGAGGCCGGCAACCCCGGCGCCGACAATCAGAACGTCGGTGGAAATAACGGATGGCATGGGCGACCTCAGTGTTCAAGACAAGAGGCGCAGTATACAGGCTGTTGAGTGACGGTCAGTGCCCGGCGGTTTTCGAGAACAGTTGGATGACCACCACGCCCAGCACAATCAGGCCCATGCCCAGCATTGCCGGCAGGTCGAGCTTTTGCCCGTAAATAAACAACGCCGCAATGCTGACCATCACAATGCCCATCCCGGCCCACACGGCGTAGGCCACGCCCACCGGCACGGTGCGCACGACCAGGGTCAGCATCCAGAAGGCCACACCGTAGCCGACGATCACCAGCAACAGCGGGATAGGCGTGCTCAAACCTTTGATGGCTTTCATCGACACAGTGGCGATCACTTCCGAGCAAATGGCAATGGCCAGGTAGTAGTAAGCAGCGTTCATGGCGTCAATCCTCGGTGTGGAACTCTTTGATATGGCCGCTATTCTAGGCGTTGCCCAGATGGGGTAAAGTCATTACCTATCCGATTTAAAGATGGGTTATGCCATGAGTGTGCAGTGGAACCTGGAGCAGATGCGGCTGTTTGTGAGCGTTGCCGAACAGCGTTCGTTTTCGGCGGTAGCGCGCGGGCAGCGCAAGGCGCAATCGGCGGTGAGCAATGGCATCGCCTTGCTGGAGGCGGACTTGGGTGTAAGCCTGTTTGAACGCAGCAGTGGCCGCCAGCCGCGCTTGACCGAAGCCGGCGCGGTGCTGCTCGAAGAAGCCAGGGAAGTGTTGCGTCAATGCGAGCGCCTCAACGGCCGCGCGCTGTCGCTGATGCGCGGCGAAGAAGCGCGTCTGCGCCTGGCCCAGGACGAGGCGATGCTGTACCAGCCTGTGCTCGACAGCCTGGATGTCCTGGCCGGGAAATTTCCGAACCTGGAAGTACAGCTTTCCAGCGCTGCTCAAGGCGACGTCGCACGCAAGTTGGTCGAGCGCAAGGCGGACCTGGGCCTGTTGTTCTATCACGACCAGATCCCCGAAGCGCTGGAGCGCCGGGTGGTGGGCAGTGTCGAGATGGTCACCGTCTGTGGGCGCAATCACCCCTTGGCGACGCAGGGCTTCGTGGACTGCCAGCGCCTGGCGCAGTTTCGGCAGTTACTGATGTCGACCCAGACCAGTGTGTATCCCGGCAGCGAGGCCGCCAGCCCGCAGGTGTGGCGGGCCGACAGCTTCTACGTGCTCGCCGAATGGTTGATCCGCGGCCTGGGCTGGGCCTGGTTGCCCCGGCATGTGGTGCAATACCCGGCCTACCAAAACCAGATGGTCGAACTCGACAGCGAATGGACCCCGCCAGCCCTGGTGGTCGAGTTGGTGTGGCGCCGTGACGAACCCTTGGGCCCTGCCGCACAGTTTCTTGCCGAACGTTTTGCCGAGTGCCTGCGGGCGATAGATTGAAAAAGCCGATAAACTCCGCCGCCATGAATAGAACTCTCTACAGCTGTCTGTTTTACCTGGCGCTGCCGTTGGTGGCTTTACGTCTATGGCTGCGTGCGCGCAAGGCGCCGGCCTATGCCAGGCGCGTGGGCGAGCGGTTTTCGTACGGCTTGCCGGCGATGAAGGCCGGAGGGATCTGGGTGCATGCGGTATCGGTGGGCGAAAGCATCGCGGCGGCGCCGATGATTCGTGAGCTGCTGGCGCGTTATCCACAGCTGCCGATCACCGTCACCTGCATGACGCCCACCGGTTCCGAGCGTATCCAGGCCTTGTTCGCCAACGAGCCGCGCATCCAGCACTGCTATTTGCCGTATGACCTGCCGTGCGCGGCCAAGCGTTTTCTCGACCGTGTGCAGCCCACGCTCGCGGTGATCATGGAAACCGAACTGTGGCCCAACCACATCCATGCCTGCGCCATGCGCGGTATTCCGGTGGCGCTGGCCAATGCACGGTTGTCGGCACGTTCGGCCAAGGGCTACGCGCGCTTTGCCAAACTGACAGCGCCGATGCTCTCGCAAATGAGTTTGTTCGCGGTACAGACCGAGACCGAAGCCCAGCGTTTCCTGAGCCTGGGGGCTCGCTCGGACACCGTAGAGGTGACCGGCTCGATCAAGTTCGATCTGACCATCGACCCGCAGCTACTGGAGCGCGCGGCCGCCTTGCGCGAGCAATGGGGGGCCAGCGAGCGCCCGGTATGGATCGCCGCCAGTACTCATGAAGGTGAGGATGAAGTGGTGTTGGCGGCGCATCGTCAGTTGCTCGCCAACTACCCCAATGCGTTGCTGATCCTGGTGCCACGCCACCAGGAGCGCTTTGCTCCGATGTACGAACTGTGCGAGCAGCAAGGGTTTGCCACGGTGCGCCGCTCCGCGGGTGAACCCGTCGATGCGCACACTTCAGTGCTGCTCGGCGACACCATGGGGGAACTGCTGTTTCTGTACGCCCTGGCCGACAGTGCGTTCGTTGGCGGCAGCCTGGTGCCGACCGGCGGGCACAATCCGCTGGAACCGGCGGCGCTGGCCAAGCCGGTGATCATGGGGCCGCACGTGTTCAACTTCCTGGAAATCACCGCGATGCTGCGGGATGCCGGGGCGTTGCGCGAAGTGGATGACGCCGAAGGTTTGGCTGAAGCCGTGCGTCAGTTGTTCGAGCTGCCGCAGGATGCGCGCAGGATGGCCGAAGCGGGGCTCAGGGTGATGCGGGCCAATCAAGGGGCTTTGCAGCGCTTGCTGGACGGGTTGGACAGGCTGATTAGCCATTGAACGACATGGACCAACGGTGGGGGCGGGCAAGCTGGCCCCCTGCCGGTCTGACTCAGTAACCCGGTCGGGCTTTTAACTGTTCGGCGGCGGCTTTGGCCAGGTCCGGCGGCAGGAAGTCTTTGTCCGGGTTGTAGTCCGCCTTGAGGTAGCGCGCCAGGTCCTGCAGATCCCCTGGGTTCAGCGTGCCGGCCGCCTGCTTCAAGCGCAGGTTGTCGAGGATGTAGTCGTAGCGGCTGTTGTTGTAGTTGCGTACCGACGCGTAGAGCTGGCGCTGGGAGTCGAGCACATCGACGATATTGCGCGTCCCCACCTGGTAACCGATTTCCGTGGCTTGCACCGCGCTCTGGTTGGAGATGATCGACTGGCGGCGCGCCTGTACCTGTTCCACATCGGTGTTCACCGCGCGGTGCAGGTTGCGGGTGTTTTCAACGACCTGGCGGCGCAGGCCTTCGCGCTGCTGCTCGGTCTGGCCCAGGCGCGAGTAAGACTCACGCACTTGTGAGCTGGTCAGGCCGCCGCTGTACAGCGGGATACTCAAGCGCAGCCCGATGGTGCGTTGCTCGACATCGCCCCGGTAAGGCGTGCCGAAGGCGTTCGGGTTGCTGAAACCGAGGGCGTCGTTGTCGCCTTTTTCGTACTGCGCTACCGCATCCAGGGTGGGTGCGTGGCCGGCCTTGCGCTGCTTGAGGGTTTCCTCGGCGGCGGTCACGGCGTAGTTGCTGGCGAGCAGGTTCAGGTTCTGGCGGCCGGCGGTTTCCACCCAGGCCTTGGCGTCGTTGGGCAGCGGCGGCAACACCGGCAGCGTGTGGACAATGCCCTGGATCGAGTTGTACTGGCGGTTGGTCAGGGTGATCAAGGCTTCAAACGCGTCGTCGACCTGGCGCTGGGCAAGGATGCGGTTGGCCCGCGCCGTGTCGTAGCTGGCCTGGGATTGCAGCACGTCGGTCTTGTCCGACAGGCCCACGTCGAAGCGCTCGTTGGACTGGTCCAGTTGGCGCTTGAAGGCATTTTCTTCGGCCTTGGTGGAGGCCAGGTTGTCCTGGGCGCGCAGCACGGCGAAGTAGTTCTCGGCGCTTTGCAGGATCAGGTTTTGTTCGGTGGCCGACAGTTGCAGCGCAGCCTGCTCGTTGACGGCTTCGGCGGCTTGCAACTGGAACCAGCGGTCGGCGCGGAACAGCGGCTGGCTCAGGGTGGCGCGCCAGGAGTGGGCATCGCGGTTGGCGGTCGCCGCCGGGGTGTCGATCTGGGTGCGCACATTGTTGATATCGGCACCGGCCGAGAGGTTGGGCAGCAAGCCGGCGCGGGCCTGGGGCACCACTTCTTTTTGCGCGCCGTACTGAGCCCGGGCGGCGGCCAGGTCGGCGTTGTTATCCACCGCTTCCTGGTAGACGCTGACCAGGTCGGTTCTGGCGGACAAGGGCGCTTCAGCTGCCCAGACCATTGCGTTGGTCGCACAAGACACGGCAATAGCCAGTGAGAGTTTGCGCAGCATGAGGCGATCCCTGAGTAAATATTACGGCGATAATTTGTCGGCCAAGGCTACGGCGACTGTTTCAGAGCGTCAAGCCTTAAGCAGTAGGCGAGTGTAGTGGCGGTTCCACTGCTCAACAATCCTGCGATTACGCCATTCATCACGCTGAATGCTCCAGCGTTGGCAATTTGCCCACGCCATGGTCTAGACTGGCCGCGTTCTTGTCGGGGTGCCTTGTTGGAAGGCTGAGATCGGTAAATACCGGATCCCGTTGAACCTGATCAGGTTAGCGCCTGCGTAGGGAACAAGATTTCTCGTCACCCGGCGAGTCCTCTTGTGCTTCGTCCGGGATGCTGTTCGACAATCGAACAGCCCTCGTGCGTCAAGCACAGCACTGCCTCCAGTGCGTCCATCCGTCACAGGTTCGCTCCGACAAAAATCCACCGCCTGGATCAGTTGGAGAGCCCGTGATGACGACAAAACTAAAAAACACCGTGCATTTGAGTGAGTCGGCCAAAGTCGATTCCGGTTCCGTGCAGCCGTTTACCCGCTCGCAAAAAATCTACGTGCAGGGCAGCCGTCCGGACATTCGCGTGCCGATGCGCGAAATCAGCCTGGACGTGACGCCCACCGATTTCGGCGGTGAGATCAACGCCCCGGTCACCGTGTACGACACCTCCGGCCCCTACACCGACCCCAACGTGATTATCGATGTGCGCAAAGGCCTCGCCGACGTGCGCTCGCCGTGGATCGAAGTGCGTAACGACACCGAGCGCCTGTCGGGCCTCAGTTCGCACTTCGGGCAACAGCGCCTGAGCGATGCCGAGCTGACCGCCCTGCGTTTTGCCCACGTGAAAAACCCGCGCCGCGCCAAGGCGGGTGCCAACGTCACCCAGATGCACTACGCGCGCAAAGGCATCATCACCGCCGAGATGGAATACGTCGCCATCCGCGAGAACATGAAGCTTGAAGAGGCACGCGCCAGCGGCCTGCTCGACCAGCAACACGCCGGCCACAGCTTCGGTGCCAGCGTGCCGAAGATCATCACCCCCGAATTCGTGCGCGAAGAAATCGCCCGTGGCCGCGCGATCATTCCGGCCAACATCAACCACACCGAACTGGAACCGATGATCATCGGCCGTAACTTCCTGGTGAAGATCAACGGCAATATCGGCAACAGCGCCCTGGGCTCGTCCATCGAAGAAGAAGTGGCGAAACTCACCTGGGGCATTCGCTGGGGGTCGGACACCGTGATGGACTTGTCCACTGGCAAGCATATCCACGAAACCCGCGAGTGGATCATCCGCAATTCGCCGGTGCCGATCGGTACCGTGCCGATCTACCAGGCCCTGGAAAAAGTCGGCGGCGCCGCTGAAGACCTGACTTGGGAGTTGTTCCGCGACACCCTGATCGAACAGGCCGAGCAGGGCGTTGACTACTTCACCATCCACGCCGGCGTGTTGCTGCGTTACGTGCCGCTGACCGCCAAGCGTGTCACCGGGATCGTTTCCCGTGGCGGCTCGATCATGGCCAAGTGGTGCCTGGCGCACCACAAAGAGAACTTCACCTACACGCATTTCGACGAAATCTGCGAAATCATGAAGGCCTATGACGTCAGCTTCTCCCTCGGCGATGGCTTGCGTCCGGGTTCGATTGCCGATGCCAACGACGCCGCACAGTTCGGCGAGTTGGAAACCCTCGGTGAGCTGACCAAGACCGCCTGGAAGCACGACGTGCAAACCATGATCGAAGGCCCCGGGCACGTGCCGATGCAGTTGATCAAGGAGAACATGGACAAGCAGCTCGAGTGCTGCGACGAAGCACCTTTCTACACCCTGGGCCCGTTGACCACCGACATCGCGCCGGGCTACGACCACATCACCTCCGGCATCGGAGCGGCGATGATCGGCTGGTTCGGCTGCGCCATGCTCTGCTACGTCACGCCCAAGGAGCACCTTGGCCTGCCGAACAAGGATGACGTGAAGACCGGGATCATCACCTACAAGATCGCCGCGCATGCCGCCGACCTCGCCAAAGGCCATCCCGGCGCGCAGATCCGCGACAACGCCTTGAGCAAGGCGCGCTTCGAGTTTCGCTGGGAAGACCAGTTCAACCTCGGACTGGACCCGGACACCGCGCGGTCCTATCACGATGAAACCCTGCCGAAGGACTCGGCCAAAGTCGCGCATTTCTGCTCGATGTGCGGGCCGAAGTTCTGCTCGATGAAAATCACCCAGGAAGTGCGCGAATACGCGGCCAACCAGCGCATTGAAGCGGTGGATGTGGATGTGGCCAAGGGCTTGGCCGAGCAGGCGGAGCGGTTCAAGCAGGAAGGCAGCCAGCTTTACAAGAAGGTCTGATCCAGGGTGGCCGGTGCCTGCACCGGCCTTATCGGGGGCTTGCCCCTGATCGCCATCTCCCCAACCACCCATGCCCCTCAGAGATACCCCCCTTGAGCATTCAACCGAGTACCTACTCTCCTGACACCGCGGTGCCGAGCGACAAACGTGTCTTCGGCGCCCGCGACCTGTTTTCCCTGTGGTTCTCCCTCGGCATTGGCCTGATGGTCCTGCAGACCGGCGCCTTGCTGGCGCCGGGCCTGGGCTTGTCCGGCGCGTTGCTGGCGATTTTCCTCGGTACGCTGGTCGGCGTGCTGCTGTTGGCCGCTGTCGGCGTGATCGGCAGTGACACGGGCCTGTCTGCCATGGCGGCGCTCAAACTCAGCCTCGGCGCCAAAGGCGCCAGCCTGCCGGCGTTGCTGAACCTGCTGCAACTGATTGGCTGGGGCTCATTTGAAATCATCGTGATGCGTGATGCTGCGAGCCTGTTGGGCACGCGGGCGTTCAGTGACGCCAGCCTGTGGGCCAGCCCGCTGCTGTGGACCCTGTTTTTCGGTGGCCTGGCGACCTTGCTGGCGGTCAGTGGTCCGCTGACCTTTGTGCGCCAGATCCTGCGCAAATGGGGCATCTGGCTGTTGCTGGCGGCCTGCCTGTGGCTCACTTGGAACCTGTTCGCCAAGGCTGACCTGGCCGCGCTCTGGGCCCAGGCCGGCGACGGTTCGATGCCGTTTGCGGTGGGTTTCGATATCGCCATCGCCATGCCGCTGTCGTGGTTGCCGTTGATCGCCGATTACTCACGTTTCGGCAAGCGCGCCAAAAGCGTATTCGGGGGCACCGCGCTGGGGTTCTTTATCGGTAATTTCTGGCTGATGAGCCTGGGCGTGGCCTACACCCTGGCGTTTGCGCCAAGTGGTGAGGTGAATGCGCTGCTGTTGGCGCTGGCCGGTGCGGGCCTGGGGATTCCGCTGTTGCTGATTTTGCTGGACGAGTCGGAGAACGCCTTTGCCGATATTCACTCGGCGGCGGTGTCCAGCGGGATTCTGTGGCGCTGGAAAGTTGAACACCTGGCGCTGGCCATTGGCGTGATCTGCACGCTGATTGCCTGCTTCGCACCGTTGGCGCAATACCAGAACTTCCTGCTGTTGATCGGTTCGGTATTTGCGCCGCTGTTCGGCGTGGTGCTGGTGGATCATTTCGTCCTGCGACGCCGTGGCCAGGGCGTCGTTACCGGCTTGCGTTGGTCGGCACTGCTGGCCTGGCTGGGTGGCATTGCCACTTACCATCTGCTGGCCAACCTGTACCCGGATGTCGGCGCGACCCTGCCGGCGTTGGTGCTGGCAGGGTTGTTGCAGTTCATCCTGGCGCGGGCCTTCAACGGCGTGCGGGCACCAGCTCAGGCTTGAGGATGCCTTCCAGGCGTGAGTAGGGGATCTGAAGTTCGACGTGGCCCAGGGCGTACGGCGCGATGGTGGTGGTGGGGTACTTGAGGATCACACCGCCGTAAGTCAGCGCCACGTTCGGGGTTTTCTGGAACGGATAGGTTTTTACGAACGTCGGCTCCAGGCTTAGGCGGGTGCTGATCAGCCAGCTGTTATGCGCCACCTGGGCGGCTTTCCAGAATGCATCTTCCTTGCCCGGCAGCAGCATGTCGCTCAACGACAGCGCCTTTTGTTGCTGGCGCGAGTAGTTGATGAACGCGCGGCCCGGCTCGCCATGGGTGGCGCCCTGATCCAGGTAGCTGGACAGTTCGATGATCACCAAGCCGTCATGCTGTTCGCGTACTTTGGCTTGCAAATACATGCTGTTGTTCGGCGCGGCGGTTTGCAGGAATTGCTCGCGATAGCTCTCAAGGCTGGTCGGCAGCGGGTTGGCGCCGGTCATTTCCAGCAGGCGCTGTTCGATCAGCGCGTCCAGCTTGGGTTCTTTGGCGAAATGCACGGTGTCGATATTCACCAGCGCGCAATCGGCGCTGGCGCAGCCGGGCCGGGTTTGCTCGCTGGTGTCGCGGCTGGCTTCCAGCGGGGTGCGCCAGTTCGGTTGAAACAGGCTTTGGCAGGCGCCGAGGGTCAAGGCGATGCAGGCCACGGAGGCGATTTTTAAAAGCGACATGGATGTCCTTCGTCTATCGATAAGAGCGAAATTGTGCAGCTTCGACTACCGGCAAGGCAGTCAGTTCGCCACTAAGCTGATTAGAGTGAGTTTGACCGCCGCCGTCTATCCCGGCAACCGGAAAGGGGCTGCACCAACCGACGCGGGCGCGTTAGGATGGCGCGAATTGCCAGGCATAACGAGGAAGGGATATGACGGACTTTGCAAAATCGACGCCGAGCAAGATTGAAGTTGTTCAGCACGACAATCTCCATAAAGGTTTTTACAAACTCGACCACATGAAGCTGCGCCATGAAAAATTCAATGGCGACATGAGCCGTGTGATCCACCGCGAAGTCTTCGTCCGTCACGACGCGGTGTGTGTGCTGCCCTACGACCCGCAGCGCGACGAAGTGGTGTTGAACGAGCAGTTTCGTGTCGGCGCCATGGGCCGTACCGATAACCCTTGGCTGATCGAGATGGTCGCCGGCCTGATCGACAAGGATGAGCAGCCGGAGGAGGTTGCACACCGCGAAGCCGAGGAGGAAGCTGGGCTGACCTTCTCTGCCTTATGGCCGATCACCAAATATTTCCCGTCGCCCGGTGGCAGTACCGAGTATGTGCACTTGTACCTGGGCCGCTGCGACAGCGCCGGTGCTGGAGGCGTATATGGGCTGGAAGAAGAAGCGGAAGACATCCGCGTGACGGTCTGGGCCTTTGAAGACGCCCTGCAAGCCGTACGTGACGGTAAGATTTCCAACGCAGCCAGCATTATCGCCCTGCAATGGCTTGCGCTTAACCGCGCGGAAGTGAGGG
This sequence comes from Pseudomonas sp. EYE_354, assembly GCF_023148575.1. NCBI lineage: Bacteria > Pseudomonadati > Pseudomonadota > Gammaproteobacteria > Pseudomonadales > Pseudomonadaceae > Pseudomonas > Pseudomonas sp. EYE_354. The sequence goes on from NZ_JAHXNQ010000003.1 coordinate 220,255, forward strand.
GGTTATGGCAGTAAAGGCACGGGAACGTTATCGAGTCGACCTGATCGGGCTGCAAGCCGCCTGCGAGGCCAACTATGCGCGGCTGATGCGACTGCTGCCCGACATGCGCCACGCGCCCGAGGCGCGGCGTATCGGCGTGACCCATGGCGACCAGATGCTTGGCGTGCTGGCCCTGGAGGTCATCGTCAACTGCCCGTACACCACCACCCTGCGCGTGCGCCAGGAGCACAGCCTGCCTTGGCTGCCGGTGCCGCAACTGGAAGTGCAGGTGTACCACGACGCGCGCATGGCCGAAGTGATCAGCGCCGAACATGCGCGGCGCTTTCGCAGCATCTATCCTTATCCGAATGTGTTCATGCACCAGCCCGATGAGAAAGCACAGCTCAATGTGTTCCTCGGTGAATGGTTGAGTCACTGCCTGGCCCTGGGCCACGAGTTTGAAGTCGTGCGGTAGATGTGAACTGCGTCTGCTTACTTGGGTTTCCTCTTTGCGTCCTGCCCCAGCATAATCGCCGCACTTGTCCATATCCTGTGATTGCCCTGGGAGAGCGCCTTGCCGAGCGTATCCGCCGTGAACCCCGACGCTGCGCTGCTGGTGCAGCTGTCTGACAGCCACTTGTTCGCCGAGGCCGACGGTACGTTGTTAGGCATGAACACCCGTGAGAGCCTGCAACGGGTGATTGAGTTGGTGCGTCGACAACAGCCGCAGATCGATCTGATGCTGGCCACGGGCGACCTGTCCCAGGACGGTACGCTGGCTTCTTACCAGCTGTTTCGCGAGATGACCGCGGCCATCGGTGCTCCCGCGCGCTGGATTCCCGGCAATCATGATGAACCGCAGATCATGGAACTCGCTGCGGCGCACAGCGACCTGCTGGAGCCGGTGGTGGACGTGGGCCACTGGCGCATCACTCTGCTGGACTCCGCCGTCCCGGGCTCGGTGCCGGGTTACCTGCAGGATTCGCAACTGCAATTGCTCGCTCAAGCCTTGAGCGAAGCGCCGAACCGGCATCATTTGGTGTGTTTCCACCATCATCCGGTGCCCATCGGCTGTGCCTGGATGGAGCCCATCGGCCTGCGCAACCCTGAGGCGCTGTTTGCCGTGCTGGATCGCTTCCCCCAGGTCAGGGCGGTGCTCTGGGGCCATGTGCACCAGGAAATCGATGGCGAGCGTGGTGGGGTGCGCTTGCTGGCGTCACCGTCCACCTGTATCCAGTTCGCGCCCGGCAGCGAAGACTTCAAGGTCAGCGAGCAGGCGCCGGGTTATCGCTGGCTGCGCCTGCATGCCGACGGGCGGTTGGAGACCGGCGTAGAGCGGCTGGTCGGCTTCGCGTTTACGGTGGATTACGGTAGCAACGGCTACTGAGATTTACCTGTAAACTGCGCCCTTTTGGCGCAAGCACGGAGAGCCCGGCATGTCCGCTTCGATCCTCTATATCCACGGCTTCAACAGCGCGCCTGCGTCCAACAAGGCCAGCCAGTTGATCCGGGTGATGGACGCCCTTGGCCTGGCCGATCAATTGCGCGTACCGGCCTTGCATCACCATCCCCGCCAGGCAATTGCTCAGTTGGAAGAGGCGATTGCGCAACTGGGCCGGCCACTGCTGGTCGGCAGCTCACTCGGCGGCTACTATGCAACCCATCTTGCCGAACGCCATGGCCTCAAGGCGCTGCTGGTCAACCCGGCGGTAAGCCCGCATCGGATGTTCGACGGTTACCTGGGTACTCAGAAGAACCTCTACACCGATGAAACCTGGGAACTGACCCACGACCACGTCACCACCCTGGCCGAGCTGGAAGTGCCGGCACCCCAGGACGCTGCGCGCTATCAGGTGTGGTTGCAGACCGGGGATGAAACCTTGGATTATCGCCTCGCCCAGCAGTACTACCGGGCCTGTGCCTTGCGCATCCAGGCCGGTGGCGACCATGGTTACCAAGGGTTCGCCGGGCAATTGCCGGCGCTTTTGAGTTTTGCCGGCATTAGCGCAGACCAGTATCAATCCTTCGACTTTTCGGCACTGTAATTGCCTTGAAAACCGCAGGTTACTTTTTAATCGAACGACTCACGACGAGACCCCATGGCCACTCCCAGCGCTAGCTCTTATAACGCCGACGCCATCGAAGTCCTCTCGGGCCTCGACCCGGTGCGCAAACGCCCCGGCATGTACACCGACACCAGTCGGCCGAACCACCTTGCCCAGGAAGTCATCGACAACAGTGTCGACGAAGCCTTGGCCGGGCACGCCAAGTCGGTGCACGTCATTCTCCACGCCGACCATTCCCTGGAAGTGTCCGACGATGGTCGCGGCATGCCGGTGGACATCCACCCCGAAGAGGGCGTGTCGGGCGTCGAGCTGATCCTCACCAAGCTGCACGCCGGTGGCAAGTTCTCCAACAAGAACTACCAGTTCTCCGGTGGCTTGCACGGTGTGGGCATTTCCGTGGTCAACGCCCTGTCGACCCTGGTACGGGTCAAGGTCAAGCGTGACGGTAACGAGTACCAGATGACGTTCGCCGATGGCTACAAAGCCACCGACCTGGAAGTGATCGGCACCGTTGGCAAGCGCAACACCGGCACCAGCGTGTACTTCGCGCCGGACCCTAAATACTTCGATTCGCCGAAATTCTCCATCAGCCGCCTCAAGCACGTGCTCAAGGCCAAGGCGGTGTTGTGCCCGGGCCTGTTGGTCACCTTTGAAGACAAAGGCACCGGCGAAAAGGTCGAGTGGCATTACGAAGACGGTCTGCGTTCCTACCTGGAAGATTCCGTCAGCGATTTCGAGCGTCTGCCCAACGAACCGTTCTGCGGCAGCCTGGCCGGTAATAAAGAAGCCGTCGACTGGGCGCTGCTGTGGTTGCCCGAAGGCGGCGACAGCGTGCAGGAAAGCTACGTCAACCTGATCCCGACCGCCCAGGGCGGTACCCACGTCAACGGTTTGCGTCAGGGCTTGCTGGACGCGATGCGCGAATTCTGCGAATACCGCAGCCTGCTGCCGCGCGGCGTCAAGCTGGCGCCGGAAGACGTGTGGGAGCGCATTGCGTTCGTGCTGTCGATGAAGATGCAGGAGCCGCAGTTTTCCGGTCAGACCAAGGAGCGCCTGTCGTCCCGCGAGGCCGCAGCATTTGTTTCGGGTGTGGTCAAAGACGCCTTCAGCCTGTGGCTCAACGAGCACCCGGAGCTGGGCCTGGCCCTGGCGGAGCTGGCGATCAACAACGCCGGCCGTCGCCTCAAGGCCAGCAAAAAGGTCGAACGCAAGCGCATCACCCAGGGCCCGGCATTGCCTGGCAAGCTGGCTGACTGCGCCGGGCAGGACCCGATGCGCTCCGAACTGTTCCTGGTGGAAGGTGATTCCGCCGGTGGTTCCGCCAAGCAAGCGCGGGACAAGGAATTCCAGGCAATCCTGCCGTTGCGCGGCAAGATCCTCAACACCTGGGAAGTCGATGGCAGCGAAGTTCTGGCCAGCCAGGAAGTGCACAACATCGCCGTGGCTATTGGTGTCGACCCGGGCGCGGCAGACATGAGCCAACTACGTTACGGCAAAATCTGCATCCTGGCCGACGCCGACTCCGACGGTCTGCACATCGCCACTTTGCTGTGTGCGCTGTTCGTGCAGCACTTCCGCCCGTTGGTGGATGCCGGTCACGTCTACGTCGCCATGCCGCCGCTGTACCGCATCGACTTGGGCAAAGAGATTTTCTACGCCCTCGACGAAGCCGAGCGTGACGGCATTCTCGACCGCCTCGTGGCCGAGAAAAAGCGCGGCAAGCCCCAGGTCACGCGATTCAAGGGTCTGGGTGAGATGAACCCGCCGCAACTGCGTGAAACCACCATGGACCCGAACACCCGGCGCCTGGTGCAGTTGACCCTGGAAGACTATGCCGCGACCTCGGAAATGATGGACATGCTGCTGGCCAAGAAGCGTGCGCCGGACCGTAAGTCCTGGCTGGAGTCCAAAGGCAACCTGGCCGAGGTTCTGGGCTGATGCGCACAGGTGTCGCCCTGGCGATCCTGATGTTGAGCGGGTTGGCGAGCACCCAGGTGATCGCCGCGCCCGTGGCTGAGCTTAAGCTGGTGTCCGAACACCCGGTGGACGGCATGCGCGGCGGCAACCTGTCGGGCCTGGCGTTGTGTGGCAACCGGCTGTGGACGGTTTCCGACCGTGACGATGACCAGATCTACCGCCTGGATACAAGCGCGCCGACCTGGCAGGCCGAGGCGGTGAAGATCGAGGTGCCGCCGGTGCCGGAATCCGGGTTGCCCTGGGGGCTGCGTTCGCGCACCAAGGCTGCGTCGTTCATTCGCGGTGGCGACCTGGATTTTGAAGCCATCGCCTGCGATGCCGCGGGTAACCGCTACATCGTCAGCGAAGCCCATGCGGCGGTGCTGCAGGTGCCGGCCACGGGCGCGTCCGAGTGGTTGAAGATCGCGCCGAGCATGGTGCGGGAGGCGCGCGCCAGTGGCATGCTGCTGCACTTTAATGCCTTGTTCGAAGGCCTGGTGGTAAACCCCGAGGGCAATCAGATCTGGCTGGCTGCAGAACGTGAGCGGCGTGGGCTGATCTCCATCAAGCGTGCGCAAAGCGTGTGGGATTGTGATGGCCCTTGCGTGTTACTGAGCGAGGCCGGCCAGGAAATGCAGCCAGCCAAGTTCGCCAACGCAAAAGCGGTCTCCAAGGATTTTGCCGACCTGGCCCTGTTCGACGGCAAGCTGTTTACCCTGGAGCGCAATGCGTTCCAGATCTGTCGGCGTGATGCGGTCACGGCTAAGGTCGAACTGTGCTGGTCGTTTGCCGATGAAACCCTGACGCCCGAGCGGCGTTACGCTCAGCCCTATGGCTTGGCCGAAGCCCTGGTGGTGGATGCCGACGGTGCCTGGCTGGGCATCGACAACAACTTCGGCCCGCGTGCCGATGGTGAAAAACGCCCGGTGGTCTATCGTTTTGCCGCCCCGGTCGGTGGCTGGAGTGCCCAGCCATGAGTGATCAACCCCTTGAATTGACTCAGCGCAGCGGCCTTTCCGCTGCGCCTTACCAAACATTGATGAGGCCCGCATGAGTGACATCCTCGCAGACAGCTTAGACGGCGTAGAACGCCGGTCGCTGGCTGACTTCACCGAAAGTGCCTACCTCAACTACTCCATGTACGTGATCATGGACCGTGCCTTGCCGCATATCGGCGACGGCCTCAAGCCCGTGCAGCGGCGCATCATCTACGCCATGAGTGAGTTGGGCCTGGACGCCGATTCCAAGCACAAGAAGTCGGCGCGTACCGTCGGTGACGTTCTGGGCAAGTTCCACCCCCACGGCGACTCGGCGTGCTACGAAGCCATGGTGCTGATGGCCCAGCCATTCAGTTACCGCTACACGCTGGTGGACGGCCAGGGTAACTGGGGTGCGCCGGACGATCCCAAGTCGTTTGCCGCGATGCGATACACCGAGGCGCGGTTGTCGCGTTACTCAGAGGTGCTGCTCAGCGAATTGGGGCAGGGCACTGCCGACTGGGGGCCGAACTTCGACGGCACTCTCGACGAGCCCCTGGTGTTGCCGGCGCGTTTACCGAATATCCTGCTCAATGGCACCACCGGGATCGCGGTCGGCATGGCCACCGATGTGCCGCCGCATAACCTGCGCGAAGTCGCAACGGCCTGCGTGCGCTTGCTCGATGAGCCCAAGGCCACGGTCGAGCAGCTCTGTGAGCATATCCAGGGCCCGGATTACCCGACCGAAGCGGAAATCATCACGCCACGCGCTGACCTGCTGAAGATGTACGAGACCGGCAAGGGTTCTGTGCGCATGCGCGCCGTATACCACATCGAAGACGGCGACATTATCGTCACCGCGCTGCCGCACCAGGTGTCCGGTGCCAAGGTGTTGGAACAGATCGCCGCGCTGATGCAGGCCAAGCCGTCGAAATTGCCGCAGGTTGCCGACCTGCGTGACGAGTCCGACCACGAAAACCCCTGCCGCATTGTGATCATCCCCACCAATAGCCGGGTCGATCACGAAGTCCTCATGCAGCATCTGTTCGCCAGCACCGACCTGGAGTCCAGCTACCGGGTCAACATCAATATCATTGGCCTGGATGGCAAGCCGCAGCTGAAAAACCTGCGCAACCTGCTGGTGGAATGGCTCGAGTTCCGGGTGCGGACCGTTCGTCGTCGCCTGCAATTCCGCTTGGACAAGGTCGAGCGCCGCCTGCACCTGTTGGACGGTTTGCTGATCGCCTACCTCAACCTGGATGAAGTGATCCACATCATCCGCACCGCCGAGCACCCGAAAGCCGAACTGATCGCGCGTTTCGAGCTGAGCGAGATCCAGGCTGACTACATCCTCGACACTCGCTTGCGCCAATTGGCGCGACTGGAAGAAATGAAGCTGCGCGACGAACAGGACGCGCTGCTCAAGGAACAAGCCAAGCTGCAAGCCCTGCTGGGCAGCGAAACCAAGCTGAAAAAGCTGGTACGCAGCGAGCTGATCAAAGATGCCGAAACTTATGGCGATGACCGCCGTTCGCCGATTGTCCAGCGTGCCGAAGCCAAGGCCCTGACAGAAACCGAACTGTTGCCTAACGAGAAAATTACCGTCGTTCTGTCGGAAAAGGGTTGGGTTCGTTCCGCCAAAGGGCATGATATTGACGCCACTGGCTTGTCGTACAAGGCTGGCGATGGTTTCAAGACCGCCGCAGCCGGGCGTTCCAACCAGTTTGCAGTGTTTATTGACTCTACGGGGCGCAGCTATTCGGTGCCGGCGCACACCTTGCCGTCCGCTCGGGGGCAGGGCGAGCCGTTGACCGGGCGTCTGACGCCGCCGCCGGGGGCGAATTTCGAGTGTGTGTTGCTGCCCGATGATGACTCGCTGTACGTGATTGCCTCGGATGCGGGGTACGGGTTCGTGGTCAAGGGTGAAGACCTGCAGGCCAAGAACAAGGCGGGTAAGGCGCTGTTGAGCCTGCCGAACAACGCCAAGGTGATCCTGCCGCGACCGGTGGATGACCGCGAGAGCAACTGGCTGGCCTCGGTGACCACCGAGGGGCGCCTGTTGGTGTTCAAGATCAGCGATTTGCCGCAGTTGGGCAAAGGTAAGGGCAACAAGATTATTGGTATTCCAGGGGAGCGGGTGGCCAGTCGCGAAGAGTATGTGACCGACATCGCGGTAATCCCGGAAGGCGCTACATTGGTACTTCAGGCCGGTAAACGCACGCTGTCGCTGCGGCCTGACGACCTGGAGCACTACAAGGGCGAGCGTGGTCGGCGGGGTAACAAGCTGCCACGTGGCTTCCAGCGCGTCGATGCATTGCTGGTTGAAGCGCCCGTTTAACGCGGTTTAGAGGGCTCGATCTACGATTTAACGCGTAGATCGGCGCTTTCGCGCTGGAGTCATGGCGCATATTCACGGATGATATGGCCTTTCCAGCGCCGGCGTGGCCGAGCGTGTTTAGGTTATTTTTAGTATTACATTGTGGTTCGCCTTGTGGCAGCCACCTGGATGGGATGATGACTGCTCCACGCCTTCCTTTTATTTTCATGCTCGCTGGCCTTTTGGGGCTGGCGGGTTGCAGCACACACCAACCTGTGTCGCTGTACCAGTTGGACAGCGGAAGTCCGGCTCAACCCGCACAGGCCGCCGGTATGGCTGTGTTGCTGGGGCCCGTGGTCGTCGCTGACTACCTGCAACGCGAAACCCTGCTGCAACGTCAGAATGACGGCAGCCTGCAAGGTGCCACCGATGGTCGTTGGGCGGGCAGCCTGTCTTCCGACATCAACCAACTGATGTTGCGCCAGGTGGCCGGTCAATTGGACAGCCAGCGGGTGGTCCTCTCGCCTGCGCCTGCGGGTTTCATCCCGGATGTGCAGGTCTTGCTGACCATTACCCGGCTCGACTCCGGTACGTCGCAGCCAGCGATCCTTGATGCGCAATGGCGCCTGATCGACCGCCGTGGTCAGGTGCGTGACAACCGTATCGTGCACTTGCAGGAAGAGCACGCCGGCACCACCGCCTCCCAGGTTCAGGCCCAGGGCGTGTTGTTGCAGCAGTTGGCGCAGCAGTTGTCGGTGGCGCTCAAGCCATTGGCCAACCAACCGCCTATTGCCGAGGCCCCGCGCAAGCAGAGTGCTCCGGCACAGACCAAGCCTGCCGAACCGCAGCGTCCCAAGATGCCGATGGCCACGCCGATCCGCACGGATATGGAAGTGTTCAGGTTCTGATCCGAATCGCGCACAAACAAAAGGCCCGCTTACTCAGCGGGCCTTTTGTTTGTGCGCGATTTACTTGAAGCCTGTGGCGATCCAATTGGGGGAGGGGGCAAGCTCCCTCCCACATTCCACATGGACCTGGCGGTGTGCTTCAGGGCTTGGCGCGTGTCTCATGCATCCGCGCCAGTTGCCGCTCCAGCATCGACGGATACGGCTCCATCAGCCGTTCTACGCAACTTGCGCCCTCAGGGCTGGCAATCGGGCGGATACGTGCGCGCTGGCGGATCAAGGTGTCTTCGCTGATCTTGCGCTCCACCAGCAGCAGGTTGCGGCTGTGTTGAGACAGCGCCAGGGCGTCCTGGGCGATCTCGGTCAGCAGCAGATCGATCTGGCTCATGCCAAACAGGTCGTCACCCACCGTCAAGCCAAGCTGCAGTTGCAAGGTAATGCCGCTGTCGGCCACTTCAATCTGCAGCGCGTGGCCCAGGGCACGCAGTAACTCGCCGCAGCAGATGGCGTTGGTCAGGTAGTCCTCGCCGCTGTCCTCGCTGTGGAACAGCATTAATGTGCTGCCATCGTTGAGGGTGTGCAGTTCGCTCTGGTACAGCGAAGCGGCCTGGTCGAGGCAATCACGGTAGCGCTCGAGCAGCTCAGTCAGGCGTGCGCGAGGCAGGCGCCGCAATTGGTCCTGAGCGCCCAGTTGCACGGCCAGTACGGCGCTGTGCTGGGGCTCGGCGTTCCTGACCGGCACGGCTTTAGGTGCGACAGCCGGGCTGTTGGTCGAAGTGTCGCGCAGGTCGGCGAAGGGGTCTTCGTCATCCAGCTCGTCTTCTTCGGCCCTGATGACCTTGCGGGTTGCAGGCTTGAGGCCGGCAACCGGGGCGCTCTCGTCGAAGCCAGGTTCACGCAGGTCACGCACTTCAAATTCGGGGGCATCGTCGTCGTCGGTGTCGTCGTATTCCGGCTCGGGCTCAACCACGCGTACCTGCGGCTCCGGGGCGAAGCTGGCGTGCAGTTGGCGGGCGAGGTCGCCGATTTCGTCCTGACGATCGGTGGCCGGGGTGTGTTCGTCGATGTCCCGCAGCCAGATGCGCAGTTGCATCAACGGCGTGGAGATATGCCGACCCAGGCGCAGGCTCAAGGCCAGCGCCAGTGCCAGGAGGATCGCACTGAGAATGCCCATGCTTTGCAGGCTGATGGTCATCGGCTGCTGAAACTGTTGCATGTCCAGGCTGATGCGCAACTGGCCGGCCTTTACGTCCTGAAAGGTAATGTTGCTCTGGTACAGGCCTTCGGCTTCACCCAGCAGGCCGTTTTTCGGGCGTTGCCCGGCTTCGGCCATGATCCGGTTGTCCACGCTGTAGATGGCGGCGTGGGCCACCAGCGGGTTCTTGGTCAGGTTATTGAGCAGCACGTTGAGGCTGAGGATGTCGTTGGACACCAACAGCTCGGTCGCCGACGTGGCGGTCTGGGTGGTCAAGCTCTCGCCCAGGGCGTCGGCTTGCTCGTGCATGGCCTGTTTGAACTGCAAACCCATGACGCAGGCATAGATCACCAGGGCCAGGGCGACCAGGATCACGTTATGGCTGGCGATGCGTAATGCGATCGGTACACGGCGGTGGCGCAGTGCCCGGAAGATCAGCAGGAAGAAGTTATCGGTTTTTACTGGCGTGGGCCGGTTCACTTGCGCTCGGCTCTCGGTCCGTGAAGTTGACGCGCAGTATAGCGACAGGCCCAAGACCGGCAAAGCGCTGGCTGTGCCCGATGGTCACTGAAAGTGGGTAGAATGCGGTTTTTTTCCAGCCTGGGGGTGCGCCTTGCGCGAAATTGTCCTGATAAACATCACCGGTGTTGACCGTCCGGGTCTCACCGCCGCCATTACCGGTGTTCTGGCCCAGGGTGGTGTGAACATTCTCGACATTGGCCAGGCAGTGATTCACGACACCCTGTCGTTCGGCATCCTTGTGGAAATTCCGAGCACCGAGCAGGCCTCGTCCGTGCTCAAGGACATCCTGTTTACGGCGTACAAGCTCGACCAGCAGGTGCGTTTCACTCCGGTGTCCGAAGAGGACTACCAGCACTGGGTGGCTGGCCAGGGCAAGAAACGCCACATCGTGACGCTGTTGACCCGCAAGGTTACCGCCGAACAATTGCAGCGTGTCAGCTCGATCACCGCGCACTACGGTTTGAACATCGACCATATCGACCGTCTGTCGGGGCGCATGCCGTTGGACACGCCGGCTGACCAGGGCAAGGGTTGCATCGAGTTCTCCGTGCGCGGCGAACCGGCCGACCCGCAGGCCCTGCGCGCCGAGTTTCTCAGCGTTGCCCAGGAACTGAATGTCGACATCGCGTTCCAGGAAGACTCGCTGTTCCGTCGTAACCGTCGCCTCGCGGTATTCGATATGGACTCCACCCTGATTGAAGCCGAAGTGATCGACGAACTGGCCAAGGCCGCCGGCGTGGGCGAGCAGGTGTCCGCGATCACCGAACGTGCCATGGCCGGTGAGCTGGATTTCCGCGCCAGTTTCAAAGAGCGTCTGGCGCTGCTCAAAGGCCTGGATGTGAGCGTGCTGGATTCCATCGGCGCGTCCCTGCGCCTGACCGAAGGCGCCGAAACCCTGTTCGCCGAGCTCAAGCGCCTGGGTTACAAAACCGCGATCCTATCCGGTGGCTTTACCTACTTTGCCAAGCAGTTGCAGGCCAAGCTGGGCATCGACTACGTGTTCGCCAACGAGCTGGAAGTGGTGGATGGCAAGGTGACCGGCGTGGCGGTCGAGCCGATTGTCGACGCACAACGCAAGGCGGATTTGCTCAAGGAACTGGCCCACAAGGAAGGTTTGCGTCTGGAGCAGACCATTGCGGTCGGCGACGGGGCGAATGACTTGCCGATGCTGGCGATTGCCGGGCTGGGGGTGGCGTTCCGTGCCAAGCCGCTGGTCAAGCAGTCGGCAAAGCAGGCGATTTCAACGCTGGGGCTGGATGGGGTGTTGTATCTGTTGGGCTTTCGCGACCGCGACGGTCAGCTGTAATTGAAAAAATGTGGGAGGGGGATTGCCCCCTCTCACATTTGGGTCTTTGCAGACCTGGAATCAGGCTTTCGGCAGTGCGATGCCCTGGCCCATCTGCACTGGCGCACCCGCTACCAGCTCTTCAGCCCACTTCACCTGATCCGGCCCGAACAGCACGATCGCGGTCGAACCTAGCTTGAAGCGGCCCAGTTCGGCGCCTTTTTCCAAGTGAATCGGTGCACGAGCGGCTTCGTCGTAGCGGAAGGTTTTCAGCTCGCGCTTCGGTGGTGTCACCAGGCCGGCCCACACGGTTTCAATCGACGCGACAATCATCGCCCCCACCAACACCACGGCCATCGGGCCGCGTTCGGTGTCGAACAGGCAGACAACACGCTCATTACGTGCAAACAGTTCCGGTACGTTTTCGGCGGTGGTCTGGTTGACCGAGAAGATCCGGCCGGGCACGTAGACCATTTCGCGCAGGGTGCCAGCCAGTGGCATGTGCACGCGGTGGTAGTCCTTCGGCGACAGGTAGATGGTGGCGAAGTCGCCGCCCATGAACGGTGCCGCGACCGCCGCATCGCCGCCCAGCAATTCCAGCACGCTGAAGCTGTGGCCCTTGGCCTGGAACACTCGGCCGTGCTCGATTGGACCCAGTTGGCTGACCGCGCCATCGGCGGGGCTCAGCACCGCGCCTGGGGTCTGGTCCATCGGCCGCGCGCCGTCTTTGAGAGCACGGGTGAAGAAGGCGTTGAAGTGCTCGTAAGCGGTCACGTCTTCAACCAGTGCCTGGGACATGTCCACTTGATAGCGCTTGGCGAACCAGGTGGTGAACGCGTTCTTGAACCAGCGCACACGGCATTCGGCAATGCAGCCTGCCAGGCGCGACAGCAAGTGGTGCGGCAGCAAGTATTGGCTGAGGATAAACAACTGCTTTTTCATAACTGTCCTTAAACCTTAAATCTCAACGGGGGTGTCGGGGTGGTTGCCCCATTCGCCCCAGGAACCGGCATAACCTTTGACTCGCGGATAACCGAGCGCCTTGGCCACCAGGTAGGTGAAGCCAGAGCGGTGGTGAGTCTGGCAGTGGGTGATGATTTCTTTATCGCGGGTCAGCCCGAGGTCTTCGAGGATCTGCGGCATGTCGCGGCGAATACGCAGGTTACGCGCCTTGTCCATGCCGGCGGTCCACTCAAAGTTCACCGCGCCGGGAATGTGCCCGCCTTTGGTCGCGAGCACCTTCTGGCCGGAGTATTCCAGCGGACCGCGCGCATCCCAGATGCCCAGGTCGGCGGCGCCGAGGCGGCTTTGCAGGTATTCGCGGGTGGCAGTAGGGCCATCGTGCAGTGTGAGGCTGACCGGGCCGCCGACGGTAGCGGGCACCTCGGTGGAAACCGGATGCTCACCCTCCAGCCAGGCCAGCAGGCCGCCGTCGAGGTAGTGATATTTCGGGTGGCCGATCACGTCGAGCATCCAGATAAAGCGCCCGGCCCAGCCACCGCCTTCGTCGTCGTACACCACGTAGGTGGCATCTGGGGTGTGGCCGATTTCACCGAACAGTTTTTCCAGGTCTGCCTGGTGGGGCAGCAGTCCGGGTGCCGGCGCCTGGCCCAATTGGGTGCGCTTGGGGTCAACGAAATGCGCGCCGGGGATATGCCCTTCGGCGTAGCGGGCGGCACTGGTGAGGTCCACCACAATCAGGTGTTCGGCATCCAGGCGACTCAGCAGGTCGGCAGATTCGATCACCAGCGGCAAGCCAGAGAAGTCAGGCATGTGAGGTCTCCTGGGCACAAATGTTGGCGATAAAGGACGGCGATTGTAGCGCAAGCATCAGACGCTGCGGTTGGTAAAGCTGTGCAGCGCTTTCTCGATGCACTGGGCGGTTTTGCCGAAGGCTTGCACGGTGGTTTCCGAGAACGGCCCACCGCCCTGGTCGGCAACCATCACCATCACCACGCGACCGTTGCAGCTCATGGAGCGCAACAACAGGTGTTCACCATTGAACAGGCGACGCAGGATCGGCGGCAGCAAGGCTGAGAACTGTGCGTGGTTGTCGGGTGTGAGGCGCACCTGAGCGGATTTCTCCAGCAGGCGCTGCAGCAGCGTGCTGTTGACCACGTCGAGGCTCAGGTTGGTGGCGTCTTTGGGCAGGCCGTCGGCCTGGTGTACGCGCAAGGTGCTCAGGGCGCGATCGGCCATGAACAACAGGACCCGCTGCATGCCACTGGCGACCAGGGCTTCCTTGGCGCAGGTGGTCAAATGCATGGCGTTGGCGAAGCGGCTCGGCTCTTCCAGCAGTTCGGTGCAGCGGTTGCGCCAGACCGCGAGGGCTTCGGCAGTGGGGGGCGGTGCGGGCAGCAAGCCTCGATGGACCTTTTGCACATGCCACGGCCAGATCAGCGACAGCGCCGGGTGCCAGAGGTCGGGCATCAGGGTAGTGCGAGCGCTGGTGACGGCTTGCTGGTGAGATTGTTGCTGCACCTCAGCCAGCGATTGCTGCAAATACAGGGCGGTCAGGTACTGCCAGCGCTGGGTGTGCGGGCAGGTCCAGGACTCCTGGGCCGACATCGCCAGGCCGTTGGCCAGCAGCACGGTATTGGCCGGCTGGTTCAGCCAGCGGCGCAGGTTGGGTTCCGCATCGAGCAATTGCTGGTGGCGCAACGGGTCGTCTTCGCGGGCGATATGCAGCGCCCTGACCAGCAAACGTTGCTCGTTCAACAGCAGGGTGTAGCCCTGGGAAACCCAGATCGGCAAATGCCAGGCTTCGGTCAGGCCGAGGCACAGGTCCAGCAGGCGCACGCCGAACAAGGCCTGCTCGACCTTGCGCGCCGGCTCGCCTTTGTGGATCACGCGCAGCTCCCACTCTTCAAGAAGCTTGGGGTACGCAACGGCCATCGGCCACAGCGGCGACAAAAACAGCAGGCTGCCCCAGTGGATGTCTTGCCACAGCCGTGCGAGGCGGCTGCCGAACAAGCCGTTGGCTTGTTGCGACGCATGCTGGCTCACCAGCAACAACTGGCGCAACGCAACGGGAATCTCCTGGGCAGGCACCGAGGGCAGGCGCGCCAGCAGTTCTTCAGCGCGCTTGAGGCCCAGGCGATTAAGCGCCACTTCGAGGTTTTCCGCAGGTTCGGCCAGGCTGCCATGGGTATGGCTGTTGGCTTCGCGCATCACGCTGAGCACCAGCGCCGGGCTGTCTTGCATCAGCTCGGCAATATCTCGCAACGAACTGCGGCTGTCGCGGATTGCCTTGCACACACGGTCGTGGCTGGCCTGGGGAACAGGCAGCGGCACATCGTCCAGGCGCTTGATCCAAGCGGCCAGAGAAGTGGGTTTTGCAGTTGGGACTGTCGTTTCATTAGCCATGATTGGGGCGCGATCATCACTTGCGGTCAACACGCCCGGAGTGGGCCGAACTGGCTTTTCGCCTTAACGGGCTATAGTCTGGCGCAGTTTTGCCGATAAGTAGAACAAGAGTTTTTCAGTTCCCCCAAATATGTCCATGAACCCGACGGCGCAAGTACTCATCTCCTATGGCTAAAATTATCGGCATCATCGTCGTCTTCGCGAGCGTGCTCGGCGGGTACGTCCTGTCCCACGGTAAAATTGCGGCACTGATTCAGCCTTTCGAGGTGATGATTATTGGTGGTGCGGCACTGGGTGCCTTTTTGCAGGCCAACCCTGGCTACATGACCATGCACGTGATCAAGAAGTCGTTGGCCATGTTCGGTTCACGCTTCACCCACACTTTCTACCTGGAAGTGCTGGGCCTGGTGTACGAGATCCTCAACAAGAGCCGCCGCGAAGGCATGATGGCGATTGAGGCCGACATCGAAGACGCTGCGGCCAGCCCGATTTTCGCCAAGTACCCGGCCGTGCTCAAAGACGAGCGCATGACCGCCTACATCTGCGATTACCTGCGCATCATGTCCTCCGGCAACATGGCCCCTCACGAGCTGGAAGGCCTGTTCGACATGGAGTTGTTCAGCCTCAAGGAAGAGCTGGAGCACCCGTCCCATGCCGTAACTGGCGTCGCCGACGGCATGCCAGGTTTCGGTATCGTCGCGGCGGTACTGGGTATCGTGGTGACCATGGCTTCTCTGGGCGAAGGTGACCAGGCCGCGATCGGCATGCACGTAGGTGCGGCGCTGGTGGGTACCTTCTTCGGTATTCTCGCGGCGTACGGCTTCTTCGGCCCGCTGGCGACCTCCCTGGCCCACGATGCCAAGGAAGAAATTAACCTGTACGAGTCGATCAAGGCCAGCCTGGTGGCGTCCGCGTCCGGCATGCCGCCGTCGCTGGCAGTGGAATTTGGTCGCAAAGTGCTGTACCCCAAGCACCGCCCAAGTTTCGCCGAGCTGGAACAAGCGGTTCGCGGTCGCTAAGTCATGGAAAACAACCAGCCGATAATCATCAAGCGCGTCAAGCGCTTCGCTGCGGGGCACCATGGCGGCGCCTGGAAAATCGCCTTCGCCGACTTTGCGACGGCGATGATGGCGTTCTTCCTGGTGTTGTGGC
This sequence comes from Pseudomonas sp. EYE_354, assembly GCF_023148575.1. NCBI lineage: Bacteria > Pseudomonadati > Pseudomonadota > Gammaproteobacteria > Pseudomonadales > Pseudomonadaceae > Pseudomonas > Pseudomonas sp. EYE_354. Next base: position 235,975 of record NZ_JAHXNQ010000003.1, read on the forward strand.
TGATGTCCACCGCCACGCCCGAACAGAAAATCGCCATCGCCGGTTACTTCAAAGACCCGATTGGCTTTTCCGAAAGCGGCACGCCTTTTGTGATCGACCTGGGCGGCTCGCCGCAGTTGGCGCCTGAGCGCACCATCAACCCCGAGGTCAAGACTGAAGCACCACAGGAAAAAATCCCGATCGAGCGCGACACGGTCGAGGCCATGGCCGAGCAGGTCGAGCAGGAACGCCTGGAATTGCTGCTGCAGGAGTTGCAGAACAAGGTCGAGGAGAACCCGCAGTTGCTCAAGTTCAAGGACCAGATTTCGTTCGAAATCACGCCCGAAGGCTTGCGCATCCAGATCACCGATGCCGCCAACCGGCCGATGTTCGACTCTGGCAGCGCGCGCTTGAAGCCGTACTTTGAAGACATCCTGCTGGCCATGGCCGACACCATCAAGACGGTGCCGAACAAGATCAGTATCAGTGGTCATACTGACGCCAAACCGTATGCAGGCCAGGGCGATTTCGGCAACTGGGAGCTGTCGGCCAACCGCGCCAACGCTGCACGCCGTGCACTGGTGGCCGGCAGCTACCCGGATCCGCAAGTCGCGCGGGTAGTGGGTTTCGCCTCATCGCAGTTGTTTGATCACAAAGACCCGTTCAACCCGGCCAACCGGCGCATCGACATTGTCGTGCTGACCAAAAAGGCCCAGCGCGCGATTGAAGGTGACCAGCCGCCAGCGCAACCGACCCCAGGTGCCGGTGCGCCAGGCGAAGTGCCGGCCGACCCGAACGCGATCCCGCCGGGTCAGGAACCATTGCCGGCCCACGAACTGCGTCAGAAGTTGAATCTGTTTGATGATGGTGGGGTGAAAGACCCTACGGCACCTAAGGCGGGTTCCTAAGGTGCTCTGATGGAAGGGTTGGTTGTGGTGAGCGGGCAACCCGCTCGCCACAGGCCATCTATGCAGTTTAGTAACTGCTCTCAGGCAAGCTCGCAATAATCGACCGATAGCTGTTCATCCGCTGCTGCTGCACACGGCCGTCTTCCAGCGCCTTGAGCAACGCACACCCCGGCTCGCGGTCGTGTTTGCAGTCGCGGAAGCGGCACGTGCCGATCAGGTCGTTGAACTCGATGAAACCCGCTTCCACATCGCTGCGGCTCACGTGGCCCAGGCCGAATTCGCGAATACCAGGGGAGTCAATCAGCTCACCGCCGCCTGGGAAGTGGAACAACCGTGCGGTGGTGGTGGTGTGGGTGCCCTGGCCGGACAGCTCCGACAGCGGGCCTACACGGGTGTCGACCTCAGGCAGCAAGCTGTTGACCAGCGATGACTTGCCCACGCCGGACTGGCCGACAAACACGCTGATGCGCCCGTCCAACTGCTGTTGCAGCTGTTCCATGCCATTGCCGTGATGGGCGGAGACTTCCAGCACTGGGTAACCCAGGGTGCGGTAGACCGCCAGCAGCGCGTTGAGCGCCGGCGCGTTCTGTTCGTCGATCAAGTCGAATTTGTTCAGCAGCAACAGCGGGCGAATGCCGGCATGCTCGGCTGCCACCAGGTAGCGGTCGATCAAGTTGGCATGGGGCTCGGGCAGCGGCGCGAACACGATCACGATCATGTCGACGTTGGCCGCGACCGGCTTGAGTTGGCCACGGCTGTCGGGGCGGCGCAGTTCGGTGGTGCGCGGCAACTGGGCGACGATCACGCCGATGCCCTGGTTGCCGGCACGCCAGACCACCTTGTCGCCGGTGACCAGCGCAGGCAGGTTGGCGCGTAAGTGGCAGCGGGAAACGGAGCCGGCGAGCTCGCCTTCCAGCGCCTCGACTTCGACCTGCACACCAAAGTGCGCGATCACCAGGCCTGTCTGCTCGGGGCCCAGGTCGCCGCCCTCGAGCGCTTCCACGGCGGAGGACTCACGTTTGGCGGCGCGTGCGGCGCGCTCACCTTGAATCTTTTCGATGCGCCAGTTTTGGCGACGATTGAGCTGGCGTTTGGCCATTGGTGTTCCGTGTCGATAATGCAAAGGTTGGGTGAAACGGTCGCGAGTCTAGCACGCCCCCGCCTGCTAAACTGCGCAGCTACGCCAAGGTGCCAAGAGAATCAAGCCATGCAAAACCCACAGAACCTGATTTGGATCGATCTGGAAATGACCGGTCTGAACCCCGACACCGATGTCATCATCGAGATGGCGACGATTGTCACCGACAGTAATCTCAATACCTTGGCCGAAGGTCCGGTGATCGCCATCCACCACAGCGATGCCGTGCTCGCCACCATGGATGAGTGGAACACCCGCACCCACGGCAACTCCGGCCTGACCCAGCGCGTACGCGACAGCCGCATCAGCATGGCCGAGGCCGAGGCCCAAACCATCGCCTTCCTGGAAAAATGGGTGCCCAAGGGCAAGTCGCCGATCTGCGGCAACAGCATTTGTCAGGATCGTCGCTTTCTCTATACCCACATGAAGGGGTTGGAGAGCTACTTCCACTACCGCAATCTGGACGTGTCCACGCTCAAAGAGCTGGCGGCGCGCTGGGCCCCGGAAGTCAAAGACAGCTTCCATAAAGGCAGCACTCACCTGGCATTGGACGATATCCGCGAGTCGATCGCCGAGCTGCAGCATTACCGCAAGCATTTCATCAAGGCATGACGCGCGCCTTCTTAATGAGCGGCCTTGCGGTCTTGAGCGGGCCTATGACAATTGCGCAAGGATCGCCTTCATGCTGTTAATGCTCTACCTCATCGCTATCACCGCCGAAGCCATGACCGGAGCCCTGTCTGCGGGACGTCGCGGCATGGACTGGTTTGGCGTGGTGTTGATTGCCTGCGTGACGGCGCTGGGTGGCGGTTCGGTGCGCGATATGTTGTTGGGGCATTACCCGTTGACGTGGGTCAAGCACCCGGAATACCTGGTGCTGACCTCGGTTGCGGCGCTGGTGACGATCTTTATTGCGCCGCTGATGCGGCATCTGCGCTCGCTGTTCCTGGCGCTGGATGCGGTGGGTTTGGTGGCGTTCACCCTGATCGGCTGCATGACCGCCCTGGAAATGGGCCACGGCATGCTGGTGGCGTCGGTCAGCGGTGTGATCACCGGGGTGTTCGGCGGCATCCTGCGGGATATCTTCTGTAACGACATTCCGCTGATTTTCCGTCGTGAGTTGTACGCCAGCGTGTCGTTCCTCGCTGCCTGGTTCTACTTGCTGTGCCTGTATCTGGAACTGCCCAGCGAGCAGGCGATTCTGCTGACGCTGTTCAGCGGCTTTCTATTGCGACTGCTGGCGATCCGCTTTCACTGGGAAATGCCCAAGTTCGTCTACAACGATGATGTGCACTAACGCGTAGCGTGTCTGTTCAGCGCCCATTCCACGTGTTCGCGCACCAACTCCGATGGATAGTCCCTGCGCGCCTTCAAGGCTTCCAGCACCGGAATACTCGAAGGCGCATTGCCCAGGCCCACCGCCAGGTTACGCAGCCAACGCTCGTAACCGGCGCGGCGCAGGGGGGAGCCTTCGGTGCTGCTGAGAAATTTATCCTCATCCCACATAAACAACTCGGCCAGTTCAGCGTTATCCAGGTTATGCCGTGGTTTGAAATCGCTTTCGGTGGTGGGGCGAGCGAAACGATTCCACGGACAAACGATCTGACAGTCATCGCAGCCGAATACCCGATTGCCGATCAGCGGGCGCAGGTCTTCAGGGATCGCGCTCTTGAGTTCGATGGTCAGGTATGAAATGCAGCGCCGGGCGTCCAGCACGTAGGGGCCGATAAAGGCATTGGTCGGGCAGATGTCCAGGCAAGCGGTGCAGCGGCCGCAGTGTTCGGTGCTGTGGGGAGCATCCACCGGCAGCGGCAAGTCGACAAACAGCTCGCTCAAAAAGAAGTAACTGCCGGCCTTGCGATTGAGCACCAGGGTGTTTTTACCGATCCAGCCCAGCCCGGCTTTCTCGGCAATGGCTTTTTCCAGGACCGGTGCGCTGTCGACAAAGGCACGAAAGCCAAACGGGCCGATCTGAGCTTGTATGCGATCGGCCAGTTGCTGCACGCGCTTGCGGATCAGCTTGTGGTAGTCGCGGCCCAGGGCGTAGCGCGAGATGTAGGCTTTATCCGGCTGTGCCAGCAACTGCGCCATTTGCGTGTCGCCTGGCAGATAATCCATGCGCAGCGACACCACGCGCAGTGTGCCTGGCACTAACTCTTCGGGGTGGGAGCGCTTGCTGCCATGGGCGCCCATGTAGTCCATCTCGCCGTGGTAGCCCGCGTCGAGCCAGCGTTGCAGATGCTGTTCATGCTCAGCCAGGTCCAGGCCGCTGATGCCGACTTGTTGAAAGCCCAGCTCGCGGCCCCAGTCTTTGATCGATTGGGCGAGGGCGGGCAGATCGGAGGTAATAGCAGGCATGAGACGCGGGAAACCACAGGTGAGATGCGTATAATTCTGCCAGACATCGGAGCTTGAAGACGCATGCCGCAGACAAAACACGAAATAACCGACGTTCAGTCGCTGTTGCCTGGCCATTTGCCACAACTGCCTGCACGTTCCGCCAGCGCCCACAAAGGCCAGTTCGGCCACCTGTTGGTCGTCGGCGGCGACCGCGGCGTGGGTGGCGCGGCGTTGCTGAGCGCCGAAAGTGCGTTGCGCGCGGGTGCGGGCATGGTGTCGCTGGCAACTCGTATTGAGCACGTGCCGGCGGCCTTGGCGCGTTTGCCGGAGGTCATGACTGTGGGCGTGAGTTCGGCTAACCAGTTGATGGGCTTGCTGGAGAAGATTTCGGTCATCGTCATAGGTCCGGGCCTGGGCGAGGCCGCTTGGGGCAAAAGCCTGTTATCGCTTGCTGCCAATACGAAACAACCCCAGGTGTGGGATGCCGATGCCTTGAATCAGTTGGCCAAGGGCTGCGTGAGCCTTCCCGCCGGCAGCGTGATTACCCCGCACCCAGGCGAGGCTGCGCGACTGTTGGGGGTGTCGACAGCCGAAGTTCAGGCCGACCGCCTTAAGGTGGCGCGCGCGTTGAGCCAGAGATTCAACGCCGTCGCGATTCTCAAGGGAGCTGGCAGTTTGATTGCCAGCCCGGACGGGCGGGTCGCCCGCTGTGACCAGGGTCATCCGGCGATGGCGACGGCGGGTCTTGGCGATGTGCTGGCCGGCCTGGTGGGTGCGTTGCTGGCCCAGGGCATGCCGGCTTATGAGGCCAGTTGCCTGGCCGTGTGGTTGCACGCCACCGCCGGGGAGCGCCAGGGTCTCTCGGGGCGCGGCCTGGCTGCCAGTGATCTGATACCTGCCATTCGTCAATTGTTGGAGGAGCAGTCTCCGTGTCTGAAGTAATCCTTTTTCTGGCCGATGAAGAAGCCATGGTGGCGTTTGGTAATCGTATTGCCCAGGCCACGAAAGGTAAGGGGCTGGTGTTTCTGGAGGGCGACCTTGGCGCCGGCAAGACCACGCTGTCGCGGGGGATTATTCGTGGGTTAGGCCATACAGGCGCGGTGAAAAGCCCCACGTTTACCTTGGTTGAACCCTACGAAATCGACGGCGTGCGCGCTTTTCACTTCGACCTCTATCGCTTGGTAGACCCTGAAGAGCTGGAGTACATGGGTATCCGTGATTACTTCGACGAAGACGCGCTGTGTTTGATCGAGTGGCCAGATAAAGGCACAGGCTTTTTGCCAAAGCCGGACCTGACCATTACCATTACGCCGCATGAAACAGGACGTCAGTTGAAGTTGTTGCCCCAGAGCGCGCGCGGCCAGTCGTGGTGCGCCGCTTTGGCATTGGAATTCAAATAATTGGTGGGGTTAGGTATGCGCTTTCGCGCGTTGGTTGCTGTCGTAGGGGTGTTGCTTGCGGCAATGACTGTCAATGTTCTGGCTGCTTCACAGGTGAAAAGTGTGCGCCTGTGGCGAGCGCCGGATAACACGCGACTGGTGTTCGACCTGTCTGGCCCGGTCCAGCACAGCGTCTTTACCCTCACGGCGCCCGATCGCCTGGTGATCGATATCAACGGTGCGACCCTGGCCGCGCCGCTGAAGGTGTCCACCGCCAATACCCCGATCACTGCCATGCGCTCGGCCCAGCGCACGCCGACCGACCTGCGGGTGGTCATCGATCTGAAAAAGGTCGTGACCCCTAAGAGCTTCTCTCTGGCGCCAAACGCCCAATATGGCAATCGCCTGGTGGTCGACTTGTTCGACAACGCCGCTGATGCCGCTCCGCCGCCTGCGCCGACGCCGAGCGTGGCGACGGTGCCGGCCGTGCCGGTCAACCCGTCGCAGCCCCAGGTCAAGTTGCCACCACCGCCACCAGCCCCGGCCGGCAAACGCGACATCATCGTGGTGATCGACGCCGGCCACGGCGGTGAAGATCCGGGTGCCTCCGGCTCGCGCGGCCAGCATGAAAAAGACGTGGTATTGGCCATCGCCCGTGAGCTGCAACGCCAGATCAACGGCATGAAAGGCTACCGCGCGGAGCTGACCCGTACGGGTGACTACTTCATTCCGCTGCGCGGGCGTACCGAAATCGCCCGCAAGAAGGGCGCCGACCTGTTTGTCTCGATCCACGCCGATGCCGCACCGTCCACCGCTGCGTTCGGCGCCTCGGTGTTTGCCTTGTCTGATCGCGGTGCCACCTCCGAGACCGCTCGTTGGCTGGCCGACAGTGAAAACCGTTCCGACTTGATCGGCGGCGCCGGCAACGTGTCCCTCGATGACAAGGACAAGATGCTCGCCGGGGTACTGCTCGACCTGTCGATGACCGCCTCGCTGACCTCCAGCCTGAACGTGGGCCAAAAGGTGCTGAGCAACATCGGCCGTGTGACTTCGCTGCACAAACAGCGGGTGGAGCAGGCCGGGTTTATGGTGCTGAAGTCGCCTGACATCCCGTCGATCCTGGTGGAAACCGGGTTTATTTCCAACGCCAACGAAGCGTCCAAGCTCGCCAGTGCCAGTCACCAGCAGGCGTTGGCGCGCTCGATCAGCGCCGGTGTGCGCCAGTTCTTCCAGCAGAATCCACCGCCGGGCACCTACATCGCCTGGCTGCGTGACTCCGGCAAAATCGCCCAGGGCCCGCGTGACCATCGCGTACAGCCCGGTGACACGCTGGCGATGCTGGCGGTGCGTTTCCAGGTGTCGGCGGCAGCCTTGCGCAACGCCAATAACCTGAAGACCGATGAGCTGAAAGTGGGCCAGGTGTTGACTATCCCCGGCACTGAATTGGCGGCGCAGTAATGAGCGAATCAACCTTGAATAACGGGTCGCGCATTGAGCTGCTCAGTCCGCGCCTGGCCAACCAGATTGCCGCTGGCGAAGTTGTCGAGCGTCCTGCGTCGGTGATCAAGGAGCTGCTTGAAAACAGTATCGACTCCGGCGCCAAGCGCATTGATGTCGACGTGGAGCAGGGTGGCGTCAAGCTGCTGCGGGTGCGTGACGACGGCAGTGGCATATCCTCCGATGACCTGCCGCTGGCGCTGGCCCGCCATGCCACCAGCAAGATCCGCGACCTGGAAGACCTTGAACGGGTGATGAGCCTGGGCTTTCGCGGTGAGGCCCTGGCCTCCATCAGCTCCGTGGCCCGCCTGACCCTGACCTCACGCACCCGCAGCGCCGACCAGGCCTGGCAAGTGGAAACCGAAGGCCGCGACATGGCGCCTCGAGTTCAACCGGCGGCGCACCCTGTGGGTACGTCCGTAGAGGTGCGTGACCTGTTCTTCAACACCCCGGCGCGGCGCAAATTTCTCAAAGCCGAAAAAACCGAATTCGATCACCTGCAGGAAGTGATCAAACGCCTGGCCCTGGCCCGTTTCGACGTGGCGTTTCACCTGCGCCATAACGGCAAGACCATTCTCAGCCTGCACGAAGCCCATGACGACGCGGCGCGCGCGCGGCGTGTGTCGGCGATCTGCGGCGCGGGCTTTTTGGAGCAGGCGCTGCCGATCGAGATCGAGCGCAATGGCCTGCGCTTGTGGGGCTGGGTCGGGTTGCCGACGTTCTCCCGTAGCCAGGCGGACTTGCAGTATTTCTTTGTGAACGGTCGCGCGGTGCGCGACAAGCTGGTGGCCCACGCGGTGCGCCAGGCGTATCGCGATGTGCTGTTCAATGGCCGGCATCCGACGTTTGTACTGTTTTTTGAAGTCGATCCGGCTGTGGTCGACGTGAATGTGCACCCGACCAAGCACGAAGTGCGCTTCCGCGACGGGCGCATGGTGCATGACTTCCTCTATGGCACCTTGCACCGCGCCCTGGGTGACGTGCGCCCAGATGACCAACTGGCGGCGCCGATCGTCACAGCGGTGGTGCGCCCGAGCGGCCCCGAGGCCGGTGAGTTTGGTCCTCAAGGCGAAATGAGCCTGGCGGGCAACTTGCTGCAATCGCCGCCTCCGCAGCCTGCGTATACGGCGTCGGGTTCCGGTGCGGGTGCGGGCTATCAATACCAATACACGCCGCGCCCGCAATCGGCGGTGCCGGTGGCCGAGGCCCGTGCGGCCTATCGCGAATTTTTTGCGCCATTGCCGGGGGCTGAGTCCGGCGCTGCCGCGGCCTTGCCGGAAGGCGGCGGTGATATTCCGCCGTTGGGTTATGCGCTGGCGCAACTCAAAGGCATCTATATCCTCGCCGAAAACGCCCATGGCCTGGTGTTGGTGGACATGCACGCCGCCCACGAGCGGATCATGTACGAACGCTTGAAGATCGCCATGGCCAGCGAAGGCCTCAGCGGCCAGCCGCTGCTGGTGCCGGAGTCCCTGGCGGTCAGCCAGCGTGAAGCCGACTGCGCCGAAGAGCACCACAGCGTGTTCCAGAAGCTGGGTTTCGAGCTGCAGCGGCTGGGTCCGGAAACCCTGGCGATCCGCCAGATTCCTGCGCTGCTCAAGCAAGCTGAAGCCAACCGGCTGGTGGCTGACGTGCTGGCAGACCTGATGGAATATGGCACCAGTGACCGTATCCAGGCGCACATCAACGAACTGCTCGGCACCATGGCCTGCCACGGTGCCATTCGCGCCAATCGTCGCCTGGCCTTGCCGGAAATGAATGGCCTGCTGCGCGACATGGAAAACACCGAGCGCAGCGGGCAATGCAACCATGGCCGACCGACCTGGACCCAAATGGGCCTGGACGATCTGGACAAACTGTTCTTGCGCGGCCGCTGATGAGTGCCTTGCCCCCCGCTATTTTCCTGATGGGCCCCACTGCCGCCGGCAAGACCGACCTGGCTATCGAGCTGACCAAAGTGTTGCCGTGCGAACTGATCAGCGTCGATTCCGCCCTGGTATACCGGGACATGGACATCGGCACGGCCAAGCCGTCCAAAGAACTGCTGGCCCAGCATCCGCATCGGCTGATCGACATTATCGATCCAGCCCAGAGCTATTCTGCGGCCGACTTTCGCACCGACGCCCTGGCGGCTATGACTGAGATCACCGCGCGGGGCAATATTCCGCTGCTGGTGGGCGGCACGATGCTCTACTACAGGGCTTTGCAGGACGGCCTGGCGGATATGCCGCCGGCTGACGCCCAGGTCCGCGCCGAGCTTGAAGAGCAGGCCGCACGTCTTGGCTGGCAAGCCCTCCACGACGAGTTGACGGCGGTAGATCCGGTGTCGGCTGCGCGGATTCACCCGAATGACCCTCAACGCCTGAGTCGCGCGTTGGAAGTCTGGCGCGTCAGCGGTCAGACCATGACTGAACTGCGGCTGAAACAATCTGCGCAAAGTGCTGATCCAGGCGCATCTGGACAGTCACAATTGCCCTATACTGTGGCGAATCTGGCCATCGCTCCGGCAAATCGCCAGGTGCTGCATGAACGAATTGCGCAAAGATTCACAATTATGTTGGAACAGGGGTTTATCGACGAGGTCGTAGCACTGCGTTCACGAGGTGACCTGCATCCGGGGTTGCCTTCGATACGTGCTGTAGGCTACCGCCAAGTCTGGGATCATCTGGATGGCAAGCTGACGTCAGCCGAAATGCAGGAGCGCGGCATCATTGCCACGCGCCAATTGGCAAAACGCCAGTTCACCTGGTTGCGCAGCTGGAGCGATTTGCACTGGTTGGACAGCCTGGACAGCGACAATCTGTCACGCGCCTTGAAATACTTGGGAACGGTCTCCATATTGAGCTGAGTCCTTGCAATTGCCGTCTATCCTTGGGGGTGCGACGGCCATAAGCTACCTATTTTCCGATTTTTTATTATTGATCCTTAAAGGAGTGCGGCACATGTCAAAAGGGCATTCGCTACAAGACCCTTACTTGAATACTTTACGTAAAGAGAAAGTGGGGGTTTCCATCTATCTGGTCAACGGTATCAAGCTGCAAGGCACGATCGAATCGTTCGACCAGTTCGTGATCCTGCTGAAAAACACCGTAAGCCAGATGGTTTACAAGCACGCTATCTCGACAGTAGTCCCAGTGCGTCCAATCCGTCTGCCTAGCGCAGCGGGCGACGAACAAGGTGACGCTGAGCCAGGTAACGCCTGATAGGAGTCTCCTTTGTTCTTTGAGCGCCACGGTGGTGGTGAGCGAGTCATCCTCGTTCACTTGGATGGACAGGACCCTGAGGCGCGCGAAGATCCGCAGGAGTTTCAGGAGTTGGCAAATTCGGCCGGCGCCGAGACCGTTGCGTTTTTTAACGTGCCGCGTCATCGGCCAACCGCCAAATTTCTGATTGGCAGCGGCAAGGTCGAGGAACTGCGCGACCTGGTCCACGCCGAAGAAGCCGATCTGGTGATCTTCAATCACACCCTCACGCCGAGTCAGGAACGTAACCTCGAACGGGTTTTCGAGTGTCGCGTGATCGACCGTACCGGCCTGATCCTCGATATTTTCGCCCAGCGCGCCCGTACTCATGAAGGCAAGCTCCAGGTCGAACTGGCCCAGCTTGATCACATGAGCACCCGCCTGGTTCGCGGCTGGACTCACCTTGAGCGTCAGGGTGGCGGTATCGGCATGCGTGGTCCGGGTGAAACCCAGCTGGAAACCGACCGGCGTCTGCTGCGGGTCCGGTTGCGTCAGATCAAGGGTCGCCTGGAAAAAGTGCGCAGCCAGCGCGAACAATCGCGACGTGGACGTTTCCGTGCGGATATCCCTACCGTTTCCCTGGTGGGCTACACCAACGCTGGCAAGTCCACGCTCTTCAACAACGTGACAAAGTCCGACGTGTACGCGGCTGACCAATTGTTTGCCACCCTCGACCCGACTTTGCGCCGTCTGGACATCGACGACCTGGGGCCGATCGTTCTGGCCGATACCGTGGGTTTCATTCGTCACCTGCCCCACAAGCTGGTCGAGGCATTTCGGTCTACGCTCGAAGAGTCGAGCAATTCCGACCTGCTGTTGCACGTGATCGATGCGGCCGAACCGGATCGCATGCTGCAGATTGAACAGGTCATGGTGGTGCTGGGCGAGATTGGCGCCCAGGACTTGCCGATCCTTGAGGTCTATAACAAACTCGATTTGCTTGAAGGCGTTGAGCCACAAATCCAGCGCGACGAGAACGGCAAACCCCAGCGGGTCTGGCTGTCGGCGCGAGATGGCAGTGGTTTGGAGCTGCTTGAACAGGCCATTGCCGAATTGCTCGGCAGCGATTTGTTTGTCGGCACCTTGCGCTTGCCTCAGCGTTTTGCTCGACTGCGTGCACAGTTTTTCGAGCTGGGCGCGGTACAGAAAGAAGAACACGACGAAGAAGGTGTCAGCTTGCTGGCCGTTCGATTGCCGCGCTCGGAGCTCAATCGGCTGGTCAGCCGCGAAGGCGTTGTACCGACAGAGTTCATCGAACAACACACTTTGCAATAAAAGCCTCCTAAAGCGGTTGTGCCGCAGTAGCAGGCATTCTGTAGCATTGGTCGGCGCGCCGTGGGTGCGTCTTTGCTTTATCAGATGGAGAGCGCTATGGCTTGGAATGAGCCGGGTGGCAACTCGAATAATCAGGATCCTTGGGGTGGTAAACGCCGCAATAATGGCGACCGCAAGGGGCCACCAGATCTCGACGAGGCCTTCCGAAAGCTGCAGGAAAGCCTGAATGGGTTGTTCGGTGGTGGGAAAAAACGTGGTGGTGACGACGGCGGTCGCACAAGCAAGGGCGGTGGCTATGGCCTGCTGGGCCTTGGTCTTGTCGTGCTGGCGGCCGTTTGGCTGTACAGCGCCGTCTATGTGGTGGACGAGCAGGAGCAGGCCGTGGTGCTGCGCTTCGGCAAGTACTACGAGACGGTCGGGCCAGGCCTGAACATCTACTTCCCGCCGATCGACAAGAAGTACATGGAGAACGTCACGCGTGAGCGTGCCTACACCAAGCAGGGCCAGATGCTGACCGAAGACGAGAACATCGTCGAAGTGCCGCTGACCGTGCAGTACAAGATCAGCAATCTGCAGGACTTCGTGCTGAACGTTGATCAGCCGGAAATCAGCCTGCAACACGCAACCGAAAGCGCCTTGCGCCACGTGGTGGGTTCCACCGCCATGGACCAGGTGTTGACCGAAGGTCGTGAACTGATGGCCAGCGAAATCAAGGAGCGCCTGCAACGGTTCCTCGATACCTATCGCACCGGTATCACCGTGACCCAGGTGAACGTACAGAGCGCAGCCGCACCGCGTGAAGTGCAGGAAGCCTTCGACGACGTGATCCGCGCCCGTGAAGACGAGCAGCGTTCGCGTAACCAGGCTGAAACCTACGCCAACGGCGTCGTGCCGGAAGCCCGTGGTCAGGCCCAGCGCATCATTGAAGATGCCAACGGTTACCGCGACGAAGTGGTCTCCCGTGCCAAAGGTGAGGCGGATCGCTTTACCAAGCTGGTCGTGGAGTACCGCAAGGCCCCTGAAGTCACGCGCCAGCGTCTGTATCTGGACACCATGCAGGAAGTCTTCAGTAACACCAGCAAGGTCCTCGTGACCGGCAGCAAAGGTGGGCAGAACAACCTGCTGTACCTGCCGCTAGACAAGATGATCGAAGGTGGTCGTAGCGGCACCAGCGCGCCGTCCACCGGTTCGAATGCCGCTGCCAATGAAGCGAGCGCCCGTGCGGCCGCTGACTTGCTGCAACAGCAAACACGTACCAGGGAGAGTCGTTGATGAGCAATAAATCGCTGACCGCCCTGATTGTGGGCGTCGTCGTGGTCATCGCTGCCTGGAACTGCTTCTACATCGTGGCTCAGACCGAGCGTGCGGTGCTGCTGCAATTCGGTCGCGTGGTCCAGGCGGATGTCCAGCCAGGCCTGCACGTGAAGGTCCCCTACGTCAACCAGGTGCGCAAGTTCGACGCTCGCCTGATGACTCTGGATGCACCGACACAGCGCTTCCTGACGCTGGAAAAGAAAGCCGTGATGGTTGATGCCTACGCCAAGTGGCGCGTCAAGGATGCCGAGCGCTTCTACACCGCGACCTCCGGCCTCAAGCAGATTGCCGACGAGCGCTTGTCGCGCCGTCTGGAGTCGGGCCTGCGTGACCAGTTTGGTAAGCGCACCCTGCACGAGGTTGTATCCGGTGAGCGTGACGCGCTGATGGCTGATATCACGCGTTCGCTGAACACGATGGCTGAAAAAGAGCTGGGTATCGAAGTGGTCGATGTCCGGGTCAAGGCGATCGACCTGCCCAAAGAAGTGAACCGCAGTGTGTTCGAACGTATGAGCACCGAGCGTGAGCGTGAGGCTCGTGAGCACCGCGCCAAGGGTAACGAACTGGCCGAAGGTATCCGTGCGGACGCTGACCGTCAGCGTCGTGTCCTGCTGGCAGAGGCTTATCGCGAGTCTGAAGAGGCCCGTGGTGATGGTGATGCTCAAGCCGCGGCTATCTATGCCAAGGCTTACGGTCAGGACCAGGAGTTCTATGCGTTCTATCGTAGCCTGCGTGCCTACCGTGAAAGCTTCGCGAACAAAACCGACGTCATGGTGCTGGACCCAAGTAGCGACTTCTTCCGCTACCTGGAAAAATCCAAGTAATCAGCTCGTCACTGTGTAGGACGCACTCCGTCGGGCGGCTAAAACGCCTGGCGGGGTGATCCTTTCAGAAAACGGGTGTATGATGCGGCAGCCGGGAAATTCCCGGCTTTTTTGCGTCTGCATGTTTGATTCGGCAGGCGTGACAGGTTTTTCGAGGAAAGTGCCCGACGAGGCCGGTTACAGGTCGTTCGTCACGTCGCTCTTGCGCGTGGTTTATGCAGGTGGCGGGTATTTTCTGCTTCACTCAAGGCTCGGCCGAGGGCTGGCCGCCCGGATCATAGGGGAATGGCGTAATGGCAACGGTAGACCGCTGGCTGCTGCCAGATGGCATCGAAGAAGTACTGCCACCGGAAGCTGCGCGCATCGAAGTAGCGCGCCGCCAGGTGTTGGATCTGTTCCAGAGCTGGGGTTACGAGTTTGTCGTGACCCCCCATATCGAGTACCTGGAATCCCTGCTGACCGGCGCGGGCCAGGACCTGGATCTGCGCACCTTCAAGGTCATCGACCCGCAATCGGGCCGGCAAATGGGTTTCCGTGCGGACATCACGCCGCAGGTTGCGCGCATTGATGCGCACACCTTGCGCCGTGAAGGCCCGAGCCGCCTGTGCTATGCCGGCAGCGTGTTGCATGCGCAGCCGCGTGCCTTGTCGTCTTCCCGCAGCCCGATCCAGCTGGGCGCCGAGTTGTACGGCGACGCCAGCCCGAGCAGCGATGTTGAAGTGATCAGCTTGATGCTGGCCATGTTGCAACTGGCCGACGTGCCCGATGTCCACATGGACCTTGGCCATGTTGGTATCTACCGTGGCCTGGCCCGTGCGGCCGGTTTGTCCGGTGAAGTGGAGCAACAGTTGTTCGATGCTCTGCAACGCAAGGCTATCGATGAAGTCATCGCGTTGACCGAAGGCGTACCTGCCGACCTAGCCGGCATGCTGCGTTCACTGGTGAACCTGTGCGGCGGCCGCGAGGTGCTGGTGGCTGCCCGTGAGCGCCTGGCTAACGCGCCGGCGCCGGTGCTGGCTGCGCTGGACGATGTGCTGGCGATTGCCGAGCGGCTGTCGGCACGCTTCCCGCAGTTGCCGCTGTACTTTGATTTGGGCGAATTGCGCGGCTACCACTATCACACCGGTGTGGTGTTCGCGGTGTTTGTCCCGGGTGTTGGCCAGGCCATCGCCCAAGGCGGTCGTTATGACGATATCGGCGCCGACTTCGGGCGCGCCCGTCCGGCGACTGGCTTTTCCACCGATTTGAAAACCCTGGTGACCCTGGGGCGTGCTGAGGTCGAGCTGCCGTCCGGTGGCATCTGGATGCCCGACAGTACGGACGCAGCACTCTGGCAGCAGGTTTGCCAGTTGCGCAGTGAGGGTCAACGTGTTGTCCAGGCCTTGCCTGGTCAGCCATTGGCCGCCGCCCGTGAAGCGGACTGCGACCAGCAATTGATTCTGCAGAACGGGCTTTGGCAAGTAACGCCACTGGCTTCTTGAGTTTTCCTGCCGGCCATCGCCGGCACCAAGTTTGCGCGAATGAGGACAAGTGTTATGGGTAAGAATGTCGTAGTCCTGGGCACCCAATGGGGTGATGAGGGCAAAGGCAAGATCGTTGATCTGCTGACCGAACATGCTGCCGCCGTAGTGCGCTACCAAGGTGGTCACAACGCTGGCCACACCCTGGTCATCGATGGCGAAAAAACCGTTTTGCACCTGATCCCGTCGGGCGTGCTGCGCGAAGGCGTGCAGTGCCTGATCGGCAACGGCGTGGTGGTTGCACCCGATGCCCTGCTGCGCGAGATCACCAAGCTGGAAGAGAAAGGCGTACCGGTGCGCGAGCGCCTGCGTATCAGCCCGTCTTGCCCGCTGATCCTGTCCTTCCACGTTGCGCTGGACCAGGCCCGTGAAAAGGCGCGTGGCGAGCTGAAGATCGGTACCACCGGTCGCGGTATCGGTCCGGCCTACGAAGACAAGGTGGCTCGTCGCGGCCTGCGTGTGGGCGATCTGCTCAACATGCCGCGTTTTGAAGACAAACTGCGTGAACTGGTGGACTACCACAACTTCATGCTGGTCGGTTACTACAAAGAACCGGCCATTGAATTCGACAAGACCCTGGCCGAGTGCAAGGAATACGCGGAGCTGCTCAAGCCGCT
This sequence comes from Pseudomonas sp. EYE_354, assembly GCF_023148575.1. Lineage (NCBI taxonomy): Bacteria > Pseudomonadati > Pseudomonadota > Gammaproteobacteria > Pseudomonadales > Pseudomonadaceae > Pseudomonas > Pseudomonas sp. EYE_354. The sequence goes on from NZ_JAHXNQ010000003.1 coordinate 252,008, forward strand.
GATGCTGGATGTGACGGCCGAGCTGCACGACCTGCGCCGCGCCGGCAAAGACATCATGTTCGAAGGCGCCCAGGGTTCGTTGCTGGACATCGACCACGGCACCTACCCGTACGTGACCAGCTCCAACACTACTGCTGGTGGCGTTGCGACCGGTTCGGGCGTGGGGCCGATGTTCCTGGACTACATCCTCGGCATCACCAAGGCTTACACCACCCGTGTAGGTTCGGGCCCGTTCCCGACTGAGCTGTTCGACGCCGTCGGTGCGCACCTGGCCAAGCAGGGTCACGAATTCGGCGCGACCACCGGCCGTGCTCGTCGTTGTGGCTGGTTCGACGCTGTCATCCTGCGTCGTGCCATCGATGTGAACAGCATCTCGGGCATCTGCCTGACCAAGCTGGACGTACTCGACGGCCTGGAAACCATCAACATCTGCGTCGGCTACCAAGATGCACAAGGCAACAACGTTGCGCCGACCGACGCTGACAGCTACGTGGGCCTGCAGCCTGTGTACGAAGAAGTGCCGGGTTGGACCGAGTCGACCGTGGGTGCCAAAACCCTGGAAGAGCTGCCGGCCAATGCGCGTGCCTACATCAAGCGTGTCGAAGAGCTGATCGGTGCGCCGATTGACATTATTTCGACGGGCCCGGACCGCAACGAGACCATCGTTTTGCGTCATCCGTTCGCTTAATAAGCCGTTGATGTAAATAGCAAAAGGGCTCCCTCGGGAGCCCTTTTTCGTAGTCGCTCACTAAGCGGCACGACCCTTGCTGTGTTTCTCTTTTTCGCGGTGCTATCAATTTACTGGCACCCGTGGTGGAGGGATTCCCGATGTCTGCCGTTCTCTCATTGTTACAAAGCCGTCTGTTGCGGCCTGTGTTCGTTACCCTCGGTATCGCACTTTTGGTGCAAGTGCTGGTCGCGGTCGCGCTAACCCGGAGCACCGTCACTGCACTGGAAGCAGAGTTGGGCAGTCGCCTGGGTATCGATAGCCAGAAGTTGTCGGGCGAGTTGGCCCAAGCCGGCAAGGAAGTCACCTCCAGTCTGGACAGCTTGTCCGCCAGTACCCGGCAGCGTCTGACCGCCGGGCTTTCCACGCGTTTGCAGCAAGAGCAGAAGCAGTTGCGTGCGACGCTGGAGAAAGACCTGCAAGACTCCGCCAACGACATGGCGCAGTTGCTGGCCTCGGTGGCGCCCCGTGCCATGTGGGACAGTGACGTGCCGACCCTGTCGGAGTTTGCCCGGCGTGCCCAGCGCAACCCCAACGTGTTGTTTGTGGTCTACGACGACGCGGCGGGTGAGCATTTGACCCGCTACCTGAATCGCGAAAATCCGATCAACAAGGCACTGCTGGAAAAAGGCCAGGGCGACCGCGCCTTGGACAAGGTGCTCAGTGCTGCCAAAAACGACCCTTCGGTGTTTTACGTCGAGGCGTCCATCAGCCCCAATGGCGTAGAGATTGGCAAGGTGCTGATGGGCGTGTCCACCGCGTCGGTCGAGGCGGACCTGCAAGCGCTGGACAAGCGTTTCGCCGCCCTGATCGCCAGTGGTGATCAGTTGGTCGGTGACAGTCTCAAGGGCGCCGCGGCAGATAGCGCGGCGGCGATGGGGGCCCGTCTGCAATCGGCGCAAGCCACCGCCACTCAAATGGCCGCCAACACCACCGGTGCCGTTCAGGAGGCTGCGGGCACTTTGCGCTGGCGCATCGGAATGGGGCTGGCCGTGGTCGGTTTCGGCGTATTGCTGCTGATCGCGGTCGTGCTCGGTCGTCGTGTGGTCAACCGCCTCAAACTGTTGATCGCGGCCATGGATGACCTGGCGGCGGGTGAGGGCGACCTGACCAAGCGTGTGCAGATCAGCAGCAAGGATGAAATCGGCGATATGGCCTCGGCGGTCAATCGCTTTGTGGATAAGTTGCAGCCGATCGTGCGTGAAGCCGGGGATGTCGCTCAGCGTACCGGTGTGGAAATCGGCGCCATGACCCTGCGCAATTCGGGGGCTGATGCGGCGGCGGGCCTGCAACGCGACGAAGTGGCCGAAAGCTTGCGCGCGCTGTCGCAAATGGCCGACGAGGCCCAGGCCGAAAGCCATGCCATGCAGGCCGCGTTGCAGCAGGTGGTGGATATCCGCCAGGCAACGGATGAAAACGCGCGCACGTCGGCTGAAGTCGGTGGATTGATCGAAGCGCTGGCGGGGCAGGTTCAGGCAGGGTCTCAGGTGATCGAGCGCCTAGCCCAGCAAAGCGAACAGATCGAGGTGGTGTTGACGGTCATCCATGGCATCGCCGAGCAAACCAATTTGCTGGCCCTCAATGCGGCCATTGAGGCGGCCCGTGCCGGTGAAACCGGACGCGGCTTTGCAGTGGTGGCCGACGAAGTACGGGCGCTGGCGAGCAAAACTCAAAGCTCCACCGGAGATATCCAGGCGCATATCGTCGCTTTGCAGCAAGGCGCGCGGGAGGCGGTAGAGACCATCGGCAAAGCCGGGCGGCAGGCGAACGAAGGGTTATTGGTGTTGCGTGACAGCGTGCGTTTGCAGCAGACGGTGCAGGCATCGGTGGAGCAAGTGCATGCCGCGATCGGCCTGGCTACCCGCGCCGCTGAGCATCAGGCCCAGGGCGCGCACGCGGTGCGTGGCCGGGTTGAGGTGATCCACGCCCAGGCCGAGCGCGCGGCCCAGGCGGTGGTGGAGACCACCGCCAGTGGCAAGGTGCTGGATGGCCTGGCGGCGCAGTTGAAGGCGAGCCTGGGGCAGTTCAGGGCCTAGCGTCGTTATCGGGGGTAAGCCCCTCCCACAGGTTGAAAGGCATTCAAAATGTGGGAGGAGGCTTGCCTCCGATAGCCCCTTCAGCGACTCAGGTACATCCGTGTCGTCAGCAAATAGACCGGCAACCCCGACACCAGAATCAACAGCGCCGCATAAGGCGCTGCCGCCGCAAACTCCACATTCGAAGTGTGTGCCCATACTGCCGTCGCCAGGGTATTCAACCCGGTCGGACTGAGCAGCAGCGTCGCCGTCAATTCCTTCATCGCGTCCAGGAACACCAGCGCAAACGCCGCGCCCAATGCCGGGAAGATAATCGGCAGGGTCACCCGGCAAAACGCGCTGAATGATGACGCGCCCAATGTGCGTGCGGCCTCTTCCAATTGCGGCGCCGCTTTGTTCAATGCGGTGCGGATCGGCGCCTGGGCCAGCGGCAGAAACAGCAGCGCGTAAGCGATCAGCAGCAGGCCTGACGTCTGGTAGAGCGCGGGCACGTAATGCAGGGCGAAATACACCAGTGTCAGAGCGATCACCAGGCCGGGCAGGGCGTGCAGCAGGTACGGCAAGCGTTCGGCCCAGATCGCCAATTGGCCTTTGTAGCGCACCACCAGCAGTCCCACCGGCACTGCCAGCACCAGGCACAGCGCGGCGCCACCCAGTGACAACGCCAGCGAGGACAACAGTGCTTCAGTGATCTGGGCCACGGGAAACGCGGCGGACGAACCCACCGCCAGCCAATAACCGAGCATCGCCAGAGGGATGCCGCTGCCAATAACAGCCAACGCCAGGCAATACAGCTGGCCCACGGGCGCCCACTTGCCCAGTTTGACCTGCTCGGCATGCCGCGCCGCACCCTGGCCGATACGCACATGACGGCCCTTGCCGCGCACACGCAGCTCCAGCCACAGCAGTGTCAGGCACATCACCAGCAGCACCGCCGAGAGCATCGCTGCGTTGGCGTTGCTGAATTCCAATTCGAACTGCTGATAGATCGCGGTGGTGAAGGTTTGCAGGCCGATGATCGACAGCGCGCCGAACTCCACCAGCATGTGCAACGCGATCAGCAGCGCACCGGCCAGCAACGAAGGCCACAGCAACGGCAGCGTGATGCGTCGGAACACGCCCCAGCGATTCAGCCCCAGCGTGCGGGCGGATTCTTCCAGGGAGGGGTCAAGATTGCGCAAGGTCGCCGCCACCGGCAAAAACACCAGCGGGTATTTGGACAGGCTCATCACCAGAATCGCGCCGCCCAACCCTTCGAAGGAAGCGCTCAGCGACACCCAGGTAAAACTGCTGACAAACGCCGGTACCGCAAACGGCAGGCACAGGATCACCCCCCAGATGCGCCGCCCTGGCAGGTTGCTGCGCTCGAGCAGCCAGGCCAGGGACAAACCGATCACGCCGCAGGTCACGGTTACGCCGACCATCAGCGCCAGGGTGTTGCGCAACAATCCGAACACATAGGGGCGCCATAGCAAATGTACGGCCTCTTGCCACCCTGCCTGCCAGGCCTTAAGGCCGACATAGGCCAGTGGCAGCAGGCTCAAGCCCACCAGAAACAGTACTGGCAACAGCAGCCAGATCGACGGGCGCTTGCGTCGCGGACTAAAACCCCCGCGCAGGGCGGGGGCGGGTAGCGATGGGTTCATCAGTTCAAGCCAACCTCACGTTCCAGATCCAAGGCTTCTTCAGCGTTGCCAAGGTCCGCCGGGGTGACTTTCGGCGGCTGCAGTTCATTGAACGGTTTGAGTCCACGATTGGACTCCATGCCCTTGCGTAGCGGGTATTCCGCCGAGGTGTTGGTGATGACGCGCTGGCCTTCTTCGCTGGTCATGAACGCCAGCAGTTGCTGGGCTTCCTTGGGGTGCTTGTTGGATTTGAGTGCAGCAGCGGAAGACACGGTGATCAGGCCGCCGGCATCGCCGCCGGTGAAGTAGTGCAGTTGGGAGTCCAGGTTGGTTTTTTCCTTCTTCAGGGCAAACCAGTAGTAGTTGTTCACCAGTACGGTAGCCACTTCGCCGTTCTCCACGGCTTTAAGGGCGACCATATTGTTGCTGTAGACCTTGCCGAACGCGCGCAGGCCGGTGAGCCATTCTTCGGCCGCTTCACGCCCGTGCAACTTGATGATCGCCACGGCCTGTTCCTGGAATGCGCCGCTGGTGGGTACGAAGCCGACTTTGCCTTGCCATTCGGGGCCGGCGAAATCGAGCACCGACTTGGGCAGGTCTTTTTCGGCGATCAGTTTGGGGTTGAACGCTACGACGCGGGTGCGTGCGGTCACGCCCATCCAGTCGCCGTTGCGGCCTACGTAATCCTTGGGCAGAACGTTGAGGGTGCTGGCGTCGATCTTCGCCAGCAGGCCTTGCTCGCCGAGTTTGTTCAGTGGCGGCGATTCTTCGGTGTAGATCACGTCGGCGGGTGAGCGCTCGCCTTCTTCGACGACCTGGCTGGCCAACTGGTTGCTGCTGCCTTTGCGCACGTTGACGTGAATACCGGTCTTGGCTTCGAAGGCTTTGGCGAGTTCATCGCCGACTTCTTTATGTTGGCCGTTGTACAGGGTCAGGGAAACCTTGTCGGCGCTATAGGCGGTGGGTGAGAGCAGGGTCAGGCCGAGCAGAGTGATGGTCAGGCCACGCAGAAGGGATGTCTTGGAACGGGTATCGCGGATCATCATCCGGGGTTTTCCTCACTTGAGTGCAACAAATCATTGCAAGGATAAACGATAAAACTTCTCAAGTGCGGAGGAGGGGGGAATTGCTGCAGGCGTTTTTGAACCCCGGAAACGAAAAAACCCGCTTTCGCGGGTTTGATCTGAATTTGGTGCCCAGGAGAAGACTCGAACTTCCACGACCTTGCGATCACCAGCACCTGAAGCTGGCGTGTCTACCAATTTCACCACCTGGGCATTATCAAGCAACGTTGCCGCTGTTGATGTGGCGAACTATACGGCGGGCTTTTTGATCTGTAAACCCCTGATTCAAAAAAATAAATCGAGATTCACGTTAAAAATCAAAGGCCTGAAACGAAAAAACCCGCTTTCGCGGGTTTGATCTGAATTTGGTGCCCAGGAGAAGACTCGAACTTCCACGACCTTGCGATCACCAGCACCTGAAGCTGGCGTGTCTACCAATTTCACCACCTGGGCATTATCAAACAACGTTGCCGTCGTCGATGGCGCGCACTATACGGAGCAGCTTTTGCGCTGTAAACCCCCGGCATCAAAAAAGGCTGGAAAATTTCGCCAATGGTCGTGCAAGGTACGCTCAGAGGGTCATAAAGGGCTTTAAAAGGCTTGTTGAAGCCTGAAATTTCCCGTTTCAATACGCGTATGCCAAACTAACCCGCATATAGACAAGGTGAAAACTCTCTAATGGCCGATTGGCAGTCCCTCGATCCAGAGGCCGCTCGTGAAGCGGAAAAATATGAAAACCCTATTCCTAGCCGCGAACTGATCCTGGCGCACCTCGCCGATCGGGGTTCGCCTGCTAGCCGTGAGCAGTTGGTTGAAGAGTTCGGTTTGACCACCGAAGACCAGCTCGAAGCCCTGCGCCGCCGTTTGCGTGCCATGGAGCGCGACGCGCAACTGATCTACACCCGCCGTGGCACCTATGCGCCGGTAGACAAGCTCGACCTGATCCTCGGTCGCATCGCCGGTCACCGTGATGGCTTCGGCTTCCTGATCCCGGACGACGGCAGTGACGACTTGTTCATGAGCCCGGCGCAAATGCGTCTGGTGTTCGATGGCGACCGTGCCCTGGCGCGCGTTTCCGGCCTGGACCGTCGCGGTCGTCGTGAAGGCGTGATCGTTGAAGTGGTGTCCCGTGCCCACGAGTCCATCGTCGGCCGTTACTTCGAAGAAGGCGGTATCGGCTTCGTCGTGCCGGACAACCCAAAGGTCCAGCAGGAAGTGCTGATCACGCCTGGCCGCAATGGCGCCGCCAAGGTCGGTCAGTTCGTCGAGGTGAAAATCACCCACTGGCCGACTGCGCGCTTCCAGCCACAGGGCGATATCGTCGAAGTGGTTGGCAATTACATGGCGCCTGGCATGGAAATCGATGTTGCCTTGCGCACCTACGATATTCCTCACGTCTGGCCTGAGGCTGTGCTCAAAGAAGCCGCCAAGCTCAAGCCGGAAGTCGAAGATAAAGACAAAGAGAAGCGCATCGATCTGCGTCATCTGCCGTTCGTCACCATTGACGGCGAAGATGCCCGCGACTTCGACGATGCGGTTTACTGCGAAGCCAAGCCTGGCAAACTGCGCCTGTTCTCCGGCGGCTGGAAGTTGTTCGTCGCGATTGCCGACGTGTCCAGCTACGTGAAGATCGGTTCGGCCCTGGATAATGAAGCTCAGGTACGCGGCAACTCCGTGTATTTCCCTGAGCGGGTGATCCCGATGCTGCCTGAGCAGCTGTCCAACGGCCTGTGCTCCCTGAACCCGAAAGTCGACCGTTTGGCCATGGTGTGCGAGATGACCATCTCGAAAACCGGCGAAATGACCGACTACCAGTTCTACGAGGCGGTGATTCATTCCCAGGCGCGCCTGACCTACAACAAGGTCAGCACCATCCTGGAAACGCCGAAGACCAGCGAAGCCAAAGCCCTGCGTACCGAGTACGCCGGTGTCGTGCCGCACCTCAAGCAGCTTTACTCGCTGTATAAAGTGCTGCTGGGCGCTCGTCATACCCGTGGCGCGATCGATTTTGAGACCCAGGAAACCCGGATTGTCTTCGGGTCCGAGCGCAAGATCGCCGCGATCACTCCGACGACCCGCAACGATGCGCACAAGCTGATCGAAGAGTGCATGCTGGCAGCCAACGTAGCCACTGCTGAATTCCTCAAAAAGCACGAAATTCCTGCGTTGTACCGCGTGCACGACGGCCCGCCGCCGGAGCGCCTGGAAAAACTGCGTGCCTTCCTCGGCGAACTCGGCCTGTCCCTGCACAAAGGCAAGGACGGCCCGACGCCGAAGGACTATCAGGCACTGCTGGCAAGCATCAAGGATCGTCCGGATTACCACGTGATTCAGACCGTGATGCTGCGTTCGTTGAGTCAGGCGGTGTACAGCGCCGATAACCAAGGCCACTTCGGCCTGAATTACGAGGCGTACACCCACTTCACGTCGCCGATTCGTCGTTACCCGGACTTGCTCACGCACCGCGCCATCCGCAGCGTGATCCATTCCAAGCAGAACACCCCGCACGTCCAGCGTGCTGGTGCCATGACCATTCCGAAGGCGCGTATCTACCCGTACGACGAAGCGGCCCTGGAACAGTTGGGTGAGCAGTGCTCCATGAGCGAGCGCCGCGCCGACGAAGCCACCCGTGACGTCGTGAACTGGCTCAAGTGCGAGTTCATGAAGGACCGCGTGGGCGAGTCGTTCCCGGGTGTGATCACCGCCGTGACCGGCTTTGGCCTGTTCGTCGAACTGACCGATATTTACGTCGAAGGCCTGGTGCATGTCACCGCGTTGCCGGGTGACTACTACCACTTTGACCCTGTGCACCACCGCCTGGCGGGCGAGCGCACTGGTCGCAGCTTCCGCCTGGGCGACACCGTGGAAGTGCAGGTCATGCGTGTCGATCTTGACGAGCGCAAGATCGACTTCGGTATGCCTGACAAGCCTGCCGAATCGCCGACGGGCCGTAAAAAGCGCGGCAGCGAAACCGCAGCGCCGGCGACCAAAGGTAAAGGTGCTCCTGCTAAAACCGCTGAGCCTGAACCGGCCAAGGCCGGTCGGCGTTCGTCGGCCAAGGACAAGGCCCCTGAAGCCTACCGCCCCAGCGACGCAGCGGCTAAAAATGCTGAATTGCGCAAAAGCCGCGAGTTGAAGCAGCAGTTGCTCAACGAAGCCAAAAGCGGTGGTAAAGCGGCGTCTGGGGGAAAGTCCCACGCGGCGGAAAAACCGTCGAGCAAACCCAGTAAGCATCGTAAAGGCCCGCCAAAAGCGGGTTCGGCCCCCGCGAAAAGCGGCGGGTCGCGCAAACCTAAGGCCAAGTCATGAGTCTGGAAAAAATCTACGGCGTGCATGCCGTAGAAGCACTGCTGCGTCACCACCCAAAACGCGTCAAGCAAGTATGGCTGGCCGAAGGGCGCAGCGAGCCACGCGTACAAGCGCTGGTTGAGCTGGCAACCCAAAACAAGGTTGCCATCGGTCAGGCCGAGCGTCGTGAAATGGACGTGTGGGTAGAAGGCGTTCACCAGGGTGTGGTTGCGGACGTCAGTCCAAGCCAGGTCTGGGGTGAGGCGATGCTCGATGAACTCCTCGATCGTACCGAGGGTGCTCCGCTGCTGTTGGTGCTGGACGGCGTGACCGACCCGCACAACCTTGGCGCTTGCCTGCGTTCGGCCGATGCGGCCGGTGCGCTGGCGGTGATCGTGCCCAAGGATAAGTCGGCTACCCTGACGCCCGTCGTGCGTAAAGTGGCCTGCGGCGCGGCGGAAGTGATTCCCCTGGTAGCCGTGACCAACCTGGCGCGCACCCTGGAGAAACTCCAGCAGCGCGGCTTGTGGATCGTGGGCACGGCGGGGGAGGCGCAGGTCAGCATTTATGACCAGGACCTCACCGGCCCAACCATCCTGATCATGGGCGCAGAAGGCAAGGGTATGCGTCGCCTGACCCGTGAGCATTGCGATTACCTGGTGCACCTGCCGATGGCCGGTAGCGTCAGCAGTCTCAACGTGTCGGTTGCGACCGGCGTGTGCCTGTTCGAAGCCCAGCGCCAACGTGGTGCCAAGAACGCAGTCGCTTCGCGCAAGTCGTAAGCGGCTGGCTTCAAGCTGCAAGTTCACAGCGGGGTGGGTGACCACTTGTAGCTTGCAGCTTGCAGCTTCCCCCCTGCTCCTCTACTATTGCGCCCCTTGCCCACTCGGCAGGCACGCATGTGCCTCCCCTGCGGCGAGATCCATAAGTGTCATTCACTCCTTGTCTGACCGTTTTTGAGCGGCAGGCTACAACCCGTAAGGAGCATTCATGCGTCATTACGAAATCATCTTTTTGGTCCACCCGGATCAAAGCGAGCAAGTCGGCGGCATGGTTGAGCGTTACACCAAGCTGATCGAAGAAGACGGCGGCAAAATCCACCGTCTGGAAGATTGGGGCCGTCGTCAACTGGCCTACGCAATCAACAATGTTCACAAGGCTCACTACGTGATGCTGAACGTTGAGTGCACTGGCAAGGCCCTGGCCGAGCTGGAAGACAACTTCCGCTACAACGATGCAGTGATCCGTAACCTGGTCATCCGTCGCGAAGAAGCCGTTACCGGCCAATCCGAGATGCTCAAGGCTGAAGAAAACCGCAGTGAGCGCCGTGAGCGTCGCGACCGTCCTGAGCACGAAGGCGCTGATAGCGCTGATAGTGATGACAGCGACAGCAGCGATAACGCTGACGAGTAATCCACGGACCTTATTAAGGAGCCTATCAAATGGCACGTTTCTTCCGTCGTCGTAAGTTTTGCCGCTTCACCGCTGAAGAAGTGAAGGAGATCGATTACAAAGATCTCAACACTCTGAAAGCCTATGTATCCGAGACCGGCAAAATCGTTCCAAGCCGTATCACCGGTACTAAAGCACGTTATCAGCGTCAGCTGGCTACCGCTATCAAGCGCGCCCGCTTCCTGGCCCTGCTGGCCTACACCGACAGCCACGGCCGCTGAGACCGGGCAGTCGACAAGTAGTAAGGGATTGAATGCATGCGCGCCTTAGCTGAGTTCATCATGCGCGGTCGTGTGCAGGCCACTCTGGTAGTGGCTGTATGTGCGGCATTGCCGTTGCTTTATTGGTTGGGTGCTGCCGCAGGTTGCCTTGTGCTCCTGCGGCGCGGTTTGAAGGACGCTCTTGGCGTTCTTGCCCTGGGATTGTTGCCGGCCTTGATCTGGTGGCTGCAAATGGGTGATCCACGGGTACTTCTGGTACTGCTGGGGTCATCGAGCCTTGCGTTGGTTTTACGCGCAAGTGAGTCCTGGGTCCGCACGCTGCTGGTCAGCGTGGCATTGGGGTTGGTGTACTCAGTGATGCTTGGCGCGGCTTTCCGCCCGCAAATCGAGGCGCTGGCGCAGGAGATCGTCAAGATCCTGCCCCTGGCCCTCGGGGATCTCTACCAGCAATTGTCGGTAGATGAGCGAGCGCGGTTTGCGTCACTGATTGCCCCGGTCCTGACCGGCCTGATTGCGGCGTTGCTGCAGATCGTCAGCGTGCTGAGCCTGATTCTTGGGCGTTATTGGCAGGCGTTGTTGTACAACCCGGGTGGTTTTGGTCGCGAGTTTCGCAGTATCAGAATCCCCGTGGGCCCCGCGATGTTGCTGCTGGCGTGCATGGTTGTCGGACCGAACTTCGGTCCACAGATGGCCTTGCTGGCGCCGATTTGCAGCGTACCGCTGGTGTTTGCCGGGCTGGCCCTGATTCATGGGCTCGCCGCGCAGAAGCGCCTGGCCAGGTTTTGGCTGGTGGGGTTGTACGTCACGCTGTTGCTGTTCATGCAGCTGATCTATCCGTTACTCGTGGTTTTGGCCATTGTCGACGGCCTGATTGATTTTCGCGGTCGTCTGGCGCCGAAAGACGCCGATAACGCGAACGGTGAAGGTTAAAAGTTAGAGGATTTTCACATGCAACTGATCCTTCTGGAAAAAGTCGCCAACCTGGGCAACCTGGGCGACAAAGTGAACGTTAAGGCCGGTTACGGTCGTAACTACCTGCTGCCATACGGCAAAGCCACCGCTGCAACCGCTGCCAACCTGGCTGCGTTTGAAGAGCGTCGCGCTGAGCTGGAAAAAGCAGCAGCAGACAAAAAAGCTTCGGCCGAAACTCGCGCTGCCCAACTGGCTGAGCTGGAAGTGACTATCACTGCCACCGCCGGTGACGAAGGCAAGCTGTTCGGTTCGATCGGCACTCACGACATCGCTGATGCACTGACCGCCTCCGGCGTTGAAGTGCAGAAGAGCGAAGTTCGTCTGCCGAACGGCACCATCCGCAACGTAGGCGAATTCGACGTAGCCGTGCACCTGCACGCTGAAGTTGAAGCCACCGTACGCGTTGTCGTGGTAGCAGCTTAAGCAGCACCTAACCGGCTGGCACCTCGCGTGTCGGACGGTTAACATCGGGCACGATCCTGTTTACAGGTCGTGCCTTTTGTTTTTCTACAATCCCCTAATTCCAAGTGGCCATGAACGATATTTCAGCTCCTGAGCAATACGATCTGCAAACCGCTGCCCTGAAGGTGCCGCCGCACTCCATCGAGGCCGAACAGGCCGTGCTCGGTGGTTTGATGCTGGACAACAACGCCTGGGAGCGCGTGCTGGATCAAGTCTCGGACGGTGACTTCTATCGTCATGACCACCGCCTGATCTTCCGCGCGATTGCCAAGCTGGCCGATCAGAACTCGCCGATCGACGTGGTGACCCTCGCCGAACAGCTGGACAAAGAAGGCCAGACCTCCCAGGTCGGCGGTCTCGGCTACCTCGGTGAGCTGGCGAAAAACACGCCGTCCGTCGCCAACATCAAGGCGTATGCCCAGATCGTCCGCGAACGCGCCACGCTGCGCCAGTTGATCGGCATCAGCACTGAAATTGCCGATAGCGCCTTCAACCCCGAAGGCCGCACTGCCGCAGAGATTCTCGACGAAGCTGAGCGCCAGATCTTCCAGATCGCCGAAGCTCGTCCGAAAACCGGTGGCCCGGTCAGCGTCAACGACTTGCTGACCAAAGCCATCGACCGCATCGACACCTTGTTCAACACCGACAACGCCATCACCGGTATTTCCACCGGCTATACCGACCTCGATGAGAAGACCAGTGGCCTGCAGCCGTCCGACTTGATCATCGTCGCCGGCCGTCCTTCCATGGGTAAGACCACCTTTGCGATGAACCTGGTGGAAAACGCCGTGTTGCGCAGCGACAAGACGGTGTTGGTGTACTCCCTGGAGATGCCAGGCGAATCGCTGATCATGCGTATGCTCTCGTCGCTGGGCCGTATCGATCAGACCAAGGTGCGTGCCGGTCGGCTGGAAGACGACGATTGGCCGCGCCTGACCTCGGCGGTCAACCTGCTCAACGACCGCAAGCTGTTTATTGATGACACCGCGGGCATCAGCCCCTCCGAGATGCGTGCGCGTACCCGGCGTCTGGTGCGTGAACACGGTGATATCGCGCTGATCATGATCGACTACCTGCAGTTGATGCAGATCCCTGGTTCCAGCGGTGACAACCGAACCAACGAGATTTCCGAGATTTCCCGGTCCCTCAAGGCCCTGGCCAAGGAGTTCAACTGCCCGGTGGTGGCCCTGTCCCAGCTCAACCGTTCCCTGGAGCAACGCCCCAACAAGCGTCCGGTGAACTCCGACTTGCGTGAATCCGGAGCGATCGAGCAGGACGCCGACGTCATCATGTTCGTGTACCGCGACGAGGTGTACCACCCTGAAACGGAACACAAGGGCATTGCCGAAATCATCATCGGCAAGCAGCGGAACGGCCCGATCGGGTTTATCCGGCTGGCGTTCATCGGCAAGTACACGCGCTTCGAGAACCTGGCGCCGGGCAGTTACAACTTTGACGACGACGAATAACTCAGCTGCTTAATTCCGACCATTACCGTCGGAATTGGTTAAATTTTGTGCTATATTCCGCGCCCGCGATTTTTCATCTCAACACCGGTCACCGTCATGCAAACAGCCAAGCCGTTATTTGACTATCCCAAGTACTGGGCCGAATGTTTCGGTCCTGCGCCATTCCTGCCCATGAGCAGGGAGGAGATGGATCAGCTTGGCTGGGATTCGTGCGACATCATCATCGTCACCGGTGATGCCTACGTTGACCACCCGTCGTTCGGCATGGCGATCATCGGCCGGCTGCTGGAGTCCCAGGGCTTTCGCGTCGGGATCATTGCCCAGCCGAACTGGCAGTCCAAAGACGACTTCATGAAGCTCGGAGAGCCGAACCTGTTCTTCGGCGTCGCGGCCGGCAACATGGACTCGATGATCAACCGCTACACCGCCGACAAGAAAATCCGCTCCGATGACGCCTACACCCCTGGCGGCATGGCCGGCAAACGCCCGGACCGCGCCAGCCTGGTGTACAGCCAGCGGTGCAAGGAAGCCTACAAGAACGTGCCGATCGTGCTCGGCGGCATCGAAGCCTCCCTGCGCCGTATCGCTCACTACGACTACTGGCAGGACCGGGTGCGCAACTCGATCCTGATCGACGCCACAGCCGATATCCTGCTGTACGGCAACGCCGAGCGGGCTATTGTCGAAGTCGCCCAGCGCCTGTCGTGGGGCCACAAAATCGAAGACATCACCGACGTGCGCGGTACTGCGTTCATTCGTCGTGACACGCCGGCGGGCTGGTACGAAGTGGACTCCACGCGTATTGACCGTCCGGGCAAGATCGACAAGATCATCAACCCCTACGTCAACACCCAGGACACCCAGGCCTGCGCCATCGAGCAAGAGAAAGGCCCGGTGGATGATCCGGAAGAAGCCAAGGTCGTGCAGATCCTGGCCAGCCCGCGCATGACCCGCGACAAGACCGTGATCCGTCTGCCGTCGGTGGAAAAGGTGCGCGGCGACGCGGTGCTGTATGCCCACGCCAACCGCGTGTTGCACCTGGAGACCAACCCAGGCAACGCCCGCGCCCTGGTGCAGAAGCACGGTGAAGTGGACGTGTGGTTCAACCCGCCACCCATCCCTATGACCACCGAAGAAATGGACTACGTGTTCGGCATGCCCTACGCACGTGTTCCGCACCCGACGTACGGCAAGGAAAAAATCCCGGCCTACGACATGATCCGCTTCTCGGTGAACATCATGCGTGGCTGCTTCGGCGGCTGTACCTTCTGCTCGATCACCGAGCACGAAGGCCGCATCATCCAGAACCGTTCAGAAGAGTCGATCATTCGCGAGATCGAAGAGATCCGCGACAAGGTGCCAGGCTTCACCGGCGTGATCTCCGACCTCGGCGGCCCGACCGCGAACATGTACCGCATCGCCTGCAAGAGCCCGGAAATCGAATCCGCGTGCCGCAAGCCTTCCTGCGTGTTCCCGGGTATCTGCCCGAACCTGAACACCGACCACTCGTCGCTGATCCAGCTGTACCGCAGCGCGCGTGCATTGCCGGGCGTGAAGAAGATCCTGATCGCTTCCGGCCTGCGCTATGACCTTGCTGTTGAGTCGCCGGAATACGTGAAGGAGCTGGTGACGCACCACGTTGGTGGCTACCTCAAGATCGCCCCGGAACACACCGAGGAAGGTCCGCTCAACCAGATGATGAAACCGGGCATCGGCAGCTATGACAAGTTCAAGCGCATGTTCGAGAAGTACACCAAGGAAGCGGGCAAAGAGCAGTACCTGATTCCCTACTTCATCGCCGCCCACCCCGGCACAACCGATGAAGACATGATGAACCTGGCCCTGTGGCTCAAGGGCAACGGTTTCCGTGCCGACCAGGTGCAGGCGTTCTACCCGTCGCCGATGGCCACCGCCACCGCGATGTACCACTCGGGCAAGAACCCGCTGCGCAAGGTGACCTACAAGAGCGACGCGGTGACCATCGTCAAGAGCGAAGAGCAGCGCCGTCTGCACAAGGCGTTCCTGCGCTACCACGACCCGAAAGGCTGGCCGATGCTGCGTGAAGCGTTGACCCGCATGGGCCGCGCGGACCTGATCGGGCCGGGCAAGGACCAGTTGATCCCGCTGCACCAGCCGAGCACCGACAGCTACCAGAGCGCCCGTCGTAAAAACTCGACGCCGGCCGGCAGCCACAAGGTCGCCAAGGAAACCACTACCAAAATCCTCACCCAGCACACCGGTTTGCCGCCCCGTGGCAGCGACGGCAGCAACCCGTGGGACAAGCGCGAACAAGCCAAGGCCGCGGCGCAGGCACGTAACAAACAGGCGGCCAAAGAGCGCAGTGATGCGGCCAAGGGCAAGGGCGGCAAGCCTGCACGCAAGCCCGTCGTGCCGCGTTGATCGCCGCCTGAAATACAAAACGCCAGCCTCGTGCTGGCGTTTTGCTTTCTAGTCGGTGGGTAGCCTGTTTGTTAAGGTGGCGTCAGTTCAGTCATCACCCATTTCAAGGAAGATCACCCCCATGGGCAACCCCCTGGCCGGCATCGGCATGGACTCCAACCGTTCCCAGTTCATGGCGCGCCAGCGCATCGAGAGCCAGATCAACCTGCCACGCCTGTTTGCGGCGATCGACGCCGACCCTAGTATTGTCGGCGCGGGCGTGGTGTACATCGACGCCGATTTCAACGTGGTCACCCTGCGTGAGTTCCAGCCGATCTGCAGCATCGCGCCCAAACGCATTATTTTGCGTGAAGCGCAGAAGTACATTGCCCCGGCGCAGTTTGCGCAACAGGTCCAGGACAACCCTCGTGAATCGCGCCTGGTGGGAGAGGCGATCAACACATCGCTGTCCTGCGCAGGCGCGATCATCGGTTGGATCGTCGTGCTCAGCGGCACCGTCGCCGTGCCGTTCACGGCGGGCGCCAGCAGCGTGATCACGGCCATCGGCTATACCGCGGCCACGGCCAGCACGTTGCAGTGTTTTGCCAGTGGCTATCGCGTCAGCAATGAGATCAGTGACCCGTCCAAAAACGACAAGCTCGACAGCTCGGAGTGGTATCAGTACACGATGATCGCACTGGATGCGGCGTCGTTGATCGGGGTCGGCGCATCGACGTTGACCACGATAAAGCTGGTGCGGCTGAACCAGGCCACCACCGGCAAAAGTGTGCGGGACGTATTGCGAGGATTGACCCGGCAAGAGCGCGCCAAGCTCACGAAGGAGCTGCTCAGCATCCAGGACCCGCGCATGACCGCCAAAATGCTCAAGTTGAAGCAACTGTCCGGCGAGGCGACCAAGCGGTTTACCCCCGCCCAGGTCAAGCATGCAACGGTGACCCAGATACGGGATGCCCTGGGCGCGGCCATCGGCTTCACCGGCAGTGCAATCTCGGGGAATGTGCGCACGATTGCCGTGGGACTGTATGAGGAAATGAGCAATGAATGAGCTGCCCGGTATTCGCAGTTTTCTGGCGCAGTACTTTCCGGTCTTCATGGGGGCGATTTTCGCGGCGGTGTTCAGCCTGGTGTTTGCGGTGCCACTGATTTTCGACAGTTATTTCCCGCGCTTGCCGATGAACGACAACCTCAAGTATTCCTTCCTCGGTGGCCTCGCGCTGACGTGGGGCATCGTGCAGTGCAATTTCATGATCGCGCGCGGGCGGCCGCAATGGGTCTGGCCGCTGGTGACGTTGCTTGCGCTCTGCGTGCTGGGGGTACTGCCCACCATCGCATTTGGTCCGCATCCGCTTTCCTATGGCTTGAGCCTGCTGTTCCCGCTGTTGGGGTTGCTGCTGCTCAACAGTAAGCGTCACCGCGAAATGCGCCAGAAACTCGTTGAAGTGAGACGGCTGCGCCAAGCTATCATTGCGACACACAAAGCACGCTAGGTGGGAAGATTCGCCACCCTGCGCCACAAATATGTGCAGCTCTTGCACCAGGGTAGGTACATTGGCGCCGTTTTGGTGCTCTACTGCACCGGGTCTGACGATAAAGCGCAATGACCTCCGCTCTGGCATAAGTCTTGCGCGCGTTGTGCCCATGCCCAGGCTAGCAGGAGGCCGCCGTGTCGATTCATGTCGCGTTGCACCACGTTACGCATTACCGCTATGACCGCGCTGTCGAACTCGGCCCACAAATCGTGCGTTTGCGCCCGGCGGCCCACAGCCGTACGCGGATTTTGTCTTACGCACTCAAGGTGCTGCCCGAGCAGCACTTCATCAATTGGCAGCAGGACCCCCAGGGCAATTACCTGGCGCGCCTGGTGTTCCCGGAAAAAACCGACGAGTTACGCATCGAAGTCGATCTGGTCGCCGAGATGGCGGTGTTCAATCCGTTCGACTTTTTCCTTGAGCCCTACGCTGAAAAAATCCCCTTCAGCTACGCCGCCGATGAGCAGCGCGAGTTGGCGCCGTACCTGGAAACCCTGCCGCTGACGCCGAAGTTCGCCGCTTACCTGGCCGGCATCGACCGCACGCCGCTGCCCGCCGTGGATTTTCTGGTGGGGCTCAATCAGCGTTTGGCCGCCGACATCGGTTACCTGATCCGCATGGAGCCGGGCGTGCAAACCCCGGAGTTCACTCTGGAAAACGCGTCCGGCTCCTGCCGCGACTCGGCCTGGCTGCTGGTGCAATTGCTGCGCAACCTGGGCCTGGCGGCACGTTTCGTGTCCGGCTACTTGATCCAACTGACGGCCGACGTCAAAGCCCTCGATGGCCCGTCTGGCACCGAAGTGGACTTCACCGACCTGCACGCCTGGTGCGAAGTGTATTTGCCCGGCGCCGGCTGGATCGGCCTGGACGCCACCTCGGGGTTGTTTGCCGGTGAAGGCCATATTCCGTTGGCTTGTAGCCCTGATCCTTCGTCTGCCGCGCCGATCAGCGGGCTGGTGGAGCCGTGCGAGTGTGAGTTCACCCACGAGATGTCGGTAGAGCGCATTTGGGAGGCGCCGCGCGTCACCAAGCCCTACACCGAAGAGCAATGGCTGGCGATCCAGGCCCTGGGCCGGCAGATCGACGCCGACCTGCTCAAGGACGACGTGCGCCTGACCATGGGCGGCGAACCGACCTTCGTGTCCATCGACGACCCCGACGGCGCCGAATGGAACACCGCCGCGCTCGGCCCGGACAAGCGGCGTTTGTCGGCCGAGTTGTTTCAGCGCATGCGCAAACACTACGCGCCCCAGGGCCTGGTGCACTTCGGCCAGGGCAAGTGGTACCCCGGCGAGCAACTGCCGCGTTGGTCCCTCAACTGTTACTGGCGCCGCGACGGCGAGCCGATCTGGCACAACAGCGCGCTGATCGCCGATGAGCAGCAGGACTACGGCGCCGATGGCGTCATGGCCGGGCGCTTCCTCGCAGGCGTCGCCGAGCGCCTCAAACTGCCTGCGCGGTTTGTATTCCCGGCGTTCGAAGACAACTTCTACTACCTGTGGCGCGAAGGCGCGCTGCCGCAAAACGTCACCGCCCAGGACCCGCGTCTGAGCGATGACCTGGAGCGCGAACGCCTGCGTAAAGTGTTCAGCCAGGGCCTTGATAAAGTCATCGGCCAAGTACTGCCGCTGGCCCGCACCGCGGCCAATGACCGCTGGCAAAGTGGCCGCTGGTACCTGCGCGATAACCATTGCCGGCTGGTGCCGGGGGATTCGCCGTTGGGCTATCGCCTGCCCTTGGCCTCGCAGCCTTGGGTGACGGCGGCGGAATACCCGTTCGTGCACCCCACTGATCCGAACCAGGATCAGGCGCCATTGCCGAGCACCGCGCAACTGCACAATCACGCCGAGCCGGCGCCAAGCGAAGAGCGCGTGCCGAAGGTGGATGAGTCCGCCGACTGGCTCACGCGCACCGCGCTGTGTGCCGAAGCGCGGGAAGGGCGCCTGTACCTGTTCATGCCGCCCCTGGAGCGCGTCGAGGATTACCTGGAGCTGGTCGCCGCAATTGAGGCCACTGCCGAAGAGCTGCAGTGCCCGGTGCTGCTCGAAGGCTACGAGCCACCCTTCGACATGCGCTTGAGTAACTTCCGGGTCACGCCGGATCCAGGTGTGATCGAAGTCAACGTGCAGCCGTCCGCAACCTGGGACGAGTTGGTTGAGCGCACCGAATTCCTCTACGAAGAGGCGCGGCAAACCCGCCTGACCACCGAAAAGTTCATGATCGACGGGCGCCACACCGGCACCGGCGGCGGTAACCACTTTGTGCTCGGCGGCGCCACGCCAAAGGACTCACCGTTCTTGCGTCGTCCCGATTTGCTGCGCAGTCTGATCAGCTATTGGCATAACCATCCGTCGTTGTCCTACCTGTTCTCCGGCTTGTTTATCGGCCCGACCTCCCAGGCGCCACGGGTGGATGAAGCGCGTAACGATGCGCTGTATGAGCTGGAAATAGCCTTCGCCCAAATGCCCGCGCCCGGCGAAGAATGCCCGCCATGGCTGGTAGACCGCCTGCTGCGCAACCTGCTGATCGACGTGACAGGCAACACTCACCGCGCCGAGTTCTGCATCGACAAGCTCTACTCGCCCGACGGCGCCACAGGCCGCCTGGGCCTGCTCGAACTGCGCGCCTTTGAAATGCCGCCCCACGCGCGCATGAGCCTGACCCAGCAACTGTTGCTGCGGGCGCTGGTCGCGCGCTTCTGGCGTGAACCCTACGCACCGCCGAAACTGGCGCGCTGGGGCACTGAGCTGCATGACCGCTTTTTGCTGCCGCATTTTATCGAGCAGGACTTCGCCGACGTAATCGTCGAACTCAACGCCGCAGGCTACCCGCTGCGTGCCGAATGGTTTGCGGCGCACTTGGCGTTCCGCTTCCCCAAGGTCGGCGACTACACCGTCAGCGGTATCGAACTGGAACTGCGCCAAGCCCTGGAGCCCTGGCACGTGCTGGGCGAGGAGGGGGCGGTGGGCGGCACGGTGCGCTATGTGGATTCGTCCCTGGAGCGCCTGCAAGTCAAACTCAGCGGCCTGCCGCCGCAGCGCTACCTGCTGACCTGCAACGGCATCCCGGTGCCGCTGCAACCGACCGGCCGCGTGGGCGAGTTCGTTGCCGGTGTGCGCTACCGCGCCTGGCAGCCCGCCAACTGCCTGCAACCGACCATCGCGGTGCACGCACCGTTGGTGTTCGATCTGCTCGATACCTGGATGCAACGTTCTCTGGGCGGCTGTCAGTATCACGTGGCGCATCCGGGCGGGCGTAACTACGACAGCTTGCCGGTGAACGCCAACGAAGCCGAGAGCCGGCGCATGGCACGGTTCTTCCGGTTGGGGCATACGCCTGGAAAATTACCTGTGCCAGCCCTTGAGATTAACGACGAGCTGCCGATGACTCTGGATCTGCGACGTTTCCCCAATAAAAAAGACTGAACGCCATCTCACTGTGGCCTCAGGCCTTTGTAGTGAGCGAGCTTGCCTCGCGCGGGGCCGGCCCGCTCACCACAAAAGCCTGGAGGCCACGGGGATTTGCAGTGTTTGTTGAGTTAATCTGAGCCCCCTTTGCCCTGCCGAGCGTTCCATGTCCGACTTGCTCGACCGTTACCCGCTGACCGCGGGCACCTATCACGAACTGCTGGATGACGGCGGCGCGGTGCGTGCCCATTGGCGGCGCTTGCTCGATCACCTGCAACGCAGTACCCCCGCGCAACTGGCCCAGCGCCAGGCGCTGCTGATGCGGCAGATCCAGGAAAACGGTGTGACCTACAACGTCTACGCCGACCCCAAGGGCGCCGACCGCCCGTGGGAGCTGGATTTGTTGCCCCATGTGCTGGCGGCTGATGAATGGCAGCACTTGTCGGCCGGTATCGCCCAGCGTGCGCGCCTGCTCAATGCCGTGCTCGCCGACCTCTACGGCCCACAACGCCTGATCAAAGAAGGCTTGCTGCCGGCGGAGCTGGTGTTCGGGCATAACAATTTCCTGTGGCCGTGCCAGGGCATACAGCCACCGGATGGGGCGTTTTTGCACCTGTACGCCGTGGACCTGGCGCGCACCCCGGACGGTCGTTGGTGGGTGACGGCTGACCGTACCCAGGCCCCGTCGGGCGCCGGTTATGCCTTGGAAAACCGCACCATCGTGTCCCGTGCCTTTCCGGATTTGTACCGCGACCTGCAAGTGCAGCACCTCACCGGCTTCTTCCGCACACTCCAGGAAACCCTGGCCCGCCAGGCGCCGCACGATAACCAGCCGCCGCTGATCGTGCTGCTCACCCCCGGCCGTTTCAACGAAAGCTATTTCGAACACCTCTACCTCGCGCGCCAGCTCGGTTACCCGTTGGTGGAAGGCGGCGACCTGACCGTGCGCGACAGCACCGTGTTCCTCAAAACCCTCAGCGGCCTGCGTCGGGTGCACGCGATCATGCGGCGCCTGGACGACGACTTCTGCGACCCGTTGGAGCTGCGCACCGACTCGGCCCTCGGCGTGCCCGGCCTGCTGGATGCCGTGCGCCAAGGCAATGTGCTGGTGGCCAACGCCTTGGGCAGCGGCGTGCTCGAATCCCCCGGTCTGCTGGGGTTCCTGCCGAAGATCAATGAGTTTTTATTTGGCGAAGCACTGATCCTGCCGTCCATCGCCACCTGGTGGTGCGGTGAAGCGCCGGTACTGGCCGAAGCCTTGGAGAAGCTGCCGGAGTTGTTGATCAAACCGGCATTCCCCTCGCAAAGCTTCGCTCCGGTATTCGGGCGCGACCTCGACGATGAGCAGCGCCAGGCCCTGGCCGAACGCATGCGGGCGCGGCCTTACGCGTATGTCGCCCAGGAGCTGGCGCAATTGTCCCAGGCGCCGGTCTGGCACACCGTGGATGACCACTTGCAGCACCGTGCCATTGGCATGCGCGTGTACGCCGTGGCCAGCGCCGACGGCTACCGAGTGTTACCGGGGGGCCTGACCCGTGTGGCGGCCGAGGCCGACGCCGAAGTGGTGTCGATGCAGCGCGGTGGCGCGAGCAAGGACACCTGGGTGCTCGGCGAGCGTGCGCCGGGTGGTGAGCAGTGGCGCGCCCAGCGCACGATCGGCGCCCACGACCTGGTGCGCCGCGATCCCTATCTGCCGTCGCGGGTGGTGGAAAATCTGTTCTGGTTCGGCCGCTATTGTGAGCGCTGCGATGACAGCGCGCGCTGGTTGCGCATTGTGCTGGCGCGCTATGTCGACGGGGATGACCCGTTGGCGTTGCAGGCGGCGGTGGAGTTGGGTGAGAACCTGCGCCTGTTGCCGGAAGAGGGTGAGCTGCCCGAGCGCCTGCTCGCTGCGTTGCTCGGTGATGACTGGCCGCAAAGCCTGCGCGCCAACCTGCAACGCTTGCAGTGGGCCGCCTCCCAGGTGCGCGGCAAACTGTCCCGTGAGAACTGGCAGGCCCTGGTTGAGTTGCAGCGAGAAGCCCTGGAGCTGGAAAGCGAAGCCCCGGACTTTGGCGAGTTGCTCGACTTTTTAAACCGCCTGGTGATGTCGTTGGCGGCGTTGTCCGGGTTTGCCCTGGATGACATGACCCGCGACGAAGGCTGGCGCTTTTTGATGATGGGCCGGCGCATCGAGCGCCTGCAGTTTCTCAGCAGCAGCCTGGCCGCGTTCCTGCGCGGCGTGGCCGTGTTCGATCAGGCCGGGCTGGAGTGGTTGCTGGAACTGGGCAACAGCAGCATCACTTACCGCTCACGCTACCTGGCGGTGCCACAGTTGATCCCGGTGCTCGACCTGTTGCTGCTTGACGAGCAGAACCCCCATGCGGTGCTGTTCCAGCTCAAGCTGGTCAATCGCACCCTGCGTCGTCTCAATGATGATTTTGGCGTACCCCGTGAGACCGGCCTGGCGCCGTTGGTGGAGCGCCTGGCGCGCTTCGACCTGGGCTGCCTGGAGAACGCGCTGTTTGGCGAGGTCAGCGTACACGCCGCCTTGGATGGCCTGGCCGACCTGCTGCAAGCGGTCGCCGATGAAAGCGGGCAAGTGTCGGATCGCCTGGCGCTGCGCCATTTTGCCCATGTGGATGATGTCAGCCAGCAAACGGTGTCGTTGTGATGAGTGCGCGCTACCAGATTTTTCACGATACCCATTACCACTACGACAGTCCGGTGTCCCTGGCCCAGCAATTGGCGCACTTGTGGCCGCGCCCTTGCGCCTGGCAGCGTTGCAGCGCTCAGCAGCTGGATATCAGCCCGCTGCCGTCGTCGCGCCGGGATGAACTGGATGTGTTCGGCAACCCGATCACGCGGTTGGCGTTCGAGCGGCCCCATGATGAATTGCTGGTCAATGCCGCGCTGACCGTAGAAGTGCTGGCGCGGCCGGTGCTGGACTTTCAGCAGTCGCCGCCTTGGGACCAGACCCGGGACAGCCTGACCTACAGCAGCCAGCCGCTGTCACCCGAGGCGATCGAAGCCTGCCGCTATCGCTTCGAATCGCCCTACGTGCACCTGAAGAAAACCTTCGTCGAGTTCTCCGAAAGCTGCTTTCCGCCCGGCGAGCCTTTGCTGGTGGGCGTGCAGGCATTGATGCAAAAGATCTTCAGCGAATTCACCTTCGACGCCGAGGCCACTCAGGTCGCCACGCCGTTGGTGGAAGTGCTGGAGCGCCGTCGTGGCGTGTGCCAGGACTTCGCCCACCTGATGCTCGCCTGCCTGCGCTCACGGGGCCTGGCGGCGCGTTATATCAGCGGTTATCTGCTCACCCAGCCACCGCCCGGCCAGCCACGGCTGATCGGCGCCGACGCATCCCATGCATGGGTTTCGGTGTTTTGTCCGATGGCGGGCTGGGTGGATTTTGACCCGACGAACAACGTGCAGCCGGCACTGGAACATATCACCCTGGCCTGGGGCCGGGATTTTTCCGATGTGTCGCCGTTGCGCGGGGTGATTCTGGGGGGCGGCAGCCATGACCCGGAAGTGCGGGTGACGGTGATGCCACTGGAGTGATCCACGCGGCGCAGCCGTTTCTGTGGAGGTTTTTATAGCGAGCGGGCGGCGCGACGATTCGACAACCCGCTCACCATCAAGAAATTATTCAGCCGGATCTTTTGGTGTTTCTGTCTCGTCGCTCGTTTCTTCAGCATCGACGTCTGCGTTCAGTGCGCCGGCTTCTTCATCAGCAGCGGCTTTCTTGCGTTGCAGCTTTTCCTCTTTCTTCTGTTCCTTGGCCAAGTCTCTCTGACGTTTGGCGAAGGAGTAATTAGGTTTGGCCATGGGCGATCCTCTAGGGTCGAAGGTGAGGGTGGCGGCGCGCAGCTGCCTTGGGTCGCTATGGTAGCAGCTTAGCAGCGCGCTTGGCCTTCACTTACCGCAGGCATATGCGGCCAGCAGGCCGTTGAAGAATTGATTGAAGTGCATGGCTCAGGCTCCGGTGGGTGATGGGCCGATCATAGGCGGGTCCTGCGACTTTGGCTGGTAGATTGTGTTGATAAGTCTGATAGCCTAAAGTTGTATACAATCTGTTGATTCAGATCATAAGAATTCAAGCCTGCTTGAGGCACCCTACCGCAATCCGCGTTTTTTAAACCCTGCCTTGGAGATTCACATGTTTGCCAAACTCGTTGCTGTTTCCCTGCTGACTCTGGCGAGCGGCCAGTTGCTTGCTGCAGAGTGCAAAGTGACTGTCGACTCCACTGACCAAATGTCTTTCAACACCAAAGAAATCACGATCGACAAAAGCTGCAAGACGTTCACCGTGAACCTGGAACACTCCGGCAGCTTGCCGAAGAACGTCATGGGCCATAACTGGGTGCTGACCAGCGCTGCCGACATGCAGCCGGTGGCCACTGACGGCATGGCTGCCGGTATCGACAAGAACTACCTGAAAGAAGGTGACACCCGCATCATCGCCCATACCAAGATCATCGGTGCCGGCGAAAAAGACTCGGTGACCTTCGATGTGTCGAAGCTGGCTGCCGGTACGGATTACATGTTCTTCTGCTCGTTCCCAGGCCACATCTCGATGATGAAAGGCACTGTGGTCATCAAGTAACACCGCGTTATGGTGTGTCGCGAGCAAGCCGACGCTTCGACTTGCTCGCGAATGCTATCTGACAATCAACACAGAACGATCTGGCTCACCTCACGGCGCAAACGGCATCACCCGCTTGTGTTCGGTCTTGCGGTACGTCTCGCAGATGATCCGGAACGCTTCTTCCCGTACTGGCTCACCGTGCAGGAACGCATCGATCTCGGCGTAGGTCACGCCATGTGACGCTTCGTCCGGCTTGCCCGGTGACAGATCTTCCAGGTCGGCCGTCGGCACCTTCTCCACCAGCGATTCCGGCGCACCAAAGTGACGCGCAATCGCGCGCACCTGGTTTTTCACCAGCCCGCTCAACGGTGCCAGGTCGCAGGCGCCATCACCGAACTTGGTGAAAAAGCCCATCACCGCTTCCGCAGCATGATCAGTACCAATCACCAGCCCACCGGCCGCGCCGGCGATGGTGTACTGCGCCACCATGCGCATGCGTGCCTTGGTGTTGCCCAGCACGAAGTCCCGCGACACCGCGGCCTTGCCTTCAAACGCCGCCACTTCATTGGCCAGGGCTTTCACCGCCGGGCCGATGTTTACGGTGTGGCGTTCGTCCGGATCGATAAAGTCCACCGAGGCCTGGGCGTCGATTTCGTCGAACTGGGTTTCGTAGGGCAGGCGCACGGCAATGAATGTATACGCCTGGTCACCGGTGCTGGCGCGCAGTTCCTGCATGGCACGCTGGGCCAACAGGCCGGCGGTAAGGGAGTCGACACCGCCGCTGATGCCCAGCACCAACGTCTTGAGGCCGGAGTTGCGCAGGCAGTCCTGGATAAAGGCCACGCGCCGGGCCACCTCGGCCTCAAGGGCGGCCTGGTCTTTGAACGGTGCTTGCACCTTGAGCTGCTGCGCAATCTCGCGCTGTACGGCTTGCATGATTCACTCCTTGCTGGCGATGGCAGGTACTTTGAAAACGTGACGCAAATAGGCGACAAAATTCGGATCGCTGCAGTGGGTCTTGCCCGCTTCATCGGAGATTTTCGCGACGGGCTGACCATTGCAGGCGGTCATTTTAAGCACGATGCTCATCGGTTCCACCCCTGGAATGTCACAGGTCAGGTTGGTGCCGATCCCGAAACTTACATTAATGCGACCACGCAACGCGCGGAAAATCTCCAGGGCCTTGGGCAGCGACAGGCTGTCGGAGAACACCAGGGTCTTGCTCATCGGCTCGATCCCGAGCTTGTGATAGTGGGCGATGGCTTTTTCGGCCCACTGCACCGGGTCACCGGAGTCGTGACGCAGGCCGTCGAACAGCTTGGCGAAGTACAAATCGAAGTCGCCCAGGAACGCGTCGGTGGTGATGCAATCGGTCAGGGCGATGCCCAGCAGGCCACGGTACTCGCGGACCCAGCAGTCGAGGGCGGCGATCTGGCTGTCGATCAGGCGCGGGCCGAGTTGCTGGTGGGCCATGATCCATTCGTGGGCCATGGTGCCCAGGGGTTTCATGTCCAGCTCGCGGGCCAGGTGCACGTTGCTGGTGCCGACGAAGCGACCGGGGAAGTCGTGCTTGAGCACATTCACCACTTCTTCCTGCACCCGGTACGAGAAACGCCGGCGGGTGCCGAAGTCAGCGACTTGCAGCTCCGACAGTTCATCGCTGCCGGCATTGGCCGTCAGCCAGTCGAACTTGCGGTACAGCTGCTCGCGCGCCTGTTCGAGGATTACGGTCTGATAGCGGTAGCGGTTACGCACTTCGCTGACGATGGCCAGCATCGGCACTTCGAACAGGATCACATGCAGCCACGGCCCGCGCAGGCGGATGAACAACTCGCCGTTCTCGATACCGGTCTGCACGTAGCGCAGGTTGAAGCGGAACAGCCCCAGAAAGCGCAAAAAGTCCGGCTTCATAAAGCTGATGCGTTCCAGGAAGCCCAACTGATCCGGGCTCAGGCTCAGCTCGGCGAGGCGCTCGATCTGGTAGCGGATCTCCGCCAGGTACGGGCGCAGGTCTTCGCTGTTGCGGCAACGAAACTCCCATTCAACTTCCACGTTGGGATAGTTGTGCAGCACCGCCTGCATCATGGTCAGCTTGTAGAAGTCGGTGTCGAGCAGGTTCTGCACGATGCGATCGGCAAACACACTCTCGCTCATAACGGGAATCTCCAGACGGGTCGGCGCTGGGCGCCAGCCTTTACGCACGATTAGGGAAGGGGGCTAGTGGCGCATAGACCTGTGGGGTTTTGCCAGTGATTTTTTGCATGGCTGCCTGCGCCGCAGTTGGGCATGCCGAGTTTTGCGGTAGTTTCTTTCTGATATGGGCTATTCCCTCAGCAAGATAAACGCGTCAAACATTAAGAATCGAGACGCGTCCCGCTGGGAAAGGCGAACCGTCTGACATTCGTCACGGATAACCTCTCTTTACTCTCTGGGCTTTCACTAAGTCCAGGGAACAGAGCAATGAATGGACCCGACATCGTTAGCCCCGTCGCGCTGCGACATACCCAGCAAGTGACCTGCACCCCGCGCTGGTACGTGCAGAACACTGAATACCCGCCCGCGATAGCCACCTATCAACCTCTGATCAATGGCGAAGAAACCTTCAAGGCCGTGCATTCAGCGATCGCCCAGGCCACCAAAACGGTCGACATCATCTGCTGGGGCTTCCAACCGTCGATGTACTTTGTCCGCAATGGCATTGCCCCGAGCATCGGTGAACTGCTCAAAAACAAGGCTCGTGAAGGGGTCAAGGTTCGCGTATTGGTGTGGGAAATGCCGCTCAACTCTGCCGGCTTCGCGGGCGAGGCGAACCTGCCCGGTAAAGGTACGGTGCGCATCAGCGATCGGGCGCTGCAGACATCGACCCAGGCACAATACGACGAAGACCGTCGATGGTTCGCTGATTGCGCGGTGTCGGACGACAAGGCCGTCCCGCAGGGGGCGAGGCGACTTCCGGTATTTGTAAGTCGCGGTTTCGACCTGAATGAAAGGGCCGAGATCGCCCGTAGTGTGAAAGACGAACGCCTTGATCCCGAGATCAGTACAAGGATGCGTCATGCGCTGAGGTGGACGGCCAGCCATCACCAAAAGAGCGTGCTGGTCGATTACGAACTGCCGGATCGAGCTGTTGGCTTTGTCATGGGCCACAACATGCTCGATGCATATTGGGACACGGACAAACACTCGGCTTTGAACCGCTCAGAGGGCAGCAAACCCGCACCCAATCGCGGCCCGCGAGGTGCCACCCCGCGCCAGGATATTTCCAGCCAGGTCAGTGGGCCGATTCTGGAACACCTGCACCATAACTTCGCCAGCGCCTGGCTTAAGGAGACCGGCGAGGATCTGCTTGATCTTCGCCAAGCCAAGCAAATCGGGCCGCAACTGCAATGCAGCCCCGGCGTCACTCGCCAAATGGCCCAAGTGCTGCGCACTCAGGCGCAAGCGGGCAAGCGCGATATCGAGCAGGTTTATCTAAACGCAGTGAACAACGCGACCCAATTTATCTACATAGAGAACCAGTACTTTCGCTGGCCGCCGTTGGCCGAGGCTATCAAGAAGGCGGCGTCGGATCAGACCGGCGGGGGGCGCGATCCGGGTGTGCATGGCGCTTTGCACCTGTTCGTGATCACCAATGCGACCGATGACGGCATCGGGGCGGGCACGGTGAATACCCAGCGCATGCTTGAAAGCCTGGGGCGCGCCGACACGATTGCGAACGTAACCAAACTACGGCGTCTCTAACAGGTAAAAGGCGCCGCACCGCCCAGGCCGACACCTGATCCGCGCGATCACGTCGGGCAGAGGGAGTTGGCCAAGTGGCAGGCCGAACTGGATCAGAAAATCAAGGAAATTGAGGACAGCACGATTATTGCGCAGGAGGTACCGGGCTTGAAGGTTCACATCTGCTCACTGGTGGCACCTGATTCGCCGGCCGGCAAGCCGTGGGTGCCGGTGTACATCCATTCCAAGCTGATGATCGTCGACGACGTATTTACCACCTTGGGCTCGGCGAATATCAACACTCGCAGCATGCAGGTCGATAGCGAGCTGAATATTGCCCATGAGTGGATGAGTGTGACGCAGGCGTTGAGGCGGCGGTTGTGGGATCTGCATACGGACGGGAGGGGGGCGCAGGATGATCCAAAGGATGCGTTTGAGGCTTGGACAGACATCATTACCGAAAACAAAAAACGCCAATCAAAAAAAATAACTCCAAGCGTTCCGCTCATCGAATTTTATTACGGTAACGCCACCCTGAAGGACCTCGACTAATGCGACGAGTCCTTCTGCTATCAAGCTTGCTGCTGGCGGCCTGTAACAACGGCGGCCCCCTAACACAGCTGAGTCAGGACATTCCAATGAATCCGATTACTGAGGCCAAGCAAAAACTGACCTTTACCTGTGTGCACGAAACCATTCCCGATCCATCCAGGGAAGCCGATGTGCTATTCCAATACGCCCGTTGGTTGCAAAAAAACAACCAGCTCAAACAAGACAAGACCGTCGATGCCGAAATTGAGCGGCTGTATCGCATTGCTGCCGAGAACAAACATTACAAGGCCAATATCAATCTGCAGAACGGCGCGATGCGTGGAAAGTTCAAGCTCCGTGGCGATGAACATCTGCGCCTGAGTCAGCAACTGATCGATGCGGGTGTGGCGACAGGTTATTACTTTGTCGGGATATTCCTGCAGCAGGGGGGCGCGGGGTTAAAGCAAGACGAGGAAATGTCGTTGCGCTACTTCCGTAAGGCGGCCGATGAGGGCAGTGCCCTGGCTCAATACTTAATTGGAGAAAAGCTCGAGCCTATCGACATCGCCCCGAAAGTTGCACTTCAAATGTACCGCTGCGCTGCTGCCCAGGGTAATGGTGAGGCTGCAAATTCTTTAGGTATTGACCTTAAAATTGAAGGTGAATACCAAAATGCCCTCGAAGCATTCCAAATGGGAGTGGCTGCAGGTACCAGTACCTCGGCGTCCCGCTTGCACAAAGGCTTTCGTAATCCGCCACCGTCCGATCAGCTTTACTATCTCGGTCAACAGCAAGACCTCGAACGCGCCGAACGCTATGAAAAAATCTGGCGAATTCTCGCAAATTACTCATACGCCGACCCCAAAGTCCCCGAAATCAACGAAATCCTCCCGCTACCTCCCGCAGAACTGCCCGCCTGGGACGGCAAGCTGCAATGGCTGGAAGCACGCCTGGCCAATATCCCGCCAGAAAAGCCCAGCGAGTCGTTGATCAGGCAGTTGGCCAAGGCAATGGTCCTCGACCCGGCGACGGGCAAACCCATGCCGGGCTCGCCCGCCTTCAGCGAGAATAGTTTTCTCGGGCCGACCTGTTCCAGTGGCAAACCTTGCCCGCAGAGCGGTTACTGGAAGATCAAGTGGTCTGGCGTTGACGCGTTTTATCAACTGGTGGAAAGAAACGCGCCCCGCTATTTCGAACAGGGCGAGATCATGCCGCAGGCCCTGGTGGACTTCTACCGGCCACGGTGTTGGCCCCTGTCGGATAAATACGTGCAATCGGATAGAGGCGTGACATGGGGGCTGCTCGGATGAAGGGCTACGCCCCTACATTCTTGCTGAGCGCGGCAATAGCAGGCTGCGCCAGCTTTGCGGGGGGGCCAGTAATTTTTGCAGGACTGTCTGCGCCGCGGTCGGGCATGCCGAGTTTGCGGTAGTTTCTTTCTGCGTGATACCGAGCAGGTTTATCTGAACGCAGTGAACAACGCGACCCGATTGCACGGGCATCATCAAGGAAAACAAAAAACGCCAATCGAAAGAGTTGACACCTAAATCTGCGCTCGTCGGTTTTTATTACGAAAAAGCCACCCTGAAGGACCTCAATTGATGCGCCCAGCCCTTCTGCTATCAAGCTTGCTGCTGGCGGCCTGTAACAACGGCGGCCTCCTAACACAGCTGAGTCAGGACATTCCAATGAATCCGATTACTGAGGCCAAGCAAAAACTGACCTTTACCTGTGTGCACGAAACCATTCCCGATCCATCCAGGGAAGCCGATGTGCTATTCCAATACGCCCGTTGGTTGCAAAAAAACAACCAGCTCAAACAAGACAAGACCGTCGATGCCGAAATTGAGCGGCTGTATCGCATTGCTGCCGAGAACAAACATTACAAGGCCAATATCAATCTGCAGAACGGCGCGATGCGTGGAAAGTTCAAGCTCCGTGGCGATGAACATCTGCGCCTGAGTCAGCAACTGATCGATGCGGGTGTGGCGACAGGTTATTACTTTGTCGGGATATTCCTGCAGCAGGGGGGCGCGGGGTTAAAGCAAGACGAGGAAATGTCGTTGCGCTACTTCCGCAAGGCGGCCGATGAGGGCAGTGCCGTGGCTCAGAAAGTCGTCGGAGATAAGTTGGCGCCGATTAAAGTTGCACCAGATATAGCTCGGCAAATGCGCCGCTGCGCGGCTGAACAGGGCAATGGTGAGGCAGCAGTTTCTTTAGGTATTGGCCTCAAAATCGAGGGCGAATACAAGGCTGCTCTTGAGGTATTCCAATTGGGAGTGGCTGCTGGTGATGAAACTTCTGCGGGTCGACTAGAAGAGGCATTTCGCGGTCCTCTTCCCTCCGATACGCTGTACTACCTCAACCAGCAGCAAGACCTCGAACGCGCCGAACGCTATGAAAAAATCTGGCGAATTCTCGCAAATTACTCCTACGCCGACCCCAAAGTCCCCGAAATCAACGAAATCCTCCCGCTACCTCCCGCAGAACTGCCCGCCTGGGACGGCAAGCTGCAATGGCTGGAAGCACGCCTGGCTAATATCCCGCCAGAAAAGCCCAGCGAGTCGTTGATCAGGCAGTTGGCCAAGGCAATGGTCCTCGACCCGGCGACGGGCAAACCCATGCCGGGCTCGCCCGCCTTCAGCGAGAATAGTTTTCTCGGGCCGACCTGTTCCAGTGGCAAACCTTGCTCGCAGGGCGGTTACTGGAAGATCAAGACGTCCTTACATTCTTTCTGTTGAGCGCGGCAATAGCGGACTGCGCCAGCTTTGTGGGTTTTTGCCAGTGATTTTTTCAGTGAGGCTGCTGGCCTTATCGGGAGCAACCCCCTCCCACACTTGGAGTGCATTCCAAAGTCAGACCTGAGCCAGCATCCACTTCACAAACTCGCGCACCTTGGGCACCTCAGCTGAATGTTCCGGATACGCCAGGTAATAAGCGTCCTGGCTCGGCATCGCGTGCTGCCAGGGAATCACCAGCTTGCCGTCGGCCAGTTCCTCCTCCACCAGAAACCGTGGCAACAGCGCCACGCCACAGCCCACCTGCGCGGCGCGAATGCACATATAGAAGGTGTCAAAGCGCGGCCCGTGGTAGCTGTGCTCGGTCTGGTAACCCTGGCTGGCGAACCAGTCGTGCCAACCCTGGGGCCGTGAAGCGTTTTGCAGCAGCACCAGTTGGCTCAGTTGGGTGGGGTCGGTCAGAGGCGTTGTCGGCAGGCTTTCGGGGGCGCACACCGGCACCAGCTCTTCGCTGAACAGCTTCCGGCTCTCGGTGCCGGGACGCGCGCCCTGGCCGAAATAGAAGGCTATGTCGGCCTTGCCTTGCAGCAACTCGTCCGGCTCCTGCTCGTTACACAGGTCCAGATGGATCTGTGGATGCCGCAGCCGCCAGCCCTTGAGCCGCGGCACCAGCCAACGCGCTCCGAAAGTGTAGGGCGTGGACACGCGCAACACTTCAGTCTCGCCGCCGTAGGAGCGCAGGTAGTGGGTGGACATCTCCACCTGCGTGAGGATCTTGCGCACTTCCACCAGGTACAGGTCGCCCGCCGGGGTCATCTGCAAGCGTCGGCGCACGCGGCGAAACAGCAGGTGCTGCAGCAACTCCTCCAACTGCGCCACCTGTTTGCTCACCGCGCTTTGCGTGAGGTTCAGTTCCTCGGCGGCGCGGGTGAAGCTCAGGTGGCGGGTGGCGGCTTCGAAACACTGCAGGGCGGTGATCGAGGGCAAATGTCTTTTGTTCAGCACGGCGTGCCTCTTTTTATGCTTTGCATGAATAAACGGAATGATATCTCGCCTAATCGTCGTTTGTTGGCAAGTCTTGGGCCAGCTACAAATAAGCCCTGGATCGCCGTGCATGGCGCGGTGCGATTTTTTGCTTGCAGATTGAAGGAGTGACCCATGGTTGCCGCATTGCTTGATCGTCTCGGGGTGAACCCGGCGCTGTACCAGGCGGGCAAACAGCCCGTGCATTCGCCGATTGATGGCAGCTGTATCGGCAATGTGCACTGGGAAGGTGCCGCCGAGGTCGAGCAGCAGGTCAGTCGCGCCGAGCATGCATTCGAGGCCTGGCGCAAAGTCCCGGCCCCGCGTCGCGGCGAGCTGGTACGCCAATTCGGCGATGTGCTGCGCCAATACAAGGCCGACTTGGGCGAGCTGGTGTCCTGGGAAGCCGGCAAGATCACCCAGGAAGGTCTGGGCGAAGTGCAGGAAATGATCGACATCTGCGACTTCGCCGTTGGCCTGTCGCGTCAGCTGTACGGTTTGACCATCGCTTCCGAGCGCCCCGGCCACCATATGCGTGAAACCTGGCACCCCCTGGGCGTGGTCGGCGTGATCAGCGCCTTCAACTTTCCGGTGGCCGTATGGGCGTGGAACACCGCCCTGGCGCTGGTGTGCGGCAACGCGGTGATCTGGAAACCGTCGGAAAAGACCCCGCTCACCGCCCTGGCCTGCCAGGCGTTGTTCGAGCGCGTGTTAAAGGACTTCAGTGACGCGCCGCCCTACCTGAGCCAGGTGATCATCGGCGGCCGCGATGCCGGCGCTGCGCTGGTGGATGACCCACGCGTGGCCCTGATCAGCGCCACCGGCAGCACCCGCATGGGTCGCGAAGTGGCACCCAAAGTCGCGGCACGTTTCGCCCGCAGCATCCTTGAGCTGGGCGGCAACAACGCGATGATCCTCGGCCCAAGCGCCGACCTGGACATGGCGGTGCGCGCCATCCTGTTCAGCGCCGTCGGCACCGCTGGTCAGCGCTGCACCACCCTGCGCCGCCTGATCGCCCATGAGTCGGTCAAGGAAGAAATCGTCACCCGCCTCAAAGCGGCCTATTCCAAAGTGCGCATCGGCCACCCGCTGCAAGGCAACCTGATCGGGCCGCTGATCGACAAGCACGGCTTCGACAACATGCAGGACGCCCTTGAGCAAGCCCTGAGCGAAGGCGGCAAGGTGTTCGGTGGCAAGCGCCAGTTGCAAGACACATTCCCTAACGCTTACTACGTGTCGCCGGCCATTGTGGAAATGCCTGAGCAAAGCGACGTGGTATGCACCGAAACCTTCGCGCCGATTCTCTACGTGGTCGGCTACACCGACTTCGCCGAAGCCCTGCGCCTGAACAACGCCGTACCCCAAGGCCTGTCGTCGTGCATCTTCACCACCGATGTGCGCGAGGCCGAGCAGTTCATGTCGGCGGTGGGCAGCGACTGCGGCATCGCCAACGTCAACATCGGCCCAAGCGGCGCGGAAATCGGCGGCGCGTTTGGCGGTGAGAAAGAGACGGGCGGCGGGCGTGAGTCGGGCTCGGATGCGTGGCGTGGGTATATGCGTCGCCAGACCAACACCGTGAACTATTCACTGGAGTTGCCGTTGGCCCAGGGCATTACCTTCGACTGATACCTGAAGTCGCAGTGAGATGAGTGTGGGAGGGGGCATGCCACCTCCCATCGCTGAGCGCATTTGCAGTTAGAGGTTTGTTGGGTCTCATCGGAGTCTGGCAATGGCACTACGTGAAACATGTTTGTGGGAACACCTCACTCCCAGCCGGCCGGACCGTGCTGCGCTCAAGGGCGAAGTCCAGGTGGACGTGTGTGTGATCGGCGCCGGCATCACCGGTTTGTCGGCGGCCATTCATTTGCTGGAACAAGGTAAAAGCGTCACCGTGCTGGAGGCCCATCGCACCGGCCACGGCGGCTCGGGGCGCAACGTCGGGCTGGTGAACGCCGGTTTATGGATTCCCCCGGATGACATCGAAGCCGGTTTCGGCGAAGCGGTGGGCAGCCAGCTCAACCGCATGTTGGGCGCGGCACCTTCACTGGTGTTCAGCCTGATCGACAAATACAACATCGATTGCCAATTGCGCCGTGAGGGCACTTTGCACATGGCGCACAACGCCCGTGGCGAGGCGGACTTGCGCAGTCGTGAAGAACAATGGAAGCGCCGTGGTGCGCCGGTCGAACTGCTCACCGGGCAGGCCTGCGAGACCGCTACCGGCACTAAAAAAATCGCCGCTGCGTTGCTGGACAGGCGGGCGGGTACGTTGAACCCGATGGCCTACACCTCGGGCCTGGCCAACGCGGCGGTCGGCCTCGGCGGGCAACTGTTCGATCATTCCCCGGTGACCCAGGTGGAGCGCCAGGGCACGCGCTGGTCGGTGCAGACCCCGCACGGCGCGGTGCAGGCGGCACAGGTGGTGATCGCCTCCAACGCCTACACCGAAGGCGAATGGACCGAACTGCGGCGTAACTTTTTCCCCGGTTATTACTATCAGGTCGCGTCGGCCCCGCTGACCGATGAAGCCGCCCGGCAGATTCTGCCAGGCGGCCAGGGCTCGTGGGACACACGCCAGGTGTTGAGCAGCATCCGCCGCGATGCCGATGGCCGTCTGTTGCTTGGCAGCCTGGGCAACGGTAACCAGAAACCGGCCTGGTTCCTCAAAGCGTGGGCCGATCGGGTGCAGCAGCACTACTTCCCGTACCTCAAATCGGTGCAATGGGAATACACCTGGACCGGTTGCATTGCCTTCACTCCGGACCACTTGATGCGCCTGTTCGAGCCGGCCCCCGGCCTGGTCGCCGTCACCGGTTATAACGGGCGCGGCGTGACCACCGGCAGCCTGGTCGGCAAGGCGTTTGCCGACTACTTGTGTCACCAGAATCCCCAGGCACTGCCGATTCCCTTCGCGCCGATGCAGCCGTTGGCCGGCGTTGGCTTGCGCAGTTGCTTGTATGAGGCTGGTTTTTCGCTGTATCACGCCGGCCAATGCCTGAGGATCGTCATCTGATCAGCGAAATACCGCACAAAAGCCTGCATTTTCTTAGCCGGCTACCCATCTGTATTGGTGCAAGTCGTAGCAGTCCTGCACTGTAAATGTGCACTTCCGTTACGCATGTTGTAACACGTGTAGGAAGAGTCGTTTGTACATCCGGTTGCAGGTGCGACCTGCCAGGGTTGTACTTTTTAAGCCGGTTGGTTGCACCTGTTTGAGCTAGAGGGTTGCACGTGCTGGCAAGCGGCGGCGAAACGCCTGTAATTACAATGACACCGTGTCTTTTTGAAGAATAAAAACGTACTGGCACGACGCTTGCTCTGAGCTTTCGGTGAAAGGTTTGAATGCAAGTTGTCGTGCCAAAAATCAAAAATATCGGAGCACCACTCATGTCCCAGACGTTTTACAAGAAAGGTTTTCTGGCCCTCGCCGTTGCTGCGGCGCTGGGTGTTTCTACGTTTGTTCAAGCTGATGTGAAGATCGGCGTGGCGGGGCCTATGACGGGCGCCAACGCCGCTTTCGGTGAGCAGTACATGAAGGGTGCCCAGGCGGCAGCCGATAGCATCAACAAGGCTGGCGGTATCAACGGTGAGCAGATCAAACTGGTCGCCGGCGACGATGCCTGCGAGCCCAAGCAGGCTGTGGCCGTGGCCAACCGCCTGGCCGACCAGGACAAAGTCATCGGTGTGGTCGGGCACTTCTGCTCGTCCAACACCATCCCGGCCTCTGAGGTGTACGACGAAGCGGGCATCATCGCCATCACCCCAGGCTCCACCAACCCACAAGTGACCGAGCGCGGCCTCGGCGCCATGTTCCGCATGTGCGGCCGTGATGACCAGCAAGGCATCGTCGCCGGCGATTACATCGTCGACGTGCTCAAGGGCAAAAAAGTCGCGGTGATCAACGACAAGGACACCTACGGCAAAGGCCTGGCCGATGCCACCGCTGCTCAGTTGACCAAGCGCGGCGTCAAGCCGGTGCTGGAAGAAGGCCTGACCCGTGGCGAGAAAGACTTCAGCGCCCTGGTTACCAAAATCCGTTCAACCGGGGCTGACGTGGTGTACTTCGGTGGCCTGCACCCTGAAGCCGGTCCGCTGGTTCGCCAGATCCGTGAAGCTGGCCTCAAGGACGTCAAGTTCATGTCCGATGACGGCATCGTGACCGACGAACTGGTCGCGACCGCAGGCGGCAAGCAATACGTCGACGGCGTGTACATGACCTTCGGCGCTGACCCGCGTCTGCTGCCGGACAGCAAGGCCGTGGTGGAAGAGTTCCGCAAAAACGGCACCGAGCCTGAAGGCTATACCCTGTACGCCTACGCGTCGGTCCAGGCCCTGGCTGCCGGCTTCAACGGTGCCAAGTCCAACAAGGGTGAAGACGCCGCCAAGTGGTTGAAGGCCCACCCGGTCCAGACCGTGATGGGCAAGAAGGAGTGGGACGGTAAAGGCGACCTGAAAATCTCCGACTACGTGGTGTACCAGTGGGATAAAGACGGCAAATACCACCAGCTGGAAAAGCAGAAGTAAGGCATAGCGCCTGAGTCCGAATGTGGGAGGGGCTTGCCCCCGATGCCGGTGTGTCAGCCCCGATGCTGAGCTGATCCTCCGCAATCGGCGGCAAGCCCCCTCCCACAGGGGGGCCGTGTTCTGATCAAGATCTGTCTTTTCCTCCAGAAGCGCCGCACACCCACCGGTGTGCAGGTGCTCACCGCGTGAGATTGCGTTATGGATGGTATTTTCCTGCAGCAACTGGTCAACGGCCTGACCCTCGGGTCGGTCTATGGCCTGATCGCCATCGGCTACACAATGGTCTATGGCATCATTGGCATGATCAACTTCGCCCACGGCGAGGTTTATATGATTTCCGCTTACCTCGCGGCGATCAGTCTGGCACTGCTGGCTTACTTCGGCATCGAATCCTTCCCGCTGCTCATACTCGGCACCTTGATCTTCACCGTCGTCGTCACCGGCGTGTACGGTTGGGTCATTGAGCGTGTCGCCTACAAACCGTTGCGTAACTCCACCCGACTGGCTCCGCTGATCAGCGCCATCGGTATCTCCCTGATCCTGCAGAACTACGCGCAGATCGCCCAGGGCGCCAAGCAACAAGGTATTCCGACCCTGCTGGCCGGGGCCTGGCGTGTCGATATCGGCAGCGGGTTCGTCCAGCTCACCTACACCAAAGTGTTCATCCTGGTCGCCGCCTTCGCCGGCATGGCCTTGCTGACTTACATCATCAAGTACACCAAGCTCGGACGCATGTGCCGCGCCACCCAGCAAGACCGCAAGATGGCCTCAATCCTGGGGATCAACACCGACCGCGTGATCTCCTACGTGTTCGTCATTGGTGCCGCCATGGCCGCACTGGCCGGCGTACTGATCACCCTCAACTACGGCACCTTTGACTTCTATGCCGGCTTCATCATCGGCATCAAGGCGTTTACCGCAGCGGTACTCGGCGGCATCGGCTCCCTGCCTGGGGCGATGTTGGGCGGGATCATCCTCGGTATCTCCGAGTCGTTGTTCTCGGGGTTGATCAACTCTGACTACAAAGACGTGTTCAGTTTCTCCCTGCTGGTGGTGATTCTGATTTTCCGTCCCCAGGGCCTGCTTGGTCGCCCACTCGTGGCGAAGGTGTAAACATGTCTGCTGCCAAACCTATCGATATCAAGAAAAGTGTCGTCGATACGATCCTTGCCGGGCTGATTTCGTTGATCGTGTTCGGTCCGATCGTCGGCGTGGTCCTCGACGGCTACAGCTTCAACCTGGAACCGGCCCGCGTGGGCCTGTTGGTGGCCATCGTGATGGTCGGCCGCTTTGCCATGAGCCTGTTTCTGCAAACCCCCAAGGGCGTGAAGATTCTGCAGGGCTTTGAAAGCTCAGGCTCGGGCGTGCATGTGCTCAAACCCGATTACAAATCGCGACTGCGCTGGATCATTCCGGCGCTGATCGTGATCGCCATCGTGTTCCCGATTTTCGCCAACAAGTACCTGCTCACCGTGGTGATCCTCGGCTTGATCTACGTGCTCCTGGGCCTGGGCCTGAACATCGTGGTGGGCCTGGCGGGCCTGCTCGACCTGGGTTACGTGGCGTTCTACGCCATCGGTGCCTATGGCCTGGCGCTGGGCTACCAGTACCTGGGCCTGGGATTCTGGACGGTGTTGCCATTGGCGGCCATCGCGGCCGCGTTGGCCGGGTGCATACTCGGCTTCCCGGTGTTACGCATGCACGGCGACTACCTGGCCATCGTGACCCTGGGCTTTGGTGAAATCATCCGCCTGGTGCTCAACAACTGGCTGTCGTTCACCGGCGGTCCGAACGGCATGCCGGTGCCATCACCGACCTTCCTCGGCCTCGAATTCGGCAGGCGTGCAAAGGATGGCGGGATTCCGTTCCACGAGTTCTTCGGCATCGACTACAACCCCAACATCAAATTCATGTTCATCTACATCGTGCTGTTTTTGGTGGTGCTGCTGGTGCTGTACATCAAGCATCGCCTGACCCGCATGCCGGTCGGCCGTGCGTGGGAAGCGCTGCGCGAAGATGAGATTGCCTGCCGCTCCATGGGCCTGAACCACGTACTGGTCAAGCTCTCGGCGTTCACCATCGGTGCCTCCACCGCTGGCTTGGCCGGGGTGTTCTTCGCCAGCTATCAGGGCTTCGTCAACCCGTCGTCGTTCACCTTCTTCGAGTCGGCGCTGATTCTGGCCATCGTGGTGCTGGGCGGCATGGGCTCCACGGTGGGCGTGGTGATTGCCGCGTTCGTGTTGACCGTTGCGCCGGAGTTGCTGCGCAGCTTCTCCGAGTACCGCGTGTTGCTGTTTGGTGTGTTGATGGTGGTGATGATGATCTGGCGACCACGCGGTTTGATCCGCATCAGCCGTACCGGTGTGACACCACGTAAAGGAGTGGCGCCATGAGCAAGGAAGTCGTCCTCTGCGTGGAACACCTGATGATGCACTTCGGTGGCATCAAGGCCTTGAGCGATGTGAGCCTCAAGGTCGAACGCAACTCGATCTTCGCCCTGATCGGCCCCAACGGCGCCGGCAAGACCACGGTGTTCAACTGCCTCACCGGGTTTTACAAAGCCAGTGGCGGCAAGATCCAGCTCAACGTGCGCGGCAAGCAAACCGACGTGATCCAACTGTTGGGCGAGCGCTTCCAGGCCACCGACTTCGTGTCGCCGAAGAGCTTCCTCAGCCGCGTGTACTACAAGATGTTCGGCGGCACCCATCTGGTCAACCGTGCAGGTTTGGCGCGGACCTTCCAGAACATTCGCCTGTTCAAGGAAATGTCGGTGGTGGAGAACCTGCTGGTGGCCCAACACATGTGGGTCAACCGCAACATGCTGGCGGGCATCCTCAACACCAAGGGCTACCGCAAGGCCGAAAGCGATGCACTGGACTGCGCCTTCTACTGGCTGGAAGTGGTGGACCTGGTGGACTGCGCCAACCGCCTGGCCGGTGAGCTTTCCTACGGCCAGCAGCGCCGTCTGGAGATCGCCCGCGCCATGTGCACGCGGCCGCAGATCATCTGCCTGGACGAACCGGCAGCCGGCCTCAACCCCCAGGAAACCGAAGCCCTCAGTGCGATGATTCGCCTGCTGCGCGACGAACACGACCTCACGGTGGTACTGATCGAACACGACATGGGCATGGTGATGAGTATTTCCGACCACATCGTGGTGCTGGACCACGGCAACGTGATCGCCGAGGGCGGGCCGGAGGCGATCCGCAACGACCCGAAAGTGATTGCCGCCTACCTGGGCGCTGACGAAGAGGAGCTGGTATGAGTGCACCTATCCTCGAAATGAAAGACCTGGACGTGTTCTATGGCCCGATCCAGGCCCTGAAAAAAGTCTCGCTGCACATCAACGAAGGTGAAACCGTCAGCCTGATCGGCTCCAACGGCGCGGGCAAATCCACGCTGCTGATGTCGATCTTCGGTCAGCCGCGGGCCGAGTCGGGGCAGATCCTCTACAACGGCGTCGACATTACCCACAAGTCCTCCCACTACATCGCTTCCAACGGCATCGCGCAGTCGCCGGAAGGGCGGCGGGTGTTCCCTGACATGACTGTCGAGGAAAACCTGTTGATGGGCACCATCCCCATTGGCGACAAGTTCGCCGCCGAGGACATGCAGCGCATGTTCGAGCTGTTCCCACGGCTCAAGGAGCGGCGTAACCAGCGTGCCATGACCATGTCCGGTGGTGAGCAGCAAATGCTCGCCATCGCCCGTGCGCTGATGAGCCGGCCCAAGCTGCTGCTGCTGGACGAGCCGAGCCTGGGGCTGGCGCCGATTGTGGTGAAGCAGATCTTTTCCACCCTGCGCGAGCTGGCGGCCACCGGCATGACCATCTTCCTGGTGGAGCAGAACGCCAACCACGCCCTGCGCTTGTCGGACCGAGCTTACGTGATGGTCAACGGCGAGATCCGCCTGACAGGCACCGGCAAAGAGTTGCTGGTGAACGAAGAGGTGCGTAACGCCTACCTGGGCGGGCACTGATCTAAAACGCAGGATCCCTGTGGGAGGGCCCCCTCCCACAGTTGTTTTTGTGCCATCCACCCTGGCAATCCCGAATTGTGGAAAACAAATCCGGCTACCCTCCAAAGCGCGACATATAGCCGCCGCAAATCCCTGTTTTGTCACAGTTTTGACTTGTCCCCATTCGCTGTGGAACCGGCTGTGGGTAACGTGGGAGTAGCTGGCTGAAAGCCTTTAAAAACGTGGCTTACAGCGCAGCGGTTGATTTTTGATCAGCGGTTTTTTGGTGACTGGCCAAGGGGTTTGTCAACCTGTTTAAAGACACAGGTATATGACCGGAATATGTCCAGCAAGCCTGTGGATAAGTCTGTGATTAAACTCTGGAAAGAGTGCCGCAGAGGCCGGATTAACTGGCCTGGAGCCATCGTTCGGATTTTTCCTCTTGTCGCGTGCGTACATACAGCCCGACTGAGGTCAAGCAAAAAACTTTCTAAAATCGCCTGCAGGCCTTGTGGATAGAGGCCTGAGCTGTTTTGCACTTGCCCCCAAAGACTGTGGGCGCAGTTGTGGATAACCTGCGCGCATATGGCTGCAGGCCACGGTTTGTATGGCTTCGCTTCGAGTGGTTAAAAAACAGCCAGTTATGCATGGAGGTGTGTGCACGGCGGTTGCCGCAACGGCGGCGTAAGGGCATTCTGCTGGCTGGTTTTTTACCGATGCCCGTAAGGAGAACACCATGTCCAACACGCTGTTTATCACTGGCGCTACTTCAGGCTTTGGCGAAGCCTGCGCCCGTCGGTTTGCCGAGGCCGGCTGGAAGCTGGTGCTCACCGGTCGTCGCGCCGAGCGTTTGAATGCGCTGGTCGAGGAGCTTTCCAAGCAAACCGAGGTGCATGGCCTGGTCGTGGACGTGCGTGACCGCAAGGGCATGGAAGACGCCATCGCCAACCTGCCGCCGTCGTTCGCCACGTTGCGCGGCCTGATCAACAACGCCGGGCTGGCAGTGGGCACGGACCCAGCTCCCAAGTGTGAACTCGACGATTGGGAAACCATGGTCGACACCAATATCAAAGGCCTGCTGACCACCACCCACCTGCTGTTGCCGCGCCTGATCGCCCACGGCCGTGGCGCCGGCATCATCAACCTGGGCTCCATCGCCGGCAGCTACCCATACCCCGGCAGCCACGTGTATGGCGGCTCCAAGGCGTTCGTAAAACAATTCTCCCTGAACCTGCGCTGCGACCTGCAAGGCACCGGCGTGCGCGTGACCAACATCGAGCCGGGCCTGTGCGAAAGCGAGTTTTCCCTGGTGCGCTTCGGCGGTGACCAGGCGCGCTACGACGCCACCTACGCCGGCGCCGAGCCGATCCAGCCGCAGGACATTGCCGACACCATCTTCTGGGTGATGAACACCCCGGCGCACGTCAACATCAACCGCCTGGAGCTGATGCCGGTGAGCCAGACCTGGGCCGGGTTTGCGATTGAGCGGGGTGCCAAAGGCTGATTTTTGTAGTGAGCGAGCTTGCCCCGCGCGGGGCAAGCCCGCTCACCACCGGGGGAGGGCGGTGAGGCGCCAAAGGATGCAATGAGTGCAGGGCGTGCTCGCAAAAGGCTCTGACCCTCAGCCGAGATGCTCGATCAATCCCTGATAACAGGTCGCCAAGTGATACGGCGTGGTCGACGGCATGTCCCGTCGGCTCACCGCGCCCTTGGCGTCCAGGCATTCGTGCCAGCCTTTGTCGTGCAGGAAGTTGTTTTGCAGTGCCAGCAATTGACGTTGCAATACCGCTTCGCTGCCGGGACGAAGGGTCAAGGCCCGCAGGTATTCTGCCTGGGCCCAGATGCGTTGAGTGCCGTCGCGCACGCTGCCGTCGAGGGCGAGCATGCCGCTGACCGCACCGCTTAACTTATCCACACCCTTTTGCTCGGCGTAGGCAAATGCCCGGTTCAGCGAGGCATGCAGCGGCGTACCGCGCAGCACATTCGAGGATTCCAGCAAAAAGAACCATTCGAACTGGTGTCCCGGCTCGAACCAGTTATCCACCGCGCCCAGTGGTTTTTCCATCATCACGCCGTGCTGGCGGTCGATGAAGCGCTTTTGCAGTGCGCTGGCCAAGTCCAGCAACGCGTCCCGCGTGACGGCGTCTTCACGCACGGCCAGTGTGGCGAGGAAGCCTTCGGCAAGGTGCATCAGTGGGTTCTGCAAAGGGCCGGACTTGAGGGACGACCAGTTGCGTTCCAGCACCGCTTCGTACAGGCCGTCGCCCGTGGCGAAGCGTTCGGCAACCACGGCAAGCGCGGCATTGAGCACCGATTCCACCAACGGCTCACGCACCTTGGCCCAGTAGTGGGCACAGGCAAAGATGATGAAGGCGTGGGTGTAGAGGTCTTTGCGTTTATCCAGCGGCTGCCCGGCCGGGTCGATGCTGTAGAACCAGCCGCCGTGCTCGGCGTCGTGGAAGTGCTGCTGCAGGGAACGGAACAACGCTGTCGCGCGGGCTTCGGCGAAGGTCGCACCGGGCTCGCCGATCAGGCTGGCGAACAGGTACAACTGCCGGGCGCAGGCCATGGCGCGGTA
Source organism: Pseudomonas sp. EYE_354 (assembly GCF_023148575.1). Taxonomy (NCBI): domain Bacteria; kingdom Pseudomonadati; phylum Pseudomonadota; class Gammaproteobacteria; order Pseudomonadales; family Pseudomonadaceae; genus Pseudomonas; species Pseudomonas sp. EYE_354. The sequence continues at coordinate 296,301 of NZ_JAHXNQ010000003.1, forward strand.
GCGTTGCGGGGGCAACGGCTGGTGATCGGCGCCCAGCGCCTCATACGGCAGCGCCAGCTCGGCGTTCCAGCCTGGCCCCTGCCAGAGCGGCACGATCAGGCTGTGGAAGTGCGTGAGCACGGTATTCAAGGAAGGCGGGGAAGCGATGGGCATTGGCTGGCGTCGTCACGGCTGGGGCGTAGGCGCGCATGGTAGCAGAGGGGCAGCTTTAAGTTGTGAGCTGCAAGCGGCAAGTAAGAGCCGTTCGGTTTTTACTCGCCGCTTGCCGCTTGCGACTGTCAGCTGGCGAGCAGCCACACCCCAGTCGCCGCCGAAGCTGCCCCGGCAATTCTCACCAGCGGCGCGGCAGCTGTCGGCAGGAAGCGCACCAGCGCATAACCGGCCGCATGCAGCGCAGCTGTCGCGCCGACAAACCCGGCGGCATACGCCCAAGGGCTGGACATGTCCGGCAACTCCAGGCCATGGGCCACACCGTGGAACAGTGCAAACAGCGCCGTCGCACCCACGGCCATAAACAGCGGCGGCCGCACCGCCAATGCCACGGCCAGGCCCAGGGCCAGCACCGATGCGGCGATCCCGCTTTCCAGTGCCGGCAGCGCCAGGCCTTCAAAACCCAGCACGCCGCCGATCAGCATGGTGCCAACGAAGGTGCACGGCAGCGCCCAGCGGGCCGCGCCTTTTTGCTGCGCCGCCCACAGGCCGACCGCAAGCATGGCCAGCAAATGGTCGATACCGCCCAGCGGATGGCTGATCCCGGCTATCAGGCCGTTGTCGCCGTGGCCAGGGTGAGCGAAAGCCAGAGCCGGAGTGAGCAGCAGCGCAGCGGCGGCCAAGAGTTTATTGAGGGTCATAAACAGGTTCCTTTTGGAGTGATCAGGCGGCGGTCAGCAGGCCTTGGCGTTCGATGAAGGCAACAATGTCGTCCAGGCCCACGCCGGTTTTCTGGTTGCTGAAGACAAAAGGTTTACCGTTGCGCATGCGCTGGGTGTCGCTGTTCATCAGTTCCAGCGAGGCGCCGACCAGAGGCGCGAGGTCGATCTTATTGATCACCAGCAGGTCGGATTTGCAGATGCCGGGGCCGCCTTTGCGCGGCAGTTTGTCGCCGGCGGACACGTCGATCACGTAAATAGTCAGGTCCGACAACTCGGGGCTGAAGGTGGCCGACAAGTTGTCCCCGCCGGACTCCACCAGGATCAGGTCCAGGCCGGGGAAGCGGCGGTTGAGTTGGTCCACCGCTTCCAGGTTGATCGAGGCGTCTTCACGAATGGCCGTGTGCGGGCAGCCGCCGGTTTCCACGCCGATGATACGCTCGGGCGCCAGAGCCTCGTTGCGGACCAGGAAGTCGGCGTCCTCACGGGTATAGATGTCGTTGGTGACCACCGCCAGGTTGTAGCGGTCGCGCAGTGCGAGGCACAGGGCCAGGGTCAGGGCGGTCTTGCCGGAGCCGACCGGGCCGCCGATGCCGACGCGCAGGGGTTGTGTGTTCATGTGGTGTTTCTCCTAGGAACGGAACAGGCGGCTGTACTGGCGCTCATGGGCCATGCATGCCAGGGACAGGCCGAACGCGGCGCTGCCGACAGTGTTGGGGGTGACGCGGCCGGCGTCCTGCTGGGCCTGCTGCAGCAGCGGCAGCAGTTCGCTGGTCAGGCGTTGGGCGGCTTGCTGGCCCAGGGGCAGAGTTTTCATCAGCACGGCCAATTGGTTTTCCAGCCAGCTCCACAACCAGGCGGCGAGGGCGTCGTCGGGGCTGATCTGCCAGGCGCGAGCCGCCAGGGCCCAGCCCAGCGCCAGATGGGGTTCGCTGCGTTGTTCGAGGAAGGCACGGGCGGCGCTGTCCAGCTCCGGCAGGCCGTTGAGCAACTGCTGCAGCGAATAGCCCATCTGCCGGCTTTCCTGATACAGCTCGCGGGTTTCGCGGCTGGCCTGGTGCGCTTCGCATAATTGCGCCAGCGTCGGCCAATCCTGCTCGGCAGCGGCGCGGCAATGGGCGAGCAACAGCGGCGCCTCGAAGCGTGCGAGGTTGAGCCGTAACTGGTCGCTGATCCAGCGGCGAGCGCTGGCTGCATCACTGACGCGACCATTGTCCACGGCCATTTCCAGGCCCTGTGAATAGCTGTAGCCGCCAATCGGCAATTGCGGACTGGCCAGACGCAGCAGCGCCCAGGCTGGGTTCATAGACGCACGCCGAACTGGTGCAGCTTGGGCGGGTAATTGAAGTCCTCATCGCCGTGACGCGAATGGTGGTGACCACCGCCATAGGCACCGTGTTCCGGCTGGAACGGTGCTTCAAGGCTTTCGGTGTGGGCGCCCAGTTGTTCGAGCATGGCCTTGAGCACGTAGTCATCGAGCAAGCGTAACCAGCCATCGCCGACCTGCAACGCCACATGGCGGTTGCCCAGGTGATAGGCGGCGCGGGTCAGTTCGAAGGCGCTGGCGCAGGTGACGTGCAGCAGTTGTTCAGGCCGGGCGCACACGCGTACGACACGTCCGTCTTCGGCCTGTAGGAATTCGCCATCGTGCAGCGGCGGCTGGCCGCGCTCCAGGAACAGGCCGACGTCTTCGCCGTCGGCACTGAAACAGCGCAGGCGGCTTTTGCTGCGTGCCTCGAAATTCAGCAGCAACTCGGCGGCCCAGAGGGCTTGGGGGGCGATTCGGCGGTGGATCACCAGCATCAGAAAGCTTCCAGCTATGAGCGATACAACCGCTAGAGCAAGGGGCTTGCCAACCCCGTCGGTGAGTAGGAATTACCTGTAGGCAGGCACTCCAATGCCACTAAACAGGGCGTCGCTGAATGGCTGCTGCGCACCAAATTGGTGCTGTTTGGTGTTTCGCGCACCTGCTGTGAGCGCTTTCGGATTTGTCCTACGCCATATAGCGATTCGACTTTCATCGCGTTACGCGTGCATTCATTAGGCTTTGCGCCGTGTGTCATTCACTGCGACGTTTATCATGTTTAAGTTATTTTGTTGCCTGGCCATTGGCGGTCTGGTCCTCGCGGCTCCAACCGCCTCAGCCAACGTTTCGGCGGCGGCGACCGCTGGCACTGCCCGGCAGTCGTCCATCAGCCATGTGATCGATCGCGCCCACGCGTTGATCGGCACGCCCTACAAGGGCGGCGGAACCTCCGTGGAGCAAGGGTTTGATTGCAGCAGTTTCCTGGTCTATCTGTTCAAGACCGAAGCCAATATCCGTTTGCCGCGCACGACAGCGGCGATGCACCGATCGAGTGCCACGACGGTGCAGCCAGAGGCGCTCAAGCCTGGCGATGCGGTGTTCTTCAAGGGCAATGGGCGCGGCCGGGTCAGTCATGTCGGCCTTTATATAGGCAACGGCCAATTTATCCATTCGCCCAGCACCGGCAAGCGTGTGCGCATCGACTCGTTGAGTAACCGCTACTGGAAAAAACACTACACCGGCGCCAAGCGCTTTCATCCTGGGGCGTGATTGGCTTATTCGGTGCTGCCCAGGCCTTGCCAGTGCTTGAGGCCGATAAAGATAAAGCGCAATTGTTGGGTGATCTTGGCCTGGGGCGTGAGGTGTGCCGGCAGCGCCTGGGCCGGTGGGTCGATGATGTCGGGGAGGGTGGCGAACACGCTTTTGACGATCAGGTCGGCCATCACATGCAGGCCTTCGGGGTCCAGGTGCTGCAATTTGGGCATCAGCGTCAGGTCGGCCGCCAGGTCGCGGGTGATGTCTTCGCGCAGGGCTCCGATGGCTTGGCGCACCGCCAGGCAACCGCCATATTGTTCGCGGGCCAGGAACAGGAATTGCGAACGGTTGGCCGACACCACATCAAGAAAGATCCGCACGGAGGCATCGATAATGCCGCCCATCACGAATTCGTTGTGACGCACCAGTCGAATGGTGGCGCGAAAGGTCTGACCGACTTCACTTACCAGCACCAGGCCAAGTTGGTCCATATCGGCAAAGTGGCGATAGAACCCGGTGGGAACAATGCCGGCCGTCTTGGCCACTTCGCGCAGGCTCAAGCTGCCAAACCCACGGCCACACTCCATCAGATGGCGGGCAGCGTCCATCAGGGCGAGGCGGGTCTGTTGCTTCTGTTCGGCGCGGGGCAGCATGGGCGGGTGAGCTTTGTCGGCAAGTACAGCGAAGCACTCTAGCAAAACCGCTTCGTTGGCGTCGAACTTGGCGGGAGAGGTTGCGTGACCGGTGCTACAAAAAGTCAAAAGCCCGATCGACGGATCGGGCTTTTTTCTGGGTCACCACAGGCTTAGCTCTGTGCTTGATGCAGTTCTTGCAAACGATCAGCACCGCCTTCAGCGATACCCTGGGCGTAGGCACGGTCGTTGGCTTGTTCAGCACCGCCTTCGGCCACGGCATTGCGTTCTTGCAGACGATCAGCGCCACCTTCAACCAGGCCTTTCTGTTCCAGGCGATTGCGGCCGTTTTCGGTCAGGCCTTCGGTGTAAGCGCGTTCGTTGGCACGCTGCGAACCATTTTCGGCAACGGCGCCCTTGGCGTAGTCGCGGTTTTCGTCTTCCTGCGAACCGCTGCGGGCCAGGGTTTGGCTCAAATGCACGGCGTCGGCTTTGACTTGTGGGGTAACCTGTTCGGCTGCTGGCAGGGCAAAAGCACTGGAAGCCAGGATAGACAACAGGGCGGTAGCGAGTATTTGGCGTTTCATGATCGGTTGCTCCTTGGGAGGGCGATAAAGTGGGTACGGGGCTAATGCTACTCTCGATAAGTCGATATAAAAGTTCATAAACACAATGGTAATAATCAACGGAATTGATTGTTCGTCGCGGGGGCTCTAGCACGCGCCTCTCAAGCACGCGGTTTTGCACCGAGGTGGGTATTTTCGACACGAACCTGGGTAACAATGGTGCGTCGTCGATGATCGAATCTGTCTGGATGATCAGAAAAATGGCTTTTTGCGACTAAATTGGCGGCGGGGTTAAACCCGCAGGCGGTTTGCCAGTCGTACCCTTATGAGCTGGAGTTCAGCTAGTCGTGTTGAGGAGTTCTGTGCAATGACGCGCACTCGTAAAATCATCGCTTGGAGCTGCGCCAGCTTCGTTCTATTGATCGCCGTGGTGGTGCTGGTCCTGGTGTTCTTTGACTGGAACCGCATCAAACCGCCCCTCAATGCCAAAGTTTCCGAAGAGCTGCATCGTCCTTTCGCCATCAATGGCAACCTGGCCGTGGTGTGGCAACGCGAGCCCGATGAAGGCGGTTGGCGTGCCTGGGTACCCTGGCCCCATGTGATCGCCGAAGACCTGACGCTGGGTAACCCCGACTGGTCGAAACAACCGCAGATGGTCACGCTCAAAAAGGTCGAGCTGCGCATTTCGCCCCTGGCCTTGCTGGTGCAGCGCGTGGTGATCCCGCGTATCGACCTCACCGAGCCGAGTGCGCAATTGCAGCGCCTGGCCGACGGCCGCGCCAACTGGACCTTTACGTTCGACCCTAAGGACCCGAACGCCGAGCCCTCCAACTGGGTGGTGGACATCGGTGCCATCGGCTTCGACAAGGGCCACGTCACCCTCGATGACCAAACGCTCAAGACCAATCTCGATGTGATCATCGACCCCCTGGGCAAGCCGATCCCGTTCGGGGAAATCGTCGGCGATGCCGATGCCAAAAAGGCGCTGGAAAAAGGCTCGGCGCCCCAGGACTATGCTTTCGGCCTTAAAGTCCAAGGCCAGTACCACGGCAAGAAACTTGATGGCAGCGGCAAGATCGGCGGCCTGTTGGCCCTGCAGGACGCGGCCAAGCCATTCCCGCTGCAGGCCCAGGTGAAGATCGCCGACACCCGCATCGCCCTGGCCGGCACCCTGACCGACCCGCTTAACCTCGGCGCCCTTGACCTGCGCCTGAAACTGTCCGGCAGCAGCCTGGGCAACCTGTACCCGCTCACCGGCGTCACGCTGCCGGACTCGCCGGCCTACGCCACCGACGGTCACCTGATCGCCAACTTGCACCAAGCCGGCGGTGCCTCCTTTCGCTACGAAAACTTCAACGGCAAGATCGGCAACAGCGATATCCACGGCAACCTCGCCTACCTCGCCAGCCAGCCACGGCCCAAGCTCAGCGGCGATTTGGTGTCCAACCAGTTACTGATGACTGACCTGGCGCCCTTGATCGGCGCCGATTCCAACGCCAGGCAAAAAGCCCGTGGCGGTGAAAGCAAGCAGCCCGCGACCAAAGTGCTGCCGGTTGAAGAGTTTCGCACCGAGCGCTGGCGCGACATGGATGCCGACGTGGAATTCACCGGCAAACGCATCGTGCACAGCGCCGACTTGCCCTTTACCGACCTCTACACCCACCTGGTGCTCAATGACGGCGAACTGAGCCTTGAGCCTCTGCGCTTTGGCGTGGCCGGCGGCAAACTCGATGCGCAGATTCGCTTGAACGGCCGCATCACGCCGATGGAAGGTCGCGCTAAACTCACCGCGCGCAACTTCAAACTCAAGCAGCTGTTCCCCACCTTCGAACCGATGAAAACCAGCTTCGGCGAGCTCAATGGCGACGCTGATATCGCCGGGCGCGGCAACTCCGTGGCGGCGTTGTTGGGCAGTTCCAACGGTGACTTGAAGATGCTGATCAATGACGGCGCCATCAGCCGTGGCCTGATGGAAATCGCCGGGCTCAACGTCGGCAACTACGTAGTGGGCCGACTGTTCGGCGACAAGGAAGTGAAGATCAACTGCGCGGCGGCCGACTTCGGCATCAAGACCGGTCTGGCGACGACCCGGCTGTTTGTGTTCGACACCGAGAACGCCATCATCTATATCGATGGCACCGCGAACATGGCCACGGAACAGTTGGACTTGACCATCACCCCTGAGTCCAAGGGCTTCCGCCTGTTCTCGCTGCGCTCGCCGTTGTACGTCAACGGCCCGTTCATCAAGCCTAATGCCGGAGTCAAAGCCATCCCGCTGGCGCTGCGTGGTGCAGGCATGGTGGCGCTGGGCGTAATCGCCGGCCCTGCGGCGGGGTTGTTGGCGCTGGTGGCGCCGAGCGGCGGCGAGCCCAATGAGTGCGCGCCGCTGCTGCAACAGATGAAGGAAGGCAAGGCGCCGAAGACGGTGAAGGGCTGACCGTCGAGATTGTCAGAGAGGGCGACCCTGGGGTCGCCCTTTTTTTACGCTCGAGTTACAGACTCTCGAGGATGTCGGCCATATCGTCCGCGTGCTCTTCTTCCTGCGCCAGGATCTCTTCAAACAGGCGGCGCGTGGTCGGGTCTTTATCGCCGATGTACTGGATGATTTCGCGGTAGCTGTCCACTGCGATCCGCTCGGCCACCAGGTCTTCGTAGACCATTTCCTTCAGGCTGTTGCCGGCCACGTACTGGGCGTGAGAGTTCTTCGACAGCAGGTCCGGGTTGAACTCCGGCTCACCGCCCAGCTGCACGATGCGCTCGGCCAGTTTGTCGGCGTGTTCGGCTTCCTGGGTGGCGTGTTCCAGGAATTCGTCGGCGGCAATGCTGGCTTTCAGGCCGCTGGCCATGAAGTAGTGACGCTTGTAGCGCAGCACGCACACCAGTTCTGTCGCCAGCGAGGTGTTGAGCAGGCGGATGATTTCTTCGCGGTCGGCATCGTAGCCTTCCGTGACGGCGCCGTTTTCGACGTTTTGGCGGGCGCGGGCGCGCAGGGTCGCAACGTCGGTCAAATGTGCTTCGGTCATCTCAATCTCCTGGTGCTAATCCGGTTTTGCGCCACGCTCTGCCGGCGTGATCGCTCCAAGTTGTGAGTACCGGGCAACGCAAAAAGTTTTATCGGATTTGACGGGAGGTGTCATGAGTGCGTCGCGGGGCGCGGCTATGCTGCACGTACTTTTTCTCGATCAGGGACGTTCGCTTCATGTCGCAGTGGTTAGCCACCCGTTATCCCTTGGTGTTGGTGCCCGGCATGCTGGGTTTCGTGCGCCTGGGCTTTTTTCCCTATTGGTATGGCATCGTTCCTGCGTTGCGGGCAGGGGGGGCGCAGGTGTTCCCGGTGCAGGTGGCGCCGCTGGACGCCAGTGAAGTCCGCGGCGAGCAGTTACTGGTGCAGATCGAGCGGATTCGCCGCGAAAGTGGTGCCGAAAAGGTCAACCTGATCGGTCATAGCCAAGGCGCACTGACGGCGCGCTATGCCGCGGCCGAACGGCCTGAATGGGTGGCGTCGGTCACCTCGGTGGCCGGGCCTAACCACGGCTCGGAGCTGGCCGACCATATTCATCTGCATTACCCCATCGACGGCGCCAAGGGTCGCCTCATGAGCGCGCTGTTCCACCTGGCTGCCTGGGGGATGGGCCTGTTGGAGACTGGCTATCGCGGGCCGCGCTTTAAGGCGGATCTGCATGCATCGCACCATTCCCTGACGAGCGCAGGCGTGGCTGCGTTCAATCGTCTATATCCCCAAGGGCTGCCCGACACGTGGGGCGGGCAGGGCGCGGAACTGGTCAATGGTGTGCGCTATTACTCGTGGTCCGGCACGTTGCAACCGGGCATCACCGACCGTGGGCGCAACCTGTTCGACGGTACCCATCGCAGCTGTCGCTTGTTCGCCCGCAGCTTCGTGCGCGAAAAGGGCCACTGTGACGGCATGGTCGGGCGCTACAGCTCACATTTGGGCACGGTGATTGGCGATGACTTTGCCTTGGACCATTTCGACATCGTCAATCAGTCCCTGGGCCTGGTGGGCAAAGGGGCCGAGCCGATCCGCCTGTTTGTCGAACATGCCCAGCGCTTGAAAGCCGCCGGGGTTTAAGCCTGGCGGCGCACCGGCGTGGTCCAGCGCTCCGACACAATCACTCCGCCCAAGGTCAGCAAACCACCCACCAGATGGTATGACGACAGCTCTTCCTGCAAGACCAGCGCCGCAATCAGCGCAGTCACCAACGGCAGCAGGTTAAAGAACAGCGTGGTGCGGCTGGGGCCCAGGGTTTTGATCGAATGCATCCAGGCCAGCGGCGCCAGCATTGAGGCCAGCAGACAGGCGTACAACACCAACGGGATATTCGCCCAGCCCAGGCCGGCCTTTGCCGAGCACACAAACAGCGGAAACAGCACGACCACCGCCACCAGGATCTGCAAATACAGCAACACCAACGGCGGCAGGCGCAGTTGCCATTTTTTCAGCAGCGTGCTGTAGAGGGCGTAGGCCAGTGTCGCCACCAGCATCATGCCGTCACCCAGGTTGACCCCATGTTGCAGCAGCGCGCCCAGGCTACCGGCCGAGACCACCACGGCCACGCCGGCAAACGACAGTCCGGCCCCGGTGAGGGCGCCGAAGGTCAGGCGCTGGCCGAGGCTGATGATCGCCGCCGTCAGCGCCATCAACGGCATCAGCGACAGGATGATGCCCATGTTGGTGGCGCTGGTCAGCGACGCGGCGTAGTACGCCAGGCTCTGGTACACCGCCATGCCCAGCAGGCCGAGGACGAAGATTTTGCCCAGGCTCGGGCGAATCTGCGGCCAGTGGGCGATCACTGGCCTGAGCATGACCGGCGTGAACAGCAAGGCCGCCAGCAGCCAGCGGTAAAAGCCGATCTCGGAGGGAAAGATCGAGCCCACGGCCAGTTTGTTGACCACGGTGTTACCGGCCCAGATAAAAATGGCCAGCAGGGGATACGCGTATTGCATCGAAAGAAACCAGGCGTGTTGATGAGCCGGGATTATCCCCTGTCCGGATCGAAGCCTATACTGCGATCCAGACAACAGACCTCTGCATCCAGACAATATGGCCAGACACACCGTACGCCTCGCCGATTTCCACAGCCTGCCCGGCCCCGTGTACTTCCGTTATTCCGACTTCGCCCCGGACACCGAGTGCACGCCGCACCGGCATGGTTGGGGTTCGCTGGACTACTCCGCCAGTGGCGTGATGCGCATGGAAGTGGCGGGCAACCGCTTCATGTCGCCGCCGCAATACGCGGTGTGGATCCCGCCGAACACCGAGCACAGTTCCTACAACGCCCAGGCGATTGTCTACCACTCGGTGGGCCTGGCGCCTGAGCTGTGCGAGCAACTGCCGCAGCAGCCTTGCACCCTGGCGATCAGCGATATTCTCAAGGCGATCCTGCGCGATTTTGCCCGACGTGACGTGAATAGTCCGCAGAGCGAAGCCGATATCCGTCTGGCCCAGGTGCTGGTCGATCAGCTCCGGCAAGCGCCGATCCACGATGGTTTCTTGCCCTACGCCCGCCACGCCGGGTTGCTTGGTGTATTGGAAGGTATGCAGGCCGACCCCGGTGACAACCGCCCCCTGGCGCAATGGGCCGGGCAGGTGCATGTGAGCGAACGCACCCTGGCACGGCAGTTTGTGCGTGAGCTGGGCATGAGCTTCGGCGAATGGCGCCAGCGCCTGCGCTACCTGGCGGCCATCGAAGCCTTGGACAGCGCACACAGCGTGCAGCAGGTGGCGTTCGACCTGGGTTACAGCACTGCTTCGGCGTTTATCGCCATGTTCCAGCGCCATGCCGGTTGCACCCCGGAGCAATATCGGCGGACGAATATCCGCCGTGGATGAAGATGTAACAGGCTTTGACTACACTGCCCCATAGGCTGCGCCCCTCGGCGCGGTAACAGGGAGAAAACGCCATGAAAATGTCGCGTGTTGCGTTGTTGATGACGGGCCTGCTGCTGTGCGCCCAGGGCTATGCCGCCACCGCTCAGCAAACCAAAATGACCACCTGCAATGCTCAAGCCACCACCAAAACGCTCAAAGGTGACGAGCGTAAAGCGTTCATGAAAACCTGCCTGTCTGCGCCGGCGGCGAATGACGCCAAGACCCTCACCCCGCAGCAGCAGAAAATGAAGGATTGCAACGCGTCGGCCAAAACCAAGGCGCTGGCCGGTGATGCGCGCAAGGCATTCATGAGCACCTGCCTCAAGGGCAACTGAGTAGGGCAATCCCCTTGCGAGAGGGGACAAGCTCCCGGTAACGGTGCATCAGCCAGCTCATGCGGAACTGACACATCGCTATCGGGGCAAGCCCCCTGCCACACGTGATCGCATTCACAACACGTCCCCCCTCGCTTGATTCCCTCAAGGCTGGCAGACTGCCCATCCTTTAACGCCGTTCGTTTTGAGGCTGTATGCCAACGTTTTCTCAGCGTCATGTGTTGTTGCTGGCCAGCTACATCATCATTTTCGGCGGACTGCTGCTGGTGCTGCCGCTCAAGTTGTTGCCCAGCCTGCTGGCCGGCCTGTTGGTCTTTGAACTGGTCAACATGCTCACCCCCCAGCTGCAACGGCTGATCGAAGGCCGCCGCGCCCGCTGGCTGGCAGTGGCGTTGCTGGGCACGTTGATCGTCAGCGTGCTGACCCTGATTTTCGCCGGCGCCATCAGCTTCCTGCTTCACGAAGCAGAAAACCCAGGGGCCTCCCTCGACAAATTCATGGGCGTGGTCGATCGTGCGCGCGGGCAGTTACCGCCGTTCCTCGATGCCTACCTGCCCGCCAGCGCTGCCGAGTTCCGCGTGGCCATCGGCGATTGGCTGAGCAAGCACCTGAGCGAACTGCAACTGGTCGGCAAAGACGCCGCGCACATGTTCGTCACCCTGCTGATCGGCATGGTGCTCGGCGCCATCATCGCCCTGCAGCGCATCCCCGACCTGACCAAGCGCAAACCCCTGGCCGCCGCGCTGTTCGACCGCCTGCACCTGCTGGTCCAGGCCTTTCGCAACATCGTCTTCGCCCAGATCAAAATCGCCGCGCTCAACACCGCGTTTACCGCGGTGTTCCTGGCCGTGGTGCTGCCGTTGTGCGGCATCCACCTGCCGCTGACCAAAACCCTGATCGTGCTGACCTTTCTGCTCGGCCTGTTGCCGGTGATCGGCAACCTGATGTCCAACACCCTGATCACCATCGTCGCGCTGTCGCTGTCGATCTGGGTGGCCGTGGCGGCGTTGGGCTATTTGATCGTGATCCACAAGGTCGAGTACTTCCTCAATGCGCGCATCGTCGGCGGGCAGATCAGTGCCAAGTCGTGGGAGCTGCTGCTGGCGATGCTGGTGTTTGAGGCGGCATTCGGCTTGCCGGGGGTGGTGGCCGGGCCGATTTACTATGCGTACTTGAAGAGTGAGCTCAAGCTCGGTGGGATGGTTTAAGCACGGGGTTGCCTGGGCTGTCGTAGTGAGCGGGCTTGCCTCGCGCTGGACAAGCCCGCTCACTACAACCGCCTGTCAGATGCCGTAGCGCTTACTCGCCTCAATCGCCAGGCCGCTGCCGATACTGCCGAAGATATTGCCTTCCACATGCCGCGCATTGGGCAGCATCGCCGAGATGCTGTGGCGCAGCGCCGGGATGCCGCTGGAGCCGCCGGTAAAGAACACCGTGTCCACCTGCGCCACGCTCACCGAGGCGTCGTTGAGCAACTGCGTCACGCTGCCGCGCACGCGTTCGAGCAAGGCATCGATGGACGACTCGAACAACGCCCGGCTGAGGTCGACGCTCAGGCCCGCTTCGATACGGTCCAGCGCCACGTGGCGGTGGTCTTCGTGGGTGAGCTGGATCTTGGTCTCTTCCACTTCCATTGCCAGCCAGTGCCCGGCGCGCTGTTCGATCAGCTTGAACAGGCGGTCGATGCCGCCGGTGTCCTCGATGTCGTAGCGCATGCTGCCCAGGGCCAGTTGGGATTTTTGCGAGTACACCGAGTTGATGGTGTGCCAGGTGGCCAGGTTCATGTGGTGACTGGTGGGCATGTAGGCGCCACTTTTCATACGGCTGCCGTAGCCGAACAGCGGCATCATGCCTTGCAGGCTGAGCTGTTTGTCGAAGTCAGTACCGCCGATGTGCACACCGCCGGTGGCGAGGATGTCGTCGTGGCGGTTGTCGTTGTGGCGACGGTCCGGCGACAGACGCACCAGGGAGAAGTCCGACGTACCGCCGCCGATGTCGACGATCAGTACCAGCTCTTCTTTCTCGATGGTGGACTCGTAGTCGAAGGCCGCGGCAATCGGTTCGTACTGGAACGAGATGTCCTTGAAGCCGATCTTGCGCGCCACGTCGACCAGGGTGTTTTCGGCTTCCTGGTCGGCCATCGGGTCGTCATCGACGAAAAACACCGGGCGGCCCAGCACCACTTCTTCGAACTCACGGCCGGCGTTGGCTTCGGCGCGGCTCTTGAGCTGGCCGATAAACAGCGCCAGCAGGTCGGTGAACGGCATCGCGGTGCCGAGTACGCTGGTGTCGTGCTTGATCAGCTTGGAACCCAGCAGGCTCTTGAGCGAGCGCATCAAGCGGCCTTCGTAGTTTTCCAGGTACTCGTGCAGCGCCAGGCGCCCGTACACCGGGCGACGCTCCTCGAAGTTGAAGAACACCACCGACGGCAAGGTAATTTTGTCGTCCTCCAGCGCAATAAGCGTTTCCATGCCGGGGCGGATCCAGCCGACGGTGGAGTTGGACGTGCCGAAGTCGATGCCGCAGGCACGGGCTGGGGATGGGTTTTTCATGTCTATCGGGTTCCGGTCGAAAAACGGCCGCGCAGTGTATGTCAGTCGAGCGCGGATGCGTAGGCCGACCATCCGTTAAATCGTGCTTGAAACGGCGCGATTCGCCCCCACATCTGGTGCATACCGCAAGTGCCGATAACACTCCGACGCACCCCCAGGCCACACCACTCAACAGGTGCAAAGCAGCGCACGTTGTGCCCCGGGCTGTGCGATCTCGATTAAGGATGGTGAACAGCCGATGGATTTCAAAGACTACTACAAGATATTGGGTGTCGAGCCGAGCGCCGATGACAAGGAAATCAAGGCCGCCTATCGCAAGCTCGCGCGCAAATATCACCCGGATGTAAGCAAGGAAAAAGACGCCGAAGCCAAGTTCAAGGACGCGTCCGAAGCCTATGAAGCGCTTAAAAGCGCCGACAAACGCGCCGAGTACGACGAACTGCGCAAATACGGCCAGCATGGCCAGCCGTTCCAGGGACCACCGGGCTGGCAGAGCCGTGGCGGCTTTGGCGGCGGCCAGGACGCGGGCGATTTTTCGGACTTCTTCAGTTCGATCTTCGGTGGCCGTGGCGACGCCTTTGGTGGCGGCCAGCGTCGTCCTGCCGGGCGTAAAGGCCAGGACGTAGAGATGCAGCTCTCGGTGTTCCTGGAGGAGACACTGTCCACCGAGTCCAAGCAGGTCACCTTCCAGGTGCCGCAATACGACGCGTCGGGCCGACACGTCAGCAATACCACCAAGAGCCTGAACGTGAAGATCCCCGCCGGCGTGACCGACGGTGAGCGTATCCGCCTCAAGGGCCAGGGCGCACCGGGCATTGGTGGCGGAGCCAATGGCGACCTGTACCTGATCGTCAAGTTTGCGCCGCACCCCAAGTTTGAAGTGGAAGGCGAAAACCTGGTGATCACCTTGCCCCTGGCGCCCTGGGAGTTGGCCCTGGGTGCGGAAGTGGCGGTGCCGACGCTCACCGGCAAGATCAACCTCAAGGTGCCGGCCGGCAGCCAGAACGGCCAGCGCATGCGTGCCAAGGGCCATGGCTTGCTGAACAAGGCCGGGGAGCGCGGTTTCCTGTACGTGCAGCTCAAGGCCGTGATGCCCAAGCAGGCGGACGACGAGACCATCGCGTTGTGGCAGGCGCTGGCGAAAAAGGCCAACTTCAACCCGCGCGAGCACTTCTGAAGCGTGTGAGGGGTAACGGCTAAATAGTTACGGCCTGAGCCCGGCGTGCCCCCAGTAGGTTGATACCTTGTTCTTCTGCCAAGGTATCAACCCATGAGCGAACCACATCCAGCTGCCCCGGATATTCCCGTACCGGGAGATCAGGGGCAGCACTATGACCTTATCAAACAGGCGATCCCAGCCTGCCTCACCCGTGCTGCGCCCCAGCGGCGTACGGCACTGCGCCAAACCCCGGCGACCATCCCCGACTGGTATGCCGCCGCCACTGCCGAGCAGCGTGAGCAACTCAATCGCAGCCTGAACGCCCGGTGCGACTCCCAGAACAAGCTCGACCAGTTGATGGCCAATGTTCAGGAGGTCAATGCGTTCGCCCACCCGCTGCTCACCGCAGCGCTGAAGGCCGCTGGCCACGAGCTGGATGTCGATCGGGTGTGCCTGCGTTTGTATGTGCCGGTGGACGATGCTTTCGGCCGCCGCACCAACGGCTACCGCACCAAGACGCTGACACTGCTCGAAGCGGCCCTGAACAATTTTGAGGAACCGGAAGCCCAGGCCGGCTTTTTCAACGCAGCCTCGGGTTTTATCACCTTGCCCGACGCGCGCGGCCATTTCGACCGGCATTCGACCCCTCTCAAGATCGAAGACTTTGCCCAACTGTGCCGTCGGCTTGACCTGGGCGCGCAATACCAGGCCTACCTGGACAGGCTCCTGCGCCCGGACAACGAAGTGGCCCGGCAACTGCTGCGTATCCGCTACCTCACCAATCGCAAGGATGACTTCAAGGCGGCCGCGCACCTGGCCTTGCTCAAGGGCGATATCGGCGAGGACGATTTTGCCCTGCTGATGCGCGTGGCCAGTGGCGAACAGAATATTCGGCTCGGCGACAAGCAGGTCTGGTATCGCACGCCTTGCCTGATGAACCTGCACCTGCAGGGCTGCGTGATTATCGACCCCTGCGTTGCGCACCAGTATTCGGACTGGTTCATCGTGTATATCCCGGACGACCCGGAACACCCGATCAAGCGCTACGAGTCCTTTGCGGCGTTTCGCAGTGAGCTGACCCGCCAGCTCACTGCGTGGCCGGCGCTCGGCGGCAGCCTGCGCACCCAGACCGGGGTGCCTGATTACCAGCGCTTCTTCAGCCGCTTTATCGCGCACAAGGACCGTCCCTACTACTACCGTCGGTTTACCGAGACCGTGATCAAAGCGCCCTCCGAATCCTGGCTGGCACGCTGGTTACGTTCCGAGCAGGGCGCTTTCTGGGCCAAAACCCTGGCGCCCTCCCTTGTGTTGACACCGCTGCAGTCGATCCTTGGCCAGCCGCACTACACCCGTCGGGAGCCCATCGAAGGGCCGAATCTGGACATCAATGCCGATGCCATCAAGGGGCTCTGGCAGGAAGTCGACCTGTGGGATGAGTTGTACGAAAGCATGCTCACGCGGGTGTTCGACGACGCCCGCACGCTGGCCATTTCCACCGCAGACACGGACGCCGCCAGCCGCTCCAGACGCTTGGCGCATTACCTCAACGTCGGGATCTTTGTCGGCGGTGTGGTGTTGACCGCGCTGTCCATGGCGATTCCGCCCTTGGGTGCGGTCATGGCGGTGGCGACCGCCGGGCAGTTGTTATACGAGGTGCTGGAGGGCACGGTTGAACTGGGCGAGGGCGACCGCGAAGCCGGTTGGTCGCACATCATGGATGTGCTGGAGAACCTGGCGATGCTGGTGGTGGGAGGGGTGGCGTTCCACTTCACCGTGTCACCGCTGATCGAGAACATGAAACCGGTGCGTTTGCCCAATGGCAAGACGCGTCTGTGGAAGCCCGACCTCAAGCCGTACGCCCGTAACATCAGCCTGGCGCCGGGCTCTGGCCCAAGCCGCGACGGTCTGCACCTGCACAACGGTCAACGCGTCTTGCCGCTGGACGGCGAGCATTTTGTGGTGGCCCAGGACCCACTGCCCGAGACCTATCGAATCCAGCATCCGACCCGCACAGAGGCTTACCAGCCGTGGGTGCGGCATAACGGCCAGGGGGCCTGGGTGCACGAGGCAGAGCAGCCCGGCACCTGGGCCGGCGCGACACTGATGCGCCGCCTGGGCCCGGCGATGGAGGGCTTCAGTGACACCCAGCTCGAGCAGATACGCATGGCCTGCGGCGTCAACGAGGATACATTGCGCAGGGTGCATGCCGACGGTCTTCCGACCCCGGCGGTGTTGCTCGACACCGCCCGGCAATTTCGCGCGTATGCGGATGCGGTCAGTGTCAGCGAGCAGATCGCGGCGGGCGCGTTGTCGGACGGGCTGTATGGCTACGCCGCGGCAATGATGACGGAGTTGAACGGTTGGCCCGCCAGCAAAGGGATCGAGGTGTATGAAACCGCCGCGCCGACACGGGCTGTCGCTCGCTACGGCTCGGCCAGCGCGTCGGGCGATGACCTGATTCGCATCAGTCGCCGCGACCTGATGCAGGGGCGCTTGTCGGCCCGCGTGGTGGAAAACCTCGACAGAGCGCAGCGTGAGACCCTGCTGGGCAAGCAGTTGGTGACGGACAGCATGCGCCAGGTCGAGACACTCACTGCGCGTCTGGCCCTGTATGCCAAGGAGCAGCGCACGCGATTGTTCAGCAGCCTGTACACCGAGCAACAACCTCAAAAAAGTCTGCCGATCCAGATTGTGCAGCGCGACTTCAAAGGCGTTCCCACGGGAGTGGCGGGTGAGGTCTTGGCGAGTGCCACCGACGACGAACTGGCGTTTATCGCCACCCATAAACGGCTGCCCCTGCGCCTGGCCGAGCAGGCACGCAAGGCACAATCGCACATGCGTCTGGTACGCGCCTACGAAGGCCTGTACCTGGACGCCCTGGACAATCCGGACACCGAAGCGCTGGTGCTGCACAGCCTGGAAAACCTCCCCGGCTGGCGTGACGACCTGTGTATTGAAGTACGTGAAGGGGCGTTCCATGGCCCATTGCGCGCCCGTTTCGGTGAGCTGACGGCGTCCAGTCGTAAGGTTCTGGTTCGCCTGGCAGACGGGCGCTATGAAGCGTTCGATGAGCTGGGCAATGGGCTGCATGGCGCCAGTGATCTGTACGGCGCGTTGCAGCATGCGCTGACCGACGCTCATCGCACTGCCATCGGCCTGCCGCATGTGGGGCAGGGCGAGCAGTTAAGGGCCTTGATCGCTGCCAAGGCCTTGCCCCCTGAGGCGTTGCGCAAGGTCTTGGGCATGCAGCCGCAAGCGCTGCCTTTTTTCAGATCGCCGCGGCGATTGTCCGGCCAGCGCCTGGGATACCCATTGAGTGGCCGTGGCACCGGCCGTCGGGGCGACGGGCTGATGGCGCGCGTGCGCGCGCTGTACCCCAGCATCAGCGATGCGGAACTGCAGGGCTACCTGCAGGACCGCGACCTTGAACACGACGGCTGGCTGCGCGCGCTGGAGGCAGAGTTCAGGGCGTTGGACAGCACGTTGCGCACCTGGGTATTTACCGGCCCCAGGGACGCATCGTCGTTGCAGATTCGCCAGGACGTCCAAGCGGTATTGATCGATGCCTGGCGGCGCAGCGGCGAGCGGGATCTTGACGCCGGCAATCGCTACGTCGGGCAGAAAATCATGCTGACGGGGATTGAACTCGGTGAACACCTGGAGACCCTGCCGAGCCTGCCCGGCAACTTTGACCATGTGTCCAGCCTATCGCTGAACAATTGTCAGCTCACTGATGAGTCGGTCGGCTTCCTGGCGAAGTTCCCCAGGTTGCGCGAGCTGGAATTGGACGACAACGAGCTGACCCGGTTGCCTGCCGCCCTTGAACAGATGCCGTACCTGGATTTCCTGTCGATGGCGGACAACGAGATCGAACTGACCGAGCACACGGCAGGCTACATCAGGAACATGACGCGCCTGCACACCCTGTCCCTGGAGGGCAATCCGCTGGGGCGCGCGCCGGATGTCAGTCGCATGGCCGAACTGCGTGCGTTGTACCTGGCCGGCTGTGAACTCAGTGGTTGGCCACTTGGGCTGTTCGCCAAGCCCCGACCGCCTGGGTTCATCCTTGAGCTGGGCGCCAACCCGCTGAGCGAGATCCCCGATGTCGCCCCCGGCTCCGACCGCGCCATGCTCCTGGCCAGGACGCAGGTCAGCCGCGAGCAACTGGCGCCGGATGTGCTCAGCCAACTCAGCCTCTATATCGAATCGGTGGGCCTGGATCCCGCGTCCCACACAGCACCCAGGGGCCTGCAGGACAGTATCGATTGGATAACCGGACTGACTCCCGAACAGTTCTTGCACAAGCAGCAGACCTGGAATGCCCTCGAAGAGGCCGAAGGCAGTGAGCCGTTCTTCAATGAACTGCGCAAGCTCAGCACCTCATCCGATGCCGGCACCAAGGGGTACAAAGAGGAACTGACCGGCAAAGTCTGGCGCATGCTCGAGGCCATGGCGGCCGATACGGTGTTGCGTGAGCGGCTGTTCAAGATGGCTGCCGCCCCCACCACCTGCGTTGACGCCGGGGCGCAGTTATTCAATGCCATGGGCGTCGAGGTACTGGTGCACCAAGCCAGCGCGATCGAACCCCTCGCGTTGCGAACCCTGGAGCTGCTGGACCTGGCCAAGGGCCGCTCGCGCCTGGACGAGCTGAGCCGGATCGCCAGGGCCAGGGTCAGCGAATTGCTCTCTCAGGGGCGCAAGTTTCCAATCTACGATGACGAGGGCGCCGTCATCACCCAGTTCGACGAAGAGGGCAACGCGGTCCGCAGCATTGACGAAGTGGAGATCCATCTGGCCTATGCCACGCGGCTGGCCGCACGCCTGGATTTGCCCTGGCAGTCCCGCAGCATGACCTTCGCCGAACCGGATGTGACCGAGCCGATGCTGGAGGGGGCGGCCAAGCGCGTCGAGGCATTGGAGGCCGGTGACCTGTTGCGCGACAACCTGCTCGAACAGCCGTTCTGGGTCGACCATGTCCAGGCGGCTAACCCGCAGGCCTTCGATGCCATGAGTGCCAAGGTGGACGCCTTGGCTGATCTGCAGGAGGCGCAGCAACGATGGCGCGCCGATGGCGGGCTGGCCGCTCAGGAAAAGCAGGCGCTGAAAGAACGGATCGAGGCGGACGCCGTGTTGCTGGGCAAGGCGCCCAGCGAGGTCAGCCCCGGCGCGGTGATGGATGAGCAGGTCTATGACGCTGAGCTGGACAACCTGTGGCAACAGCGCAAAACCCTGTTGCAGACGCTGACGGACCAGATGATGGGGCGCGTCGCCGGTTGAGGTGCCCGCCCGTGCCCGACCCGCCGGGTGGCCGGGCGCGGGCGGCCTTTAGAACAGGAAGTAACGCTGGGCCATCGGCAGCACGTCCGCCGGCTCGCACCACAGTAACTGCCCATCGGCCTTGACCTGATAGGTTTGCGGATCGACCTCGATATCCGGCAGGTAATCGTTGTGGATCAGGTCGGTTTTCTGCACCTCGCGACAGCCCTTGACCACCGCGATCTGCTTCTTCAACCCCAGCGCCTCCGGCAGCCCGGCCGCTAATGCGGCCTGGCTGATAAACGTCAGGCTGGTGGCGTGCAGCGAACTGCCGAAGCTGGCGAACATCGGGCGGTAATGCACAGGTTGGGGCGTGGGAATCGAGGCGTTGGCATCGCCCATCAGGCTCGACGCAATTGCGCCGCCCTTGAGAATCAGGGTCGGCTTGATCCCAAAAAACGCCGGGCGCCACAGCACCAGATCGGCCCATTTGCCCACCTCGATCGAGCCGACGATATGGCTGATGCCATGGGTGATCGCCGGGTTAATGGTGTACTTGGCGATGTAGCGTTTGGCGCGGAAATTGTCGTTGCCGGGCCCATCGCCGGGCAGGGCGCCGCGTTGTTTTTTCATCTTGTCGGCGGTCTGCCAGGTGCGTGTGATCACTTCGCCGACGCGGCCCATGGCCTGGCTGTCGGAGCTGATCATCGAGAACGCGCCCAGGTCGTGCAGGATGTCTTCGGCGGCGATGGTCTCGCGGCGGATACGGCTTTCGGCGAAGGCCACGTCCTCGGCAATGCTCGGGTCCAGGTGATGGCAGACCATCAACATGTCCAGGTGCTCGTCGATGGTGTTGCGTGTGAACGGCCGCGTCGGGTTGGTGGAACTGGGCAGCACGTTGGGGAAACCGCAAGCCTTGATGATGTCCGGCGCGTGGCCGCCACCGGCGCCTTCGGTGTGGTAGGTGTGGATGGTGCGGCCCTTGAGCGCGGCGAGGGTGGTTTCGACGAAGCCGGACTCGTTGAGCGTGTCGCTGTGGATCGCCACCTGCACATCGTAGTCGTCGGCCACACTCAAGCAGTTGTCGATGCTGGCGGGCGTGGTGCCCCAGTCTTCATGCAGCTTCAACCCGATGGCGCCGGCCTTGACCTGTTCGATCAACGGCTCCGGCAGGCTGGCGTTGCCCTTGCCGGTAAAGCCGATGTTCATCGGGAACGAATCGCTGGCCTGCAGCATGCGCGCCAGGTGCCATGGGCCCGAGGTGCAGGTGGTGGCATTGGTGCCGGTGGCCGGTCCCGTGCCGCCGCCGATCATGGTGGTGACGCCGCTGGTCAGCGCTTCTTCGATCTGCTGCGGGCAGATGAAATGCACGTGGCTGTCGATACCGCCGGCGGTGAGGATCATGCCTTCACCGGCAATCACCTCGGTGCTGGCGCCGATGGCCATGGTCACACCGGGCTGAATGTCCGGGTTGCCGGCCTTGCCGATGGCGTGGATGCGGCCGTTTTTCAGGCCCACGTCGGCTTTGACGATGCCCCAGTGGTCAATGATCAGCGCGTTGGTGATCAACGTGTCCACCACCTCATGGGCGAGCAACTGGCTCTGGCCCTGGCCATCGCGGATGACTTTGCCACCGCCGAATTTGACCTCTTCGCCATAGACGGTGAAGTCCTGTTCCACTTCCACAAACAGCTCGGTGTCGGCCAGGCGGACCTTGTCACCGACGGTGGGGCCGTACATGTCGGCGTATGCCTGACGATCGATTTTCATAACCTGGGTCCTCGGATATGCGCTGCACGTTATTCGCTGCACGCTTCAAGTAAAAGCAAATGGGGCGCCGCAAGCCGCTCTTTCTTGCCGCTTGCAGGTGATGGCTTGCCGTCGACCTAAAGCTCGCCCATGACTCTTCCGGCAAACCCGTAAACGCGCCGCAACCCGCTCAGGTCGACGAGCTCGACAGTCCTCGCCTGCCCCGGCTCAAACCGCACAGCCGTGCCCGCAGGGATATTCAGGCGCATGCCGCGGCTGGCGGCGCGGTCGAAGGTCAGCGCGTCGTTGGTCTCGAAAAAATGGTAGTGCGAACCCACCTGGATCGGCCGGTCGCCGCTGTTGGCCACGCTCAAGGTGACGGTGCGGCGGCCGACGTTGAGCTCGATCTCGCCAGGCTGGATCTGATATTCACCAGGAATCATGCAGGTTGCCCCAGGGTCTTGAAGTAAATGGCGGTCGGGCTGTAGCGCCCGTCCGGGCTTTGGCAGTAATCGGGCAGTTCACCGATCTTGGTGTAGCGCAGCGCCTGGTAGAAGGCTTCGGCCGCAGAGCCGGCTTCGGTGTCCAGGTACAGCAGGCCGCGTTTGTGCTGGCGCGCGGCGAGTTCCAGGGTGTGCATCAGTTGCTGGCCCAGGCCATGGCGACGAGCGCTGCTGTGCACCAGCAACTTTTGCACCTCGGCGCGGTTGAGGCCGTTGGCCTTTTGGCACAGCGCCAATTGCACGCTGGCCTGCACCTGTTCATCGCGCACCACCACCCACAGCAACAGGCTGGCGTCTTCGATTCCCGCGTGCACGCCGCTCAGGTAAGCGCGGGCCTGGGCTTCATCGAAGTCGGCCATAAAGCCCACCGAGGCGCCGTGCCTGACCGCGTCCAGCAACAGCTCAATCAGGCCCTGGCGGTAATGGGCAAAACTCTCGGCATTGACTCGACGCAGTTGCGCAGCGCTCATCGATCTCACTCCTTGGGCGGTTCGGCGCCCGGGTTCAAGGCCAGTTGCATAAAGGTCAGGTCGAGCCAGCGGCCGAACTTGATGCCCACCTGGGGCATCTGCCCGGTGGTGATAAACCCCAGGCGTTCATGCAGGCGGATCGAGGCCTGGTTGCCGCTTTCGATGGCGGCGACCATCACGTACTTGCCGCCTGCGCGCGCGCGTTCGATCAACGCGTTCATCAGGCGCGGGCCCAGGCCTTTGCCGCGTTGGTCGTTGTGCACGTACACCGAGTGCTCGACGCTGTAGCGGAAGCCTTCAAAGGGCCGCCAATCGCCGTAAGAGGCGTAGCCGGTGACTTCATCGTTTTCCACCGCCACCAGGATTGGGTAACCCTGGGCCTGGCGCGCAGTGAACCAGGCCAGACGGTTGGCCAGGTCCACCGGTTGCTCGTTCCAGATCGCCGTGGTGTTGCGCACCGCGTCGTTGTAGATATCGCGAATGGCGGGAAGGTCCTTTTCGGTTGCATCACGAATCATGGCCGAGCCTCAGGCGATCGGTTGGTGGACGGTGACCAGCTTGGTGCCGTCCGGGAAGGTGGCCTCCACTTGGATATCCGGAATCATCTCCGGGATGCCTTCCATCACCTGTTCGCGGCTGAGCAGGGTGGTGCCGTAGTGCATCAGGTCGGCCACGGTGCGGCCATCGCGCGCGCCTTCCATCAGGGCGGCGGAGATGTAGGCGATGGTTTCCGGGTAGTTGAGCTTCACACCGCGCGCCAGGCGCCGCTCGGCGACTAAACCGGCGGTGAAGATCAGCAGTTTGTCTTTTTCCCGTGGGGTTAAATCCATGGATCAGGTGCTCCAGATTCGTGGTGAAACGGCTTCGCGGCCAAGGAGTGCCGGGCGCAACAGCCGCCATAAATCAATCAACCATGCCCGTGCCAGCAACGCTTCACTGGCCAGGCAGCGCGCGACCAGCAGGCCGGGCAGTTGGGTCAGGTCGCCGCGCACGGCGTTCGGCAGCGCGCGGCAGTGTTCAAGCAGGTCAGGGCCTATCTCGCCGGTGACCAGCAGGGTGGCGAACACCGGTTGCCCGTCCAGGCCGATGGGCGAGTCGAGCAACCCGTCGGCACCGACGATGCGCTGGCGTTCGTGCCAGAGCAACTGGCCGTCGCGGCGGATATCCAGGTGCGATTGAAAGTGCCCAAGGTCGAAACGCTCGTCGCTGGCCGGGCGACCGAGGGCAACCACGTCCCAGTAGAAAAGGCGGGCATCGCCGTGCAGGTCGATGCGGGTGGTGAGTTCGGCCTGGGCGGCGCTGAACACGATGGTTTCCTGGGGCAGCCATTCCAGAGTGGCGCCGGCTTCGACAGTCAGCGCCAGTTGCTGGAACGCCGGGCCGCCGGCGCGGTACCACTTGGCCGCGCCGGGGCTGGTCAATTGCGCCCAGGCGCCTGTGGCGACATGGGCGGTTATATCCAGGCGATCGCCGCCGGCAATTCCGCCGGGCGGGTGCACGATGATGTGCTGGCACACCTCGGGGCCCTCGGCGTAGAGGTGCTTTTGCACACGCAGCGGGCCGATGTGGCGGCGCATCACCGGGCGCGTGGTGTCGCCGAAACGCGCGTAGCCGAGTTCCAGTTCGGCATGCCAGCTGGGGGTGAACAGGGCAGGGGTTACGGGCAAATTCATGGTTGTGTGCTTATTGTCAGGACGCTACAGATTAGATGGTTACCAGACCGCGCACACCGTCGCTTTCCATATTTTCTCCACGGCCCTGCTGCACGATTTCACCTCGGGACATCACCAGGTACTGGTCGGCCAATTCAGCGGCAAAATCGTAGAACTGCTCCACCAACAGAATCGCCATGTCGCCACGGGCGGCGAGCTTTTTGATCACAGCGCCGATCTCCTTGATCACCGACGGTTGGATGCCTTCGGTCGGCTCATCGAGAATCAACAGGCGCGGGCGACTGGCCAGGGCGCGGCCGATGGCCAACTGTTGCTGCTGACCGCCGGACAAGTCACCGCCGCGCCGATGTTTCATCTGCAGCAGCACCGGGAACAGCTCGTAGATAAACGCGGGCACTTCCCTGGCCTCGCTGCCGGGAAACCGCGAGAGGCCCATCAGCAGGTTTTCCTCCACCGTCAGCCGCCCGAAAATCTCCCGCCCCTGGGGCACGTAGGCAATGCCGGCGTGCACGCGCTGGTGCGGTTTGAAACCGGTGATGGCTTTACCTTCCCAGTTCACCGCGCCTTCCTTGGCCGGCAGCAAGCCCATCAGGCACTTGAGCAGCGTAGTCTTGCCCACGCCGTTACGGCCGAGCAGGCAGGTGACTTCGCCGATCTTCACGTCAAACGAGAGCCCGCGCAGGATGTGGCTACCGCCGTAGTATTGGTGCAGCTTGTCGACTTGCAGCATTCTCAAAACCTCCTCAATGATCGTTCCCACGCGGAGCGTGGGAATGCATCCCGTGACGCTCTGCATCACCATTGCGCAGCGGGACGCGGAGCGTCCAAGACGGCGTTCCCACGCGGAGCGTGGGAACGATCACCGTCCTAAATACACCTCGATCACGCGCTCGTTTTCCTGCACCTGTTCCAGCGACCCTTCGGCCAGCACGCTGCCTTGGTGCAATACGGTGACGTGGTCGGCAATCGAGCCGACAAAGCCCATGTCGTGCTCCACCACCATCAACGAGTGCTTGCCCGCCAGGCGCTTGAACAGCTCGGCGGTGAACTCGGTTTCGGCGTCGGTCATGCCCGCTACCGGTTCATCCAGCAGCAACAGTTGCGGGTCCTGCATCAGCAGCATGCCGATCTCCAGGAACTGCTTCTGGCCGTGGGACAACAAGCCGGCGGGGCGATGCACGGATGCGGTCAGGCGAATAGTGTCGAGCACTTCATCGATGCGGTCTTTCTGTTCGCCGCTCAGGCGTGCACGCAGGCTGGCCCACACCGACTTGTCGGTCTTCTGCGCCAGTTCCAGGTTTTCGAACACGCTGAGGGCTTCGAATACCGTGGGTTTCTGGAACTTGCGGCCGATACCGGCCTGGGCGATCTGTACTTCGCTCAGGCTGGTCAGGTCCAGGGTTTCGCCGAACCAGGCGTTGCCGTGGCTGGGCCGGGTCTTGCCGGTGATCACGTCCATCAGGGTGGTCTTGCCCGCGCCGTTGGGGCCGATGATGCAGCGCAGTTCGCCGACGCCGATGTACAGGTTGAGGTCGTTGAGCGCCTTGAAACCATCGAAGCTGACGCTGATGTCTTCCAGGGTCAGGATCGTGCCATGGCGCGTGTTAAGGCCCTTGCCGGCGGCCTGGCCGAGGCCGATGGCGTCGCGGCCGCTGCCGGCGTCGAAGATAGGTTCAAGCATGACGTTCCTCACTTCTTCAACAGGCCGATGACGCCCTTGGGCAGGTACAAGGTGACGATGATGAACAGCGCGCCGAGAAAGAACAGCCAGTACTCCGGGAAGGCCACGGTGAACCAGCTCTTCATGCCGTTGACCACGCCGGCGCCGAGCAGCGGGCCGATCAGTGTGCCGCGCCCGCCCAGGGCCACCCACACGGCGGCTTCGATGGAGTTGGTCGGCGACATTTCGCTGGGGTTAATGATGCCCACCTGCGGCACATACAACGCCCCGGCCAGGCCGCACAGCACCGCGCTCAACACCCACACGAACAGCTTGAAGCCGCGCGGGTCGTAGCCGCAGAACATGAGGCGGTTTTCGGCGTCACGCAGGGCGGTCAGCACGCGGCCGAACTTGCTTTGCGCCAGGCGCCAGCCGATGTACAGGCTCGCCACCAGCAGCAATACCGTGGCGGTAAACAGCACGGCGCGCGTGCCCGGCTCGGTGATGCCAAAGCCCAGGATGCTGCGAAAGTTGGTAAAGCCGTTGTTGCCTCCAAAGCCCGTCTCGTTGCGAAAAAACAACAACATCCCGGCGAACGTCAGGGCCTGGGTCATGATCGAGAAGTACACGCCCTTGATCCGCGAACGGAAGGCGAAGAAACCGAACACCAATGCGAGCAAACCCGGCGCCAGCACCACCAGGCACAGCGCCCAGAGGAAGTGATCGGTGCCGGCCCAGTACCAGGGCAGTTCGGTCCACGACAAAAAGGTCATGAACGCCGGCAACTCACTGCCGGCCGCCTGGCGCATCAGGTACATGCCCATCGCGTAACCGCCCAGGGCAAAAAACAAACCGTGGCCCAGGGACAGCATCCCGGCATAACCCCACACCAGGTCCAGGGCCAGGGCGACGATGGCGTAGCAGAGAATTTTGCCCACCAGGGTCAGGGTGTAGGCCGACACATGCAGCGGGTTTTCCGGCGTGAGCAGTGAGCACAACGGCAAGGCCAGCAGCAGGATCAGGATGATCGCACCGGCGGCAACCGTCGCCTTGGGACCGGCCTTTTGCGCGGCCGTGAGCATCAATGGCTGGTTCATCAGTCGATCACCCGTCCTTTCAGTGCGAAGAGTCCCTGCGGGCGTTTCTGGATAAACAGAATGATCAGCGCGAGGATCAGGATCTTGCCGAGCACGGCACCGATCTGCGGTTCAAGAATCTTGTTGGCAATGCCCAGGCCGAACGCTGCGGTGACACTCCCTGCCAGTTGGCCGACGCCGCCGAGCACCACCACCAGGAACGAGTCGATGATGTAGCTCTGGCCCAGGTCCGGGCCGACGTTGCCGATCTGGCTCAGCGCCACGCCGCCCAGGCCCGCGATGCCGGAACCCAGGCCAAACGCGAGCATGTCCACACGCCCGGTGGGCACGCCGCAGCAGGCGGCCATGTTGCGGTTCTGGGTGACGGCGCGCACGTTAAGGCCCAGGCGCGTCTTGTTCAGCAGCAGCCAAGTGAGCACGACAACAAAGAGTGCGAAGGCAATGATCACGATGCGGTTGTACGGCAGCACCAAGTTGGGCAACACCTGGATGCCGCCGGACAGCCATTGCGGGTTGGCCACCTCGACGTTCTGCGCGCCGAACACCAGGCGCACCAGTTGGATCAGCATCAGGCTGATGCCCCAGGTGGCGAGCAGGGTTTCCAGGGGGCGGCCGTACAGGTGGCGGATCACCGTACGTTCCAGCGCCATGCCGATGGCGGCGGTCACAAAAAACGCCACCGGCAGCGCCACCAGCGGGTAGAACTCGATGGCTGCGGGTACGTAGCGCTGCATCAGTAACTGCACCACGTACGTGGAGTAGGCGCCGAGCATCAGCATCTCGCCGTGGGCCATGTTGATCACGCCGAGCAGGCCGAAGGTGATCGCCAGGCCCAGCGCGGCCAGCAGCAGGATCGACCCCAGGGACATGCCGCTGAAGGCTTGGCCGAGGATCTCGCCCATCATCAATTTGCGTTTGACCTGGGCCAGGCTGGTTTCGGCGGCGGTGTGCACGCCGGCATCGGTTTCGACGCCGGGGGCCAGCAAGGCTTCCAGGCGCGTGCGGGCCAGCGGGTCGCCGGTGCTGCCGAGCAGACGCACGGCGGCCAGGCGTATGACCGGGTCGGGGTCGACCAGTTGCAGGTTGGCCAGGGCCAGGCTCAGCGCGGTGTGCACGCCTTCGTCGGTTTCGGCGGCGACGCGCTGGTCGAGGAATTTGAGCTGCGCCGGTTGTGCGCTTTTTTGCAGGGTTTGCGCGGCGGTCAAACGGACCTTGGGATCGGCGGCGAGCAGTTGCTGGCTGGCTTGTACGTTATCGATCAGGCCGCGCAGGCGGTTGTTCAGGCGCACGGTTTTGGTTTCGCCGTTGAGCGTGAGCTGGCCTTGCTCCAGGGCGTCCACCAGCTCGATGCGCGCCGGGTCGGGGTTGGCGGCCCAGTCCTGGAGGAGTTTGGCTTGTTGCGCCGGGTTGGCGGCGAGGAAGTCTTCGGCGTCGCTTGCGTGTACCGCCAAAGGCAGTAACAGCAGCAGTGCCAGGAAATAGCGATGGAGGGCAGCGGGCATAAACAAATGTCCTAGTCGTGCCGGACAGTGTGGGAAGAGGATTGCCCCCTCCCACATTTGGCCTGGGGGGCTTTAGTTGCTTTTCACGGCGTAGTCCGGCTTTTTGTCATTGCCAGGGATGTACGGGCTCCACGGCTGCGCGCGGATCGGCTCCTGGGTCTGCCACACCACCGAGAACTGCCCGTCGGCCTGGATCTCGCCGATCATCACCGGCTTGTGCAGGTGGTGGTTGGTCTTGTCCATGGTCAGGGTAAAGCCCGACGGCGCGGCGAAGGTCTGGCCGGCCAGGGCTTCACGCACTTTGTCGACGTCGGTGGACTTGGCTTTCTCGGCCGCCTGCGCCCACATATGGATGCCCACGTAGGTGGCTTCCATCGGGTCGTTGGTCACGGCTTTGTCGGCGCCCGGCAGGTTGTGCTTCTTGGCGTAGGCTTTCCAGTCGGCGACGAATTTTTTGTTCACCGGGTTCTCCACCGACTGGAAGTAGTTCCACGCGGCAAGGTTGCCCACCAGCGGCTTGGTGTCGATGCCGCGCAGTTCTTCTTCACCCACCGAGAACGCCACCACCGGTACGTCGGTGGCCTTCAGGCCCTGGTTGGCCAGTTCTTTGTAGAACGGCACGTTGGAGTCGCCGTTGACGGTGGAGATCACCGCGGTCTTGCCGCCGGCAGAGAACTTCTTGATGTTGGCGACGATGGTCTGGTAATCGGCATGGCCGAACGGGGTGTAGACCTCTTCGATGTCTTTATCCGCCACGCCTTTGGAATGCAGGAACGAGCGCAGGATTTTGTTGGTGGTGCGCGGGTACACGTAGTCGGTGCCCAGCAGGAAGAAGCGCTTGGCGCTGCCGCCTTCTTCGCTCATCAGGTACTCCACCGCCGGGATCGCCTGCTGGTTCGGCGCGGCACCGGTGTAGAACACGTTCGGCGACATCTCTTCGCCTTCGTACTGCACCGGGTAGAACAACAGGCCGTTGAGTTCTTCGAACACCGGCAGCACGGATTTACGCGACACCGACGTCCAGCAGCCGAATACCACGGCAACCTTGTCCTGGGTCAGCAATTGGCGGCCTTTCTCGGCGAACAGCGGCCAGTTCGACGCGGGGTCCACCACCACCGGTTCGAGCATCTTGCCGTTTACGCCGCCCTTGGCGTTGATCTCATCAATGGTCATCAGCGCCATGTCTTTGAGGGACGTTTCGGAGATGGCCATGGTGCCGGACAGCGAGTGCAGAATGCCGACCTTGATGGTCTCGGCGGCCTGGACCGTCCAGGTCATGCCCATAGCGGCAATGGATGCCGACAAAGTGAAAGCCTTGATCAAGCTGCGACGCTTCATGGTGCGATCTCCGAGTGCCTGAGTGTTGTTATGGGTCAGATACTGGAGTGATTGCAAAGGCTGTGCCTGCTTGGACCGGCCTTTGAATGCGGCGCTGCGCACCGCGTTCTGCGCCAGTCCCTGCACCGATACGGCGCCTGGATCTGGCGATGGTGCGCAGCGGGCACCGTGCTGGTGCGTCAGGCGGTGATTGGCATTGCCAGGCTTATGCCTGATCCTTGGAGGGCGCGCGCTGGCCAAAGAAACGCGCCAACACCAACCGATCCAACGCCCACACCGCGATCAGCGAGGCGCCCACCAGCGGAAAAATGATCGCCAGGCCGAGCATGATCGTCATCGCGGTTTTCCACTTCGGCAGGTCATGGTGCAACGGCGGAACGCCCAGTCCACCCTGGGGCCGGCGCTTCCACCAGATCACCACGCCGCTGACGGCGCTGAGCAGAATCATCAGGCAGATCACCAGCACGATCAGTTGGTTGACCCAGCCGAACATTTTGCCCTCGTGCAGCATCACCCCGGTCTCGGTCGCCCGCGCGACCAGGTTGTAATGCTCCCAGCGCACATCCGCCAGCACCTTGCCGGTGTACTGGTCCACGTGCAGGGTGGCGTCGTTGCGCGGGTCGTCGGCAAACACCGAGACGGTGAACACGCCTTCGGCGGTGGTGGTGAGTGTGATGCTGTAGCCGGGCTCGACCTTGCGCGCGGTGGCCAGGTCGACCACCTGTTGCAGGCTGATGGCAGGCGCGGCCGGCGTTGCATGCATCGCGCCGTGGTTCATGTGCTCGGCATGGTCGCCGGACACCGGCATCGGCGTGTTTTCCATGGCCCAGGGCACGGTCTGTTGGGTGGCGGTGTTAAGCACTCGCGCCTGTTGATCGGACTGCGGCACGTTGTTCCACATCGCCGCCGGAAAGGTGTTCCACAGGTCGGCGTATTGCTTGCCCCAGAAGCCGGTCCAGGTCATGCCGCTGAGCAGCATCACCAGCAAAAATGCCGCGCCCCAGAAACCGGCGACCGCGTGCAGATCGCGCCAGAACACCCGGCCACGGCTGTTAAAACGTGGCCACAAGACGCCAGCTGACGACTTGCCACGCGGCCACCACAGGTACAGGCCCGACACCACCAGCATCACGCCCCAGCCGGCGGCGAGCTCCACCAGCCGGTCGCCGGTGGTGCCGATCATCAGCTCACCGTGCAGCGCGCGGGCGATGGCTTGCAGGTTGTATTTTGCGTCCTGTTCGCCGAGCACGGTGCCGCGATAGGGGTCGACGAACACCGTCACCTCGCGCCCATCCTTATGCATGACGAACTGCGCACTGCGGGTGGCGTCCGCCGGCGGCAGGTATTTGCTGAGGGTGGCCTGGGGGAAGGCGGCCTTGGCGCGTTGCAGTTGCTCGTCGGCGCTCAAGGCGTGTTCGGCGGCCGGCACGGTCAGCAGGTGGCCGTACATCAGCGGGTCGAGCTGGGGCTTGAACAGGTAGATGATGCCGGTGAGGGCCAGCAGCACCATGAACGGGGCGACGAAGAGGCCGGCGTAGAAGTGCCAACGCCAGGCCAGGTTGTAAAAGGAAATTTTTTGCTTGTTCATCAGGGATGCTCCGCAGCGCTTGAATTTTTTTAGTTGGGGTCAGGCAGCCTCTGGAAGCAGGCCCCTCCGATCTTTGGACTGCATTCCAACGGTCGGAGGGGTTTGCTTGCGAGGCTTTTAGAAGCTCATGTCCACCTTGGTCCAGAGCGTGCGCCCTGGCTCTTTGATGGCCTGCGGATCACTGGACGGGTAGCCGAACCCGGCATTGCCCGCCAGGTTCAGGTGCTCGGCGTAGGCCTTGCCGAACAGGTTGTCGACGCCGGTGCTGACCTTGAAATTTTTGTTGATGCGGTACGCCGCGTTCAGCGAAAACACGCCGAACCCAGCGCTCTTGTCGTAGTCCTTGCCGACCACATTGCCCTTGTTCGGGTCGATACGGTGTTGCGCAGCCACCACCCGCCACAGCGCGCCGGCGCTCCAGTCGTCTTCGCTGTAGGTCAGGCCCAGGCGTGCATCCAGGGGGGGCATCTGCGGCAGGGCCTTGCCGTCGCTGCTGTTCTTGCCCCAGGCGTAGGCGAGGGTCGCGTCGGCTTTCCAGTTGCGCGTCAGCCTGTACGCCGCGCCCAGTTCGCCGCCCATGATACGGGCGTCGACGTTACGCGCCTGGGAGGTGGTGCCCATCATGCCGGCGCGGTAGTCGAACAGGATGAAGTCACGCACCTGGCCAACGTAGGCCGAGGCCCAGGCCTCCAGATCGTCGGTTTTGTATTGCGCGCCGACATCGAGCTGGGTGGTCTTCTCCGGCTTCACCCCGTCGAAGGCATTCACCGAACCGCTCGCGCCGGTGTTGGGCGAGAACAGCTCCCAGTAATCCGGGAACCGCTGCGCATGACCCAGGCCGGCATAGAGGGTGGTGGGGCTGTCGGCCAGGTCGTGCTCGTAGCGCATGAAACCTGAGGGCAGGGTATCGGCGCGCGTGTCACCAGCGGTGGGGTTGGCGCGGGTGCTCATGCCCGAGCCGGTGGTTTGCCGAAAATCCTTGGCCGAAGCACGGTCCAGGCGCGCGCCGCTGATCAGGCGCTCGCGGTCGGCGGCGTACCAGGTGAGTTCGCCGAACACGCCGTAGTTGTGAAAGTCGGCGTCCTTGTTTCGCGGCAGGTCCTTGTAGGTGTCGACGCCCATGCTGCTGCGCGCGCGGTGTTCATTGGTTTGCGCGTCCAGGCCGCCGATCAGTTGCACATCGGCCCAGCGCCATGTGGCCTTGATGCGTGCACCGAGGGTGCGCCGGTCGACATTCGACGCCATCGGCCCGGCCATCATCCCGGTGCCTGAGGGCGTGCGCAGGCTGTAGTTGTCCATCACGTGGTCGGCATAGTTGTAGTAGACCTGGGCTTCGACCTTATCCAGCACCTCGCCGATATTCGATTTCTCGAAGCGCAGCCCCAGGCTTTCGCGCAGGAACTGCGAGCCGTCCATGCCGCGCCCGGCGTAGCGTGCTTGACCATCGCCACGCCCGGCGGTGAGTTCCAGCAGGGTGTCGGCGTCTGGGGTGAAACCCACGGCGACGTCGCCGTTCCATTTGTCGTAACGCGAGGCGACCGTGTCGTTATTGCCGTCCTTGTAGTCATCGGCATGGGCCTGGTTGCCGATCACCCGCACGTAGCCCAATGGCCCGCCGGCGGCGGCATCGATGACCTTGTCGAAGCGCCCGTTGGAGCCGGCCAGGACACTGGCATTGAGCCGGGTGCCCAGTTCGCCGAAGTGTTCCGGCTCGCGCTCGAACAGGACGGTGCCGGCCGAGGCACCAGGGCCCCACAGCACGGTTTGCGGGCCTTTGATCACGGTGAGACGGTCGTAGATTTCCGGGGATATGTATGAGGTGGGCGCGTCCATCCGGCCTGGGCAGGCGCCGAGCATCATGCTGCCGTTGGTGAGGATATTCAGGCGCGAACCGAACATGCCGCGCAGCACCGGGTCGCCATTGGTGCCGCCGTTGCGCACCAGGGCGAAGCCGGGGATGGTCTTGAGGTAGTCGCCGCCGTCGCTGGCGGGCACGGGTTGGCGCGGATCTTTCGGGTTGGTGACGGCGGTCAGCGGTGAGCTGGGCGCGATCGCGGTGATCACGGTGGGGCTCAGCTCATGTTCGGCGTGTTCGTCGGCCTGAGCGCAGGGCGCGAGTAAAGCGCCGCACAGGGCCGCGAGCACAGGGGTACTTCCCAAACGGGTGTCAGCAGAAAACCTGGACATGACAAATTCCATCAATCATTCGTAAACAACACGGCCAGCAGCCTGCGGCTGTCTGTCTAAAGTCGGCCGGGGTGAAGTAACGGTGCTAAGGGGCTACGAGGCGATGGGCGGTGCACGGCTGCGCGCGCCGGGGAAGATGCTCTGCCGGGCATGGCCCAGGCGCGTGGCGGGGGTGAGGGCATTGGCCGGCGGCGGGGAACCGAGGGCCACGAATGACACATTGCCGGGCAGGGCCGGGCAACTGAACAGCAGGTCGCAATAACCGCACTTGGCCCAGAGTGCATGATGTTCGCTGGGGGCTTTAGGCTGATGATCTTCGCCATGGTCGCCGGGCATGTCCATGGACATGCTCATCGGCATCGACATACCGGCGTGATGATCCATCGGCATCGCCTGGGAAATCAGCGGTCCGATAAAAATCATCAGCATGGCGAACAGGCTGACCCAACTGCCGCGCTTCACGCGGCGGTGTGCAGAGAGCCTGGCGCGGGGGGCGCCCATCGAGCGGTGGCCTATTGAGCGTGTTTATGCTCGTGATTGGCCATCGGCGGGACTTTTTGTACCGACACTTGCACCTCGACCTTGCCGGCTTTTTCGAAGGTCAGGGTCAGCGGAAACTGCTTGCCGTCGGCCAACAGGCTGCGGTCTTTGAGGCCCAGCAACATCACGTGGTAGGCCATGGGCGCGAAGGTCAGCTCACCCTTGGCCGGTACGGCCACGCTGGGCACTTGCTGCATCTTCATCAAATCGCCCTGCATCACATGCTCATGCAACTCGGCTTTCTGCGCCAAGGGGGTTTCGGCACTGAGCAGGCGATCCGGCGTGGCGCCGGTGTTATGAATCACAAAGTACGCGGCGACGGTGGGGGCATTGGGCGGCAATTCCTGGGACCAGGGATCGCTGACCAGCAGGTCGCCGGCCTTGTAGTCTTCGGCATTGGCGGCACTGAACACCGGCAGCAGCAACGCGGCCAGAAGCAGGGAAGATTTAAGCATGGCAGTTCTCCAGAACGGTTCTAAACGCAGTTCACTTGCGAAGGCAATCAAACCGTTGGAGAGGCGCGGGGGTTGAGGCTCGGCCATTGCTGGCGCGGGGTCGGCGGTGCTGCTGACGGCGGCGGCAGGCTCTCGACCGCCTCGAACTGCGTGACATACAACTGCGGCACATGCCCCGGCAGCGCCACCAATGGCGCCGAGCCCGAGCAACACCAGCAATGCTGCATGGTGGAATGATCGTCCTGTTGCGGCGTTGGGATTTCCAGTTTGCCCAGGGCAATCGTCTTCAGGCTTGTGCCGTTGGAAGAGCAGAAACCGCCCCACATCAGGCGCTTGACCGGATCGTCCGCCTGCTGCATCGCACCGGCCACCGGCATGGCAAACGCGTTGAACAGCACTGCAAGGCAGGCGATCCAGGCAATTGCAAAGCGTTGACGGGCCATGGCGGACAATCCGTAGGGTTAATCGATCAGGCGGGTATTTAGCCTTATCGGTGCGCAGAAGTAAAAAGGGGCGGTGTGGTTTGGTGTCGCAGTGGAATCAGACCGCCTTGGCGTGAAGCTTGAGACCCAACGCTTTCATGACCTTCATGATAGTCGCGAACTCGGGATTGCCAGTGCTGGAGAGGGCTTTGTACAGACTTTCTCGTCCGAGGCCGGCGTCGCGGGCTACTTGGGTCATGCCTTGGGCGCGGGCGATGTTGTTGAGCGCTGAACGGATCAGCAGGCCGTCACCCGTATCTTCTTCGAAGCACGCTTCAAGATATTCGGCCATATCCTCGGGGGTTTTTAGGTGCTCTGCCACGTCGAAGTCAGTGAATTCATTCATGAGTTACTCCTTTTTTTGATCGTTCCCACGCTCTGCGTGGAAATGCCTCCCGGGACGCTCCGCGTCCCGCCAAGCGCTGCAAGTTTCGGCTACTGCGCACAGGTGACGCGGAGCGTCACGGGCTGCATTCCCACGCGGGAGCGTGGGAACGATCTTGGTAGCTAGCCGCCCGGCTGGCTATTCGTACAAACAGAAATTTCCGACAAGGATTTGAGGTTGTCCCTAGGACACTCGGTCTCTAGTCTCCGTACACCGCTGCAAATGCAGCGGACGGGCGTCGCGGCCCGGCTTGATTAAGTACTGCCTCCTTTCAGTTGACGCTTTTTTATCGTCTACTGTGCGGCGTTATGGTGGCTGTGCGCGGGATGCCTTCGGGTATGCCGGTTTCCTTAATCTCCGGTCCGCGAACCTGCGCACAGCTGCCACCCCATCGCATCGCGGCGATCAGTGGCAGCTCCACTTAGATTAAGGGACTTCACAATGATCAAACCCACCCCCAATCCCCCCATCCGGCTATTCACCGTGGCTGACGGATTCAGCACCGAAGACCTGCTGGTCAACCTCAGCGAAACACTGGCCTCGGCCAATGCACTGAGTTGTGATCTGGCCTTTGACCTGGAAGGCCCGAAACGCGAGGAATTGCTCGGCGTCGCGCAGTTGATCGAGCTGGCGCAGTTGCTGGCCGATCGCGTGCATGACGGCGTCGGGCAGACGACAGCCGTCGCTGGATGACGCGGTTTTAACTGTGGAACGGGGTGTTTAGAGAAGGGTGATTGCCTGTAATGTCGCCGCGACGGTTGGGAACTCCCGGTCCACGGCCGCCAACACCGGCCGTTTCAACACCAGCACTGGCACCCCTCGTTCCCGCGCCACTTCCAGCTTCGGCTCGGTGGCGGTGCTGCCGCTGTTCTTGCTGATCAGCACATCAATCCGCCGCCGCTCAAACAACGCTCGCTCGTCGTCGATCAAAAACGGCCCGCGTGCGCCGATGACTTTGCAGCGCTCATTGCCCGGATATACGTCCAGTGCGCGCAGCGTCCAGTACTGGTCTGCGGGGATCTCTTCGAGGTGTTGCAGCGGTTCGCGGCCCAGCGTAAACAATGGCCGTTTGAAGGGTTTCAGCGCCGCGATCAGCTCGGCCCAATCACTCACTTCGCGCCAATCATCCCCTGCCTGCGGCTGCCACGCCGGGCGACGCAGTGCCCAGCAGGGCACGCCGCTCAACTGTGCAGCCTCGGCGGCATTGCGGCTGATCTGCGCCGCATACGGATGGGTCGCGTCGAGGATCAGGCTAACCCCCTCATCGCGAACGAACTGCGCCAGCCCCTCGGCTCCCCCATAACCCCCGACGCGCACCTGGCAGGTGAGGTCGGTGGGCACGCGGCCGACACCGGCCAGGCTGTAGATATGTTCCGGGCCCAGCGTGCGGGCAATGGCCAGCGCTTCAGTCACGCCGCCCAGCAGCAGGATGCGTTTCATAGCGGCTTGGTCACTTCAAGCAAGGTGATCGGCAGCGCCTGGCGCCAGGTATCGAACTCCCCCAACGGCTGCGCCTGGGCCACGTGGATGCGGGTCAGTTCGCCGCCGTGCTGCGCGCGCCAGTTCATCAAGGTCATTTCGCTTTGCAGGGTCACGGCATTGGCAATCAAGCGACCACCAGGGCGCAGCTGTTGCCAGCAGGTGTCGAGCACGCTGTCGCGGGTGACGCCACCGCCGATGAAGATCGCGTCGGGTGTCGGCAAACCGTGCAAGGCGTCCGGGGCGGTGCCGCGTACCAGGTGCAGGCCAGGCACGCCGAGGGCGTCGCGGTTGTGTTCGATCAAGTCTTGGCGGCCTGCGTCGGCTTCAATCGCCAGCGCACGGCAACTGGGGTGGGCGCGCATCCATTCGATACCGATGGAACCGCTGCCTGCACCCACATCCCACAAAAGTTCGCCCGGCATGGGGGCCAGGCGGGCGAGGGTCATGGCGCGCACATCGCGTTTGGTCAGTTGGCCATCGTGCTTGAAGGCGCTATCCGGCAGGCCTGCCAGGCGCGACAGACGTGGGGTGTCGGGAGAGGCGAGGCAATCGATGGCGACCAGATTCAGATCGGCGGCCGAGTGGTGCTGCCACTCCGCAGCCAGGCCGTCAATACGCCGCTCATTGGCGCCGCCCAAGTGTTCAAACACGGTCAATCGGCTCGGTCCGAACCCGGCCTCAGTCAACACAGCAGCGATCAACGCAGGGCTGCCACCATCATTACTCAGCACTAACAAGCGCACACCGCTGGCCAGATGCGCGTTGATTGCCGCGACGGGCCGGGCCACCACGGATAACGTCACCACGTCCTGTAACGGCCAGCCCAAACGCGCGGCGGCAAGGGACACCGACGAAGGCGCGGGCAGAATCAGCAATTCTTCAGCCGCCACCTGCCGCGCCAAACTGGCCCCCACGCCATAGAACATCGGATCGCCACTG
The DNA here is from genome assembly GCF_023148575.1 of Pseudomonas sp. EYE_354. Taxonomy (NCBI): domain Bacteria; kingdom Pseudomonadati; phylum Pseudomonadota; class Gammaproteobacteria; order Pseudomonadales; family Pseudomonadaceae; genus Pseudomonas; species Pseudomonas sp. EYE_354. Next base: position 334,170 of record NZ_JAHXNQ010000003.1, read on the forward strand.
GCCAGCACACACACCGGTTCGCCCGGTGTGGCCAGCACCGGCTCCAGGGAAAACGGGCTCGGCCACAGCTGGCGCTCGCCACGAATACACACCGGCAACAGGTCCAACTGGCGCTGCGCACCTATAATCCGCGTGGCGCGCAACAGGGCATGCCGGGCATTCCTGCCCAGCCCCTTGAAGCCGTCTTCACCGATGCCTACAACCGTCAGCCAGGGCGACATATCAATTCCTTGAACGACATCCGACGGGCAGGCTTTTCATGCCGCCGGACAAAGCAGGCATAATACCGCGCCTTTACCCGTCAACCGGTAGCCCCGTGAATCCAACGCCCGCTGTGAATACCTTGCGCCCCTCGGCTTGTCCGGGGTTGCTGCGTATCGTCCAGGCGCTGGATGGCGGCATCTGCCGGATCAAACTGGCCGGTGGTTCGATCACCGCCGCCCAGGCCAACGCCGTGGCGGACGCGGCCCAGGCGTATGCCGGTGGGGTGATCGAGGCGACCAACCGTGCCAACCTGCAGATCCGCGGAATCGGCGCCGAGCAGGACGCCCTGATCGCCAGGCTGCTGGCCGCAGACCTGGGCCCGAGCAACGCCGCCGGTGACGATGTGCGCAACCTGATGCTCAGCCCCAGCGCCGGGATCGACCCGCAGATGCTGTTCGACACGCGTCCGCTGGCCGCTCAGATCCTCGCGACCCTGCAAACCCATCCGCGTTTTCATGAGTTGTCGGCCAAGTTCGCCGTGCAAGTGGATGGCGGCGAGGCGCTGGCGATGCTTGAGCATCACCATGACCTGTGGCTGTCGGCGTTCGTGCGTAATGGCCAGACGTTACTTGCGTTCGGTCTGGCCGGATGTCCGGGGCTGAATGCGCCCTTGGCCGCGGTGCCGTTGGATCAGGGCCACGCGCTGGTGGTGGCGGTGTTGGAGGCTTTTCTCGACCTCGCCACCGCCGAACAGACGCGCATGCGCCAGTTGCCTGTGGATAACTTACTGAGCCGCCTGCGCTTGCCGCTGCTGCCGGTCGACGGGTTCAAACGCCCGCCCAGCGGGGCTTTGCTGCAGCTCGGCACTTATCCACAGTCGCAACAGAATCAGTTTTATGTCGCCGCCGGCGCCCCCTTGGGTCGACTGGATCCGACGATGCTCAAGGGCGCCGCACAGCTGGCGGACGACTATGGCGACGGCACGTTGCGCTTCACCCCCTGGCAAGGCGTGCTGCTGCCCTACGTCGAGAAACCTCACGCCGTGACCGAGCGCCTGGCGCAACTGGGTTTTCTGTGTTCCATCGACCAGCCCCTGGCGCGTTTGACCGCTTGCACCGGCTCCAGCGGCTGCGGCAAAGCCCTGGCCGACACCAAGGCCGACGCCGTGCAGCTGGCGGCGCTGCGAACCGCCCACAGCGTGCACTTGTCCGGTTGCCCGCGCTCCTGCGCTGCGGCGCACACCGCGCCCGTCACCCTGCTGGCGGTGAGCCCCGGCCACTACGACCTCTATTTTTGCGATGCAGCCCACCCAGGGTTCGGCCGGCTGCACGCGCGCAACCTTTCCATTGAAGCGGCGGGCGCCCTGTTGCGCGCTCACCCACGGAGCAACACCGATGATTGATTACATCCGCGACGGTCAGGAGATCTATCGCAACTCCTTTGCCATTATTCGCGCGGAAGCCAAGTTGGACCGCATCCCGGCCGACCTGGAAAAACTCGCGGTGCGGGTGATTCATGCGTGCGGCATGGTCGATGTCATCGACGGCCTGCAATTCTCTGAAGGCGCAGGCAAGGCCGGGCGCGACGCGTTGGCCGCCGGCGCGCCGATTTTGTGTGATGCGCGCATGGTCTCCGAAGGCGTGACCCGCACCCGCTTGCCGGCCAACAACGAAGTGATCTGCACCTTGCGCGACGACAGCGTGCCGGCGCTGGCGCAGGCGCTGGGCAATACCCGCTCGGCTGCCGCTCTGGAGCTGTGGCGCCCGCATTTGGAAGGCAGTGTGGTGGTGATCGGTAACGCGCCGACCGCGCTGTTCTACCTGCTGGAAATGCTCGATGCCGGTGCGCCGAAGCCGGCGCTGATCCTCGGCTTCCCGGTCGGCTTTGTCGGCGCCGCCGAATCCAAGGCGATGCTGGCGGCCGACAGCCGTGGCGTGCCGTTCGTGATCATGCAGGGCCGTTTGGGTGGCAGTGCGATGGCAGCGGCGGCGGTCAATGCGCTCGCCACGGAGGTCGAATGATGCCGGCACGCGGACGTTTGATCGGCCTGGGCGTGGGCCCCGGCGATCCCGAGCTGATCACCCTCAAGGCGCTGCGCCTGCTGCGCGAGTCGCCGGTGGTGGCGTACTTCGTGGCCAAGGGCAAGAAAGGTAACGCGTTCGGCATCATCGAAGACCACCTGGTGGCGCAACAAACTCTGATGCCGCTGGTGTACCCGGTGACCACCGAAGCGCTGCCCGCGCCCTTGTCCTACGAGCAAGTGATCAGCGATTTCTACGACAGCGCCAGCGTCGAGGTGGCCGCGCACCTGGATGCCGGTCGCGATGTGGCGGTGATCTGCGAAGGCGACCCGTTCTTCTACGGGTCCTACATGTACCTGCATGACCGCCTGGCCGAGCGCTACGAAGCCCAGGTCATCCCTGGCGTGTGCTCGATGCTCGGCGGCGCTTCGGTGCTGGGCGCGCCGTTGGTGTATCGCAACCAGAGCCTGTCGGTGCTGTCGGGCGTGCTGCCCCATGACGATCTCAAGCGCCGCCTGGCGGATGCCGACGCGGCGGTGATCATGAAGCTGGGCCGTAACTTCCATAAGGTGCGCCAGGTGTTGGAAGAGCTCGGTCTGGCCGAGCGCGCGCTGTACGTGGAACGCGCCACCATGGTCAATCAGAAGATCGTGCCGCTGGATCAGGTCGACCCGTCGTCCTCGCCGTATTTCTCGCTGATCATCGTGCCCGGTGAACGGTGGCAAGGATGACGCGTCCGGCGATTGTCATTCTGGGGCAGGGCAGCCTGGCCACTGCGCGCAAGATCCAGCAGCTGTACCCCGGCGCGTTGATCCACGGTTTGCTCGGGCGGGTTGAGGGCGCGGACCTGGCCTACACCGAGTTCGGCGTCACTGTGCGTCAGCTGTATCAACACGGCACGCCGCTGATTGCCCTGTGCGCGGCGGGTATTGTGATCCGCACCCTGGCGCCGCTGTTGCTGGAAAAAGGTGAAGAGCCGGCCGTGCTGGCCGTGGCCGAAGACGGCAGCGCCGTGGTGCCGCTGCTCGGTGGCCTGGGCGGCGTTAATGGGATGGCGCGGGACATCGCGGCGGCGCTCAACGTCGCCGCGGCGATCACCACCAGTGGCGAGTTGCGCTTCGGCACCTGCCTGCTCAACCCGCCGACGGGCTATGAGTTGGCCGATCTGGAGCTGGGCAAGCGCTTCGTCTCGGACCTGCTGGCCGGTCAAAGCGTACGCATCGAAGGCGCGGCGCCGTGGCTGGATCAAGCGAACCTGCCCCAGGACCCGCACGCGCGTCTGGCCATCCATGTGGGCAGTGCCGAGCGGGTGCCGGTGGTCAACGAGCTGCTGATTTATCCGAAGAACGTATGTGTTACGTGCAAGCCGGGGGCGGATTTGGCGCAACGCGTGCGCGTGGCATTGCAGGAGGCCGGGATCGCCGTGCAATCCCTGGCGTGCCTGTTGGCGGGCGACCTGCACATGGCTGAGGTTTCGCTGCATGAAGCGGCGTTGGCGCTGGCGGTGCCGCTGCGTTTTGGCCGCGTGACCCAGGACGCCGATATCGTCATCGAGATGGCCGAGCAACCGCTGGATGTGTCGCAAGTCGGGCGCCCCCGTGGTCGCCTCGCGGTGATCGGCCTGGGCCCTGGCGCTGCCGAGTTGATGGTGCCTGCGGTCAAAGCCGAACTGGCGCGTTGCACCGATGTGCTGGGCTATGAAACCTATGTGCGCATGGCCGGGCCGTTCCGAGACGACCAGGTGCAGCACTGCACCGACAACCGCGAAGAGATGCAGCGTGCGCGCCATGCGTTCGAACTGGCTGCCAGCGGCCGTTCGGTGGTGGTGGTGTCCTCCGGTGACCCCGGTGTATTTGCCATGGCGGCGGCGGTTATCGAGGCATTGCATGAGTCCGACGACCCGGCCTGGCATCTGGTCGACCTGCAGATCCTGCCGGGCGTGTCGGCCTCCCTGGCCACTGCCGCCCAGGCCGGTGCGCCGCTGGGGCATGACTTCTGCGTGATGTCGCTGTCGGACAACCTCAAGCCCTGGTCGATCATCGAAAAGCGTCTGGACCTGTCTGCCCAGGCCGACCTGGCGCTGGCGTTCTACAACCCGATCTCGCGCTCGCGGCCCTGGCAGTTGGGCCGTGCGCTGGAAATCGTCGCGTTGCATCGCGCGCCCGCCACCCCAGTGGTGCTGGGGCGCGACATCGGTCGCCCAGGCCAGACCCTGCGGGTCACCACCCTGGGGCAATTGACCCCGGAGCAGGTGGACATGCGCACCATGGTGCTGATCGGCTCGTCCACCACCTGCACATTCCCCCGTGCCGGAGGTGGTGAGTGGGTGTATACGCCGCGCTGGTACGGCGAAAAACCCGTCGGCTGAAGCGGCACGAAAGCTCCGAATAGCGCCTGGTAAACATCGGGCGTTATTCGGGGCTTTTTCTTTTTTTATCGTCGAAAACCGGAAGGGCGGGTGCTGCCCCCAACGATTGCTGGGCGGTGTTTTTGGAGGGGCTGGGCCAAGCGATGTTTATCGTCTGGCAAGCTCACCGAACGCTGGATTAGGGTGCAAGCAAGCCCCATGTGGGGTGCTTGTGGAGAACGAAAAATGGAGCGATATCACAGAAGGATCAACACGACCAAAAGGCGCAAGTTGATTGCGGCTTACCGACTGCCGAAGACATCTGCAGAACAGGCCGTTTTGCCGCTCGATACTGAGGAGGAATGCGATGCGGCGGTGGTCAACAACAGCGTGATTTCGTTTGCGCAGGGGCTGTCCGGTGTGAACCGGGAGTACATCCGCAAAAGCTATCTGCTGGCCAGCAGCTACGTCAGTGATGTGCTGAACATTCCTCGCGGTAGCGAGGCCTGGTATGAGGAATTTATCAAGGTGATGACAGGCCTGGGCTGGGTGCCGGTGCGCAGCCGTTTCGAACGGGTCTCAAGTCACGGCAAGGGCCTGACAGTGCAACTGACGGCGCTGAATATCATCACGGCGCTGTGGGCCTCGATGTCGTTGTCCGGGCCTTTGGTGGCGACGCTGCCGAAACTCGCGGCGGATGCGTTGGAAGCGTTGAAGCAGCAGCCGACGTCCTTCGAACTGTTCAAGCGCAACAGCACACTGCACCAGGGCGGTGATTTCGGCCTGGCGTCCTGTGCCGAGGCGGACGGTGAACTGATGATGGTGCTGGTGACTTACAGCACTCAGGGCGTGAGCAAGCAGGTGGGGTTGCCGTTCCTGGAGTGGGACAGTGGCTCGGTTGAGGCGTTCAGCGGGCAGACCTGTCTGGTGCTGAATACGTCGATGGTCAACGACAAGACCCTGCAACTGATGCGCGAAAGTGCTGGGGACAAGGTGCAGTCGGCCATTGCCAGGTACCGGATTTAAGGCACCAGATAACCGCGCACGCCGGTAAAAATGATTTGCGCGGCCAGGGCGCACACGAACAAGCCCATCAACCGGCTGACAATCTGCAAGCCCTGGTCGCCGAGGATGCGTTCGATCCGATTGGACAGGTACAGCACCACGCCAACGGTGAGGCTGGCCAGGGCGATGCTGAGGATGGCGGTGAGCTTGTCATCCCAGTGTGGCTGGCTGACGCCCATCACCAGCAAGGCGCCGATGGTGCCGGGGCCGACGGTGAGGGGGATGGTCAGCGGCACGATGGTCACGTCCTGCTGCACGTTGTCGGTCTGCACCGCCGACTTGCCCTGGGCCATACCCAGGGCGGAGATGAACAACACACTGCCGGCGCCGATGCGGAACGCATCCACGGTGATGCCGAACACACTGAAAATCACCCGACCGAACAGGTAGAGCAACACGCTCGAGACCAGGGTCGCCAACGCCACCTTCCAGGCCAGGCGTCGCCGCTCTTTGCTGGAATAGCCGCGGGTCAGACTGATAAAGCAGGACAGCACGAAGAACGGGCTATAGAGCACGAGCATCTTCAGGTAAACGCTGAACAACACGTGGAGCATGGGGGCGGCTCGTGGCAGGAGAAGTCGTGGGGGAGTCTATCAGGCCTTCAGGTCCTGTAGCAGTCAGGACACGGGGCTGTGTTGTTGTTTCTGTTGGCGTTGCGCCACCCAGAACTCCACCAGCTCACGTAACTGCGACAATTCCACCGGTTTGGCCATGTGCCCATCCATGCCCGCCTGGCGTGCGCGTTCTTTGTGTTCCGAGAGGATGTGCGCGGTGAGTGCCACCACGGGGGTGCGAATGCGTTGGTGACTGACCTCCCAGGCGCGCAGTTGCTGGGTGGCCGAGAAGCCATCGAGGATCGGCATTTCACAGTCCATCAACACCAGGTCGTAGCGCTGGGCTTTCATGGCTTGCAGTGCTTCTTCGCCATTGCTGGCGGTGTCCGGGTTGAGGTTGAGCTTGCCGAGCATGCCGCGAATCACTTTGGTGGAGATGCTGTTGTCTTCGGCCACCAGGATCTTGAAATCGCTGGGCACGGTCACTTCCACCGGCGGGTTGAGCATCGCGCGTGGCGCAACGCCGCCTTTGTTGCGTTGGGTCAGCTCGTCGGCCAGGGTGGTTTTGAGGGTGTAGCCGGCCACCGGCTTGGCGAGGATGCGCTTGATCCCGCAGTTGCGTGCGATGATCTTGCTCGGCGCATTGCTGATGCCCGTGAGCATGATCAGCAGAATGTCGTGGTTCAGGCTCGGGTCTTCTTTGATTTTCGCCGCCAACTGCATGCCGGTCATGCCGGGCATGTTCTGGTCCAGCAGCACCACATCAAAGTAGTCGCGCAGGTGCGCCTTGGTGCGCAGCAACGCCAGGGCTTCCTTGCCCGACGGTACGGCGCTTACATTCAGGCCCCAGGCCGTGCATTGCTGCACCAGCACCTTGCGGCAGGTGTCGTTGTCGTCCACCACCAGCACGCGCGCGTCCTTGAGCGGGCCGTCGAGGTCGGAGGTCGGGTGTTCCAGGCGTTCCGGGTCCAGGGGCAGGGTCAGCCACAACGTGCTGCCCTGATGGCTGCCGCTTTTGACGCCGAACTCGCCGTTCATCAACAGGATAAGCTGGCGTGCGATCACCAGGCCCAGATGGCCGCTCAAACGGGTGGCCGACAGGAAGTTTTTGCTGTGCAGTTCACTGTGCAGCAGCGCATCACGCTCGGCGGCGTCCATGGGTAGGCCGCTGTCTTGCACGGCGATGCGCAGGCGCGGCTTGGTGCTGCGGTCGTCCAGGGCGACGACGATCAGCACTTCACCCTCATCGGTTTTGTGCAGGGCGTTTTCCAGCAGGCTCAACAGCGCCTGGCGCAGGCGTGTGGGGTCGCCGCTGATGACGCGGGGCACCTGAGGCTGGATGAAGCTGATCAACTCGACGTTCTGCTGCTCGGCCTTGGCGCGGTAGATGCTCAGGCAGTCTTCGATCAGCGCATTGAGGTCGAATTGCACATCATCCAGCTCGATCTGCCCGGATTCGAGCTTGGAGATGTCGAGGATCTCGTTGATCAGCGTGAGCAGTTCGTTGCCGGCGCTGTGGATGGTCTGCACGTAGTCGCGCTGCTTCACCGACAACGGGGTGCCGAGCAACAGTTCGGTCATGCCCAGCACGCCGTTCATGGGGGTGCGGATTTCGTGGCTGATCTTGGCCAGGAACTCGGCCTTGGCGGCGATCTCGGCGTTGCTGGCGGCCAGGTCGCGGCTGAGGCTGAAGCGCGCCTCGACGATAGCGCGCTGGCGCTCACCCAGGGCCAGGCTCATCAGCAGGCCGCTGAGGCAGATGAACGCGAGGAGTGTGACGATCAAACCCTGGGGCGAGATCATGGTCAGGCCCAGCAGCGCCGGGAGGATGATCAGCGTGCCGATATTGAACACCACCATGCCCGCCACGAATAAACGCGCCGGCCGATAGCCTTTCTGCCAGTGATACGCCGAGACAAACAACATGCTCAGGCCCGCCAGGGCTACCAGGGCGTAGGTGATGATGTTCAGCGGCAGGGTGTTGACGAACAACAGCAACAGGCCGGACAGCACGATAAACAGGATATCGGCCATCAACAGTTTGTTCAGCGGGTGCGGCCCCAGGGGCATGAAGAAACGGTAGGCGAACATCAGCCCGCATGGCGCGGTCAGAAGCAGCGCCAGGTAGGCGCCTGGGGTCTGGATCGCGTGCCAGTTCGGCAACCACGGGCCCACCAGGTTGAGCAACAGCGCGAGGCTCAGCATCAACAGCACTTCGCAGGCCGCGAGCCACAGGCTGCTGCGCGAGCGATGGTAGGCAAAGCGTGAGAAGTTATGCAGGATCAGCATCATCAGGCAGCCGAACAGCAGGCCGTAGATCAGCGTCTGGGTCTGGTCGGCGGCGGCGAGCACGGCCGGTCCAAGGGTGATATAGGGGCGCAGCTCGTGTTCCGATACCAGGCGCAGATAGACTTCCAGGGGCTTCTGACTCTGGGGTATCGGCAGCATGAAGTCGGTGCTGGGCAACGGGCGTTCCGCCTGGGGCTGGCGGGTGCCGGTGGTTTGTTGCTCCACCAGAGTGTCGCCGTCCAGGACATACAGGCTCAGGTGGGACAGGTCCGGGGCGAATACCCGAAGTACTTGCTCGTGCTTGCCCGGTTGCAGCTTGAAACGTACCCACAACGCGCCGTCCGGTTGCGCGGCGGTAATGCGGTCCAGTTCGATGGGGCTGAATTGGTTGGTGTAGCGGGGGGAGCGGATGTCGCTCAGTTGCAGGTCGGCCTGTTCATCAAGCAATACTGCCCAGCCACTGCCCTGTGCGGCGGCCTGGGCCGGGAACAGGCAGAGCAGCGTCAGCAGACTGACAGTGAAACCTATGGCGATCCTGAGCCAGCGCACGGCGAAATCCCTTCGTAGGTTGATGCACGGGTTAACTATGCGCGGGGAGCCTGTATACGGCAAGGGCCAGAGGCCCTTGCCTAACCGAACGGATAGTTAGTGTTACTGCGTTTCGCCGCGTTCACGGGCAATGGCGCGGTAGCCGATGTCGGTGCGATAAAAGCAGCCGTTCCAATCGATTTTACTGGCCAGCTTATACGCCTGTTGTTGCGCGGCATCGACGCTGTCACCCATTGCGGTGGCGCACAGCACACGGCCACCGGCGGTCACGACCTGGCCATCCTTGAGGGCGGTGCCCGCATGGAACACCTTGCCTTCCAGGGTCGCCGCCGCGTCCAGGCCTTTAATCACATCGCCTTTGGCGTAGTCGGCAGGGTAACCACCGGCCGCCAGCACAATGCCGACGCTCGGGCGTGGGTCCCACTGGGCTTCAACTTTGTCCAGGGCTTGGGCGAGGGCGGCTTCCACCAGCAGTACCAGGCTCGACTGCAGACGCAGCATTACCGGTTGGGTTTCCGGATCACCGAAGCGGCAGTTGAACTCGATAACTTTCGGGTTGCCGGCCTTGTCGATCATCAGCCCGGCGTAGAGGAAACCGGTGTAGACATTGCCTTCGTCGGCCATGCCGCGCACGGTTGGCCAGATCACCAGGTCCATGACGCGCTGGTGCACTTCGCTGGTGACCACTGGGGCAGGGGAGTATGCGCCCATGCCGCCCGTGTTCGGGCCGCTGTCGCCGTCGCCGACGCGCTTGTGGTCCTGGCTGGTGGCCATCGGCAATACGTTCTTGCCGTCGACCATCACGATAAAGCTGGCTTCTTCGCCGTCGAGGAATTCCTCGATTACCACGCGCGAGCCGGCATCACCGAACGCGTTGCCGGCGAGCATATCGCGTACGGCGTCTTCGGCTTCCTGCAGGGTCATCGCGACGATCACGCCTTTGCCCGCGGCCAGGCCATCGGCCTTGATCACGATCGGCGCACCTTTTTCACGCAGGTAAGCCAGGGCCGGCTCGATTTCGGTGAAGTTCTGGTAGTCGGCGGTCGGGATCTTGTGGCGCGCCAGGAAGTCCTTGGTGAACGCCTTGGAGCCTTCCAGCTGTGCAGCACCGGCGGTTGGGCCGAAGCAATCCAGGCCACGGCTGCGGAACAGGTCCACAACGCCGGCAACCAGCGGCACTTCCGGACCGACGATGGTCAGAGCGACGTTCTGCTCTGCGAAGTCCGCCAGTTGTTCCAGGGCCAACACGTCGATGGCGACGTTTTCGCACTTGGCTTCAATTGCGGTGCCGGCGTTGCCGGGGGCTACGAAAACTTTCTGGACGCGCGGGTCCTGGGCAACTTTCCAGGCCAGGGCATGTTCACGGCCACCGCTGCCAATGATGAGGACGTTCAAGTCAGACTCCTTCGAGGGAAGTTAAAAGCTGCAAGCTGCAAGCGGCAAGTAAAAGCAATCTGTATTGCTCCACCCTGCGTTGCGCAGCCTTGAATGAGTAAGGCTGCAAGCGAAAGTAAAAGCGACTCTGGTCTGCTCTTGCTTGGCGCTTGCAGCGATAAGCGGGCTACTTTACGCAGTGGCTTAGTGGCGGAAATGGCGCATACCGGTGAAGACCATCGCGATGCCTGCCTCATCAGCCGCGGCAATCACTTCTGCGTCGCGCATCGAACCGCCCGGTTGGATCACGGCGGTCACGCCGGCCTTGGCGGCGTTGTCCAGGCCATCACGGAACGGGAAGAACGCGTCGGATGCCATCACCGAACCCACAACCTGCAGACCGGCGTGCTCAGCCTTGATCGCGGCGATACGCGCCGAGTTCACGCGGCTCATCTGGCCGGCGCCGACACCGATGGTCTGGCGGTTCTTGGCGTAGACGATGGCGTTGGACTTAACGTACTTGGCCACTTTCCAGGCGAAGATCAGGTCGTTGATCTCTTGCTCGGTCGGTGCGCGTTTGGTGACCACTTTCAGGTCGTCGCTGCCGATCATGCCGATGTCGCGGCTCTGTACCAGCAAGCCGCCATTGACGCGCTTGTAGTCCCAGGCAGCGGCGCGTTCCGCCGACCATTCGCCACAGGCCAGCAGGCGCACATTGGCCTTGGCGGCAACGATGGCGCGGGCTTCTTCACTGACGCTTGGTGCGATGATCACTTCAACGAATTGACGGTCGACGATGGCCTTGGCGGTCTCGGCGTCCAGTTCACGGTTGAAGGCGATGATGCCGCCGAAGGCCGATTCGGTATCGGTGGCGTAGGCCAGTTCGTAGGCTTGGCGAATGCCGCCTTCAGCGTCCGGGCTCACCGCCACGCCGCATGGATTGGCGTGCTTGACGATTACGCAGGCCGGTTTGACGAAGCTTTTCACGCATTCCAGCGCGGCATCGGTGTCGGCCACGTTGTTGTAGGACAGCTCCTTGCCTTGCAGTTGGGTCGCGGTGGCGATCCCGACTTCGGCCGGCTTGGCTTCCACGTAGAACGCCGCGCTCTGGTGCGGGTTCTCGCCGTAGCGCATTTCCTGCGCCTTGATGAACTGGCTGTTGAAGGTGCGCGGGAACTGGCTGCGGCCTTCAGTGCTCAGGGTGTCGGCGGCCTGGTTCACGGTGCCCATGTAGTTGGCGATCATGCCGTCGTAGGCGGCGGTGTGTTCGAACGCCTTGAGCATCAGGTCAAAACGCTGGGCGTAGGTCAGGCCACCGGCTTTCAGGCTTTCGAGCACCTGGGCGTAGTCGCTGGCGTTGACCACGATGGCCACGTCTTTATGGTTCTTGGCCGCCGAGCGCACCATGGTCGGGCCGCCGATGTCGATGTTTTCGATGGCGGTCGGCAGGTCGCAGCCTGGCTTGTTGATGGTGGCTTCGAAGGGGTAGAGGTTAACGGCCACCAGGTCGATCGGCTTGATGCCGTGCTCGGTCATGATGGCGTCGTCGATACCGCGACGGCCGAGGATGCCGCCGTGGATTTTCGGGTGCAGGGTCTTGACCCGACCGTCCATCATTTCTGCGAAACCGGTGTAGTCCGCAACTTCTACTGCGGCCACGCCGTTGTCCTGCAGCAGTTTGAAGGTCCCGCCCGTGGAGAGAATTTCCACGCCCAGGGCTTCCAGCTCCCGGGCAAATTCGAGGATGCCGGTCTTGTCGGAGACGCTGATCAAGGCGCGGCGGATCGGCAGGCGGGTAGTCTGGTCGGTCATTTCAATTTCCATCAAAAGCAAAGGAGTCAGCAAAAAAGGCGACCGGTTTTACGCGGGCGCCTTTCTGGTTTGATTGAATGCTTACAGCAAATCGTATTGCTTGAGCTTTTTGCGCAAGGTGCCACGGTTGAGGCCCAGCAGCTCACTGGCTTTGGTCTGGTTGCCCTTGACGTAGTTCATCACGCTTTCGAGCAAGGGCGCTTCGACTTCGGAGAGCACCAGGTTGTACACGTCCGTGACGGAAGCACCCTCAAGGTGGGCGAAATAATTGTGCAGCGCCTTCTCGACACTCCCGCGAAGGGTCTGGCCTTCTTCGCTCGGCGTGTTGAGGTGCTGTTTCAAATTGATGTTGTCGCTCACGGGTGTTGTTCCACTCACTAAAGTCTCGGTCATCATCGTCATGCGGCCACCCCTTTTCCGTCCCCTGCTCTCAGGCTCTTGTCTCGTTCGGCAAAAAACTCTCGAACGGCGGTGACCTGTGCTTGCGTTTCATCCAAACGATTGAAGCCGGCGCGAAACTCCCTGGCGCCCGGCAGGGTTGCGAGATACCAACCCACATGCTTACGAGCGATGCGCACGCCCATCACATCGCCATAGAAGGTGTGAAGGGCAGCCAGATGCTCTAGCAGAATACGTTCCACCTCGACCAGCTCCGGCGCCGGCATCACGTCGCCGGTACGCAAAAAGTGTTCGATCTCACGGAAAATCCACGGCCGCCCCTGGGCGGCCCGGCCAATCAACAAACCATCGGCACCGGTTGCGTGCAGCACGCGCCGGGCTTTCTCGGCTGAGTCGATATCGCCATTGGCAAAGACCGGCATCGACACCGCCTGCTTGATCGCGGCAATGGTGTCGTACTCGGCTTCACCGGTATACAGATCGGCGCGGGTGCGGCCATGCACCGCCAGCGCTGTGATGCCTGCCTGTTCGGCGATCTTCGCCACCGTCAGGCCATTCTTGTTGTCCCGGTCCCAACCGGTCCGAATCTTCAGGGTCACCGGCACATCCACTGCGGCGACAACGGCCTGCAGGATCTCGGCAACCAACTGCTCATCTTTCAACAGGGCGGAACCGGCGGCCTTGTTGCAGACCTTCTTGGCCGGGCAGCCCATGTTGATGTCGATGATCTGTGCGCCCAACTCCACGTTGGCTCGGGCCGCATCCGCCAGCATCTGTGCATCACCACCGGCGATCTGTACCGAGCGGGGCTCGGGATCACCTTCGTGGATCATGCGCATCCGCGATTTGCGGGTGTTCCACAAGCTCATGTCGCTGGTGACCATTTCCGAGACTACAAGACCCGCGCCCAAACGTTTGCAGAGCTGACGAAAGGGCTGATCGGTGACGCCCGCCATTGGGGCGAGAATCAAGCCGTTGTGCAATGTATATGGGCCGATGCGTACCGCCGACATAGGACTTCCCTGTTGTGGGGCCGGATCATTAGAGTTCGAAAAAGGGTTGGCATGATACCCGCTCTCGATGACTGGATAAAGGCTGAATTGGATAAAATCTGAACAGTTATTTCTTTATCGCCGCCGGTTTGGTTGGGTGGCGTGGGGTCAATAATCCACCGTCAAGCTTCTGCGCGTGGGTCGATTCACTCCGGGGAATGGAAGCTCAGGCTGTAATTCACGGCTTTGTTGCCTGGATCGAGGATGTCCAGGGAGATATGAATCGGGGTCTGCGATGGCATTTCGCTCACGCCGGCCAATTCGCCGCTCAGGTATTCGGCGGGTTTGAAGCGACGACTGGCAATCAGGTTGCCATTGAGGTCGGCAAAGCGCAGCTCCAGCAGGGGGAACGGCTGGGAGAACGTTGCGCGGTTGTAGATGATGGCATCCACGACCAGCGCTCCGGCGAACTCCGGGTGGCTGCGCACTACCAGGTTGCTGCTCTTGATGTGGGAGATATCGACCCGCGATGGCACGGTGCAGCCCAGGGTGGGGCACAGTTGCTGGAACCATGGGCGGTAGGCGTCCTGGCGCGCCAGGTCGTCGAATTGGTAGGCGATGTACTGGGCGGCCAGGCCGGCGGCCGCGATCAGCACCAGCAGGATCCAAATCAGGCGACGGCCCCAGCCCGACGGACGTTTTTGCGCGTACAGGTGCAAGGGATCGTCTTCGAGGTCCTGCAGCACGTCGTCGTGCACCCCAGGCTCCGGACGCAGGCGTTTGCGACGCGGTTGTGGGCGTTCTTCGTGTTCCGGCTCATCTGCTGCTAGGGTGAGCGGCGTGAAGGGCGGGTCGCGGTCTTCATCGTCCGGCGCGGCGTGCAACGGCGGTTCGTCGTCAATCGCGTTGGCGTGCAGCGTCATGGACGGTTCGGTGCGCTGATTGGCCGCAGAGGCTTGAGGCGGTTCAGGTTCGTCTTCGGCGGCGCTGGGGCGCTCCTGCGGCGGTTCGCTGAACAGGCTGGTGGCCCATTTTTCTTCCTCGGCCTTGACCGTTTCGCGGCTGGCGCTGAGGGTGTCTTCTTTTTGCCGGCGGTCGGCGCCGGGCTGACGACGCTCCGCGCCCGCCGGCAGGGTGTGCTGAATCTCGCGGCGTTCGAGCTTGGCCAGTTCCTCGTCGAGGTCCAGGTTGTCCAGGTCCAGCTCTTCGGCGGTCCACTGCTTCTGGCTGATCGCGCGCTGTGGCTCTGGCTCGGGCGTTGCCTCGGGCGTCGGCTCAGTGGCGGCCGGCTGTTCCGGCGCAGGCGCGTGGGCGCGCTGCTCCAGCAATTGGCGAGCGGCATTGAACACTTGCAGGCATGAGCCGCAGCGCACCACGCCGCGGGCCACACTCAATTGAGCGTGGTTGACGCGAAAGCGTGCGTGGCAATGCGGGCACTGGGTGACGAAACTGTCGGTCATGCGGCCATCCGATTCAGGCAAGCGCTCATTCTAGCGCCGACGTCCGCTGATGCGTACCCAGCCGTCGCGGTTGGCGATCGGGTCCAGCTCGAAATCCTTGGCATACGCCGCAGCGACGTCTTCGCCCTGCTCGGCAAGGATGCCCGACAGCGCCAGACGTCCGCCAGGCTTGACCAGGCTCGACAATTGCGGCGCCAACGACACCAGTGGCCCGGCGAGGATGTTCGCCACCAGCACATCGGCCTGCACCTGAGGCAGGTCCTCAGGCAGGTAGAGTGGGAATTTGCCTTCAGGGATATGGTTGCGCCCGGCGTTATCGCGGGAGGCTTCCAGCGCCTGCACGTCGATATCGGTGCCCACCGCTTCTTTGGCGCCCAGCAGCAGCGCGGCAATCGCCAGGATCCCTGAACCGCAGCCGAAGTCCAGCACGTGGCTGTCGGTCAGGTCCTGGCCGTCCAGCCATTCCAGGCACAGCGCGGTGGTGGGGTGGGTGCCGGTACCAAACGCCAGGCCCGGGTCCAGCAGCAGGTTGACCGCGTCGGGCTCCGGTGCGGCGTGCCAGCTCGGCACGATCCACAGGCGCTGGCCGAAACGCATTGGCTGGAAGTTGTCCATCCAGCTGCGTTCCCAGTCCTGGTCTTCGATCACTTCACTGTGATGTTCCGGCAGCGGGCTGCCGGTGAGCAATTCCATGTGGGCCAGGACGGCGGCGGCATCGGTGCCGTCTTCGAACAGGGCCAGCAGATGGGTGTGGGACCACAACGGCGTGGTATTGAGTTCCGGTTCGAAGATCGGCTGGTCTTCGGCGTCCATGAACGTCACCGATACCGCGCCGACTTCGAGGAACGCGTCTTCGTAGGTTTCGGCTTGTTCTGGGCTGATGGCGAGACGGACTTGCAGCCAAGGCATGGCGGGCACCTTTGAAAAGAATGAGTGTGCAGCGGGGTGGGGCTGCGAAAGGGCGCAAGTTTACGCCAGCGGCGGGCAGAAGACGACAGACACAGAGCAAATGTGGCAGGGGGCAAGCGCCCTCCCGCATTTGCTCTGTGTACACCTTCAAAACACAGGGCCCGGAAACAACAAAACCGCCCGAAGGCGGCTCTGTTGGGTGGAGCACTTACTGGTTGGCCAGCTTGTGTTCCAGGTAGTGAATGTTCACACCACCTTCGCAGAAGCCTTCATCACGAACCAGATCCCGGTGCAGCGGGATGTTGGTCTTGATGCCGTCGACCACGATTTCGTCCAGGGCATTACGCATACGGGCCATGGCCTCGTCGCGGGTGGCACCCCAGGTGATCAGCTTGCCGATCAGCGAGTCGTAGTTGGACGGAACCTTGTAGCCGCTGTACAGGTGCGAATCCACACGTACGCCGTTGCCGCCTGGCGCATGGAAATGCTTGACCAGGCCAGGGCTTGGGATAAAGGTTTTCGGGTCTTCGGCGTTGATACGGCACTCCAGGGAGTGGCCGTGCATCTTCACGTCGTCCTGGGTGAAGGACAGCACGTTGCCAGCGGCGATGCTGAGCATTTCCTTGACGATGTCGATACCGGTGACCATCTCCGACACCGGGTGCTCTACCTGCACGCGAGTGTTCATCTCGATGAAGTAGAAACGACCGTTTTCGTAGAGGAACTCGAAGGTGCCGGCGCCACGGTAGTTGATGTCGATGCACGCCTTGACGCAGCGAGCCAGCACTTCCTGCCGGGCTTTTTCATCCAGGCCCGGAGCCGGTGCTTCTTCCAGCACCTTCTGGTGACGGCGTTGCAGCGAGCAATCGCGATCGCCCAGGTGGATGGCGTGGCCCTGGCCGTCGGACAGTACCTGCACTTCCACGTGACGTGGGTTGGTCAGGTACTTCTCCAGGTAGACCATCGGGTTGCCGAACCAGGCGCCCGCTTCGGAGCGGGTCTGCTTGGCGGCTTCGATCAGGTCTTCTTCCTTGTGCACCACGCGCATGCCGCGACCACCACCGCCACCGGCGGCCTTGATGATCACCGGGTAACCGACTTCGCGACCGATGCGCAGAGCGGTTTCTTCGTCTTCAGGCAGTGGGCCGTCGGAGCCTGGAACGGTCGGCACGCCGGCCGCGATCATGGCGTCCTTGGCCGATACCTTGTCGCCCATCAGGCGAATGGTTTCGGCTTTCGGGCCAATGAAGGCAAACCCGGATTTTTCCACCTGTTCGGCGAAGTCGGCGTTTTCCGCGAGGAAGCCGTAGCCGGGGTGGATGCCATCAGCGCCGGTCACTTCAGCGGCCGCGATGATGTTCGAGACTTTCAGGTACGAGTTCGTGGCCAGTGGCGGGCCGATGCAGATGCTTTCGTCCGCCAGTTTCACGTGCATCAATTCGGTATCGGCCGTCGAGTAAACAGCGACGGTCTTGATGCCCTCTTCCTTACAGGCGCGCAGGATACGCAGCGCGATCTCGCCGCGGTTGGCGATCAGGACTTTTTGCAGTTTCTTCGCAGGTTTCAACATCGAAGGCGCTCCGCGGTTCAAACGATGGTGAACAGCGGCTGGTCGTACTCAACCGGCTGACCGTTTTCTACCAGGATGGATTCGATGACGCCGGCTTTTTCGGCAGTGATGTGGTTCATCATCTTCATCGCTTCAACGATGCAGATGGTGTCGCCCACTTTCACGGTCTTGCCGACTTCAACGAAGGCTGGCGAAGTCGGTGCCGGGGTGCGGTAGAAGGTACCGACCATTGGCGACTTGACCACGAAGCCGTTCAGCGCAGGCGCGGCTGGGGCAGCAGGGGCGGCGGCGGCAGGCGCGGCAGCTGGAGCAGCAGCGGCTGGAGCCGGTGCTTGCATCTGCGGTGCGTAGAACTGTTGGGCCGGGGTCTTGCTGTGGCGGCTGATCCGTACGGACTCTTCGCCTTCCTTGATTTCCAGCTCGTCGATACCGGATTCTTCCAGCAGTTCGATCAATTTCTTAACTTTACGGATATCCATGAATCATCAACTCCCAAGGGTCGGTCAGGGGCGTTTAGCCTGTTCTTCAACGTGTTCCAGGGCGGCCTCCAGGGCCAGTCGGTAACCGCTGGCGCCAAGGCCGCAGATCACTCCTACCGCTACGTCGGAGAAGTAAGAGTGATGGCGGAAAGCTTCGCGTTTGTGCACGTTCGATAAATGCACTTCGATGAATGGGATGCTCACCGCCAGCAGCGCGTCACGTAATGCAACACTTGTATGCGTAAAAGCGGCGGGATTGATCAGGATAAAGTCCACGCCTTCGCCGCGCGCGGCATGGATGCGATCAATCAGTTCGTACTCGGCATTGCTTTGCAGGTAGAGCAAATGGTGGCCGGCTTCACGCGCCCGTCGTTCCAGGTCGAGGTTGATCTGGTCCAGGGTTACCGCCCCGTAGACGCCCGGTTCGCGGGTGCCAAGCAGGTTCAGGTTGGGTCCGTGAAGAACCAGTAAGGTCGCCATCGGCTGTTCCTTGTTATTGGTGGGAGTACGGCAGAACCCGGCGACTATGCCGCAAAGCCTTTGTGACTGTCCAGTTCTATGCAGTAGGCAGCACGATTAGCGAGGATTGCGCGAAATTTGTGACCGGGGCCAGTGATCCGGTCATTGATTGTCCGGTTCTGAAATGTTGGGGTGGGTGCACTCACGAATGCAGCGGGTCAGCCATTGCGCCCCTCACTGATCCGCTGCATTCGAGCGCAAGCCCGCACATTTTGATCGTCCCATGGGTGGCGATCGCGTCAGACGCGGAAGGCCTGCACCGCCGTGTTGAGCTGCCCACCCAGCACCAGCAGGCGCTCGCCCTGGCTGCGGCCCTGGCCGATGCGCAGCAAGTTGTCCTCACCCAGTTGGTGGATGCGCTCACTGTTATCGCGAATTTCGCTGACGGCGCCACTTTGCTGCGCCGTGACATCGGCAATCCGCACGGCGGTGTCGGCAATGGTCTGGATCGCCCCGACGATTTCGTCCAGCGCGCCGTCCGCCGCTTGCGCCTGCTGAGCGGTGGCTTCGGCGTGTTCGACCTGGGCGCGCATGCCTTCCACGGACCGGTGGGCAGCGCTTTGCAGGTTGCTGATCAAACCCTGGATTTCGGCGGTGGCGCCCGCGGTGCGCTGGGCCAGGGTGCGTACTTCGTCGGCGACCACGGCAAAGCCACGCCCGGCTTCACCGGCGCGGGCGGCCTCGATGGCAGCGTTGAGTGCCAGCAGGTTGGTCTGGTCGGCAATCGAGCGAATCACCGTCAGTACGCCGCCGATGGTGGCGGACTCTTCGGCGAGTTTTTCGATCATCTGCGCATTTTGCTGCACCTCACCCACCAACGCATGCAGGCCGGTGAGGCTCAGGCCGATCACCCGTTGGCCTTGCTCGACCGCCTGGCCCGCGCTGCGGCTGGCGCCGGCGGCCTGGCTGGCATCGCCAGCCACTTGCTGGATGGTGGCTTCCAGTTCGCCCAGGGAGTCGCGGATCTGCGCCGTGTCTGCGGCCTGGCGTCCGGCACCATCGTGCAGGCCGCTGCTCAGTTCGGCGAGGGCGCGGCTGCTGCCGGCCACTTCCTGCGCATTGCCGCGAATAGTGCCCACCAAGTCCACCAGATAAGCGCGCAAGCGGTTCAGAGAGGCTTCGATATCGTGCAATTCGCGATTGGTTTTGCCCAGGGCGATCGGCTGGCTGAAGTCGCCTTCGCCCCAGGTCGACAGCGCTGGCGCCAGGTTGGTCAACACCCGCGCCAGGCGTCGTTGCAGGGTGTCGATCAGCAGCGCAATCAGCAGGATCAGGCCGATCATTACACCCTGCATCATGCGCACTTCGCCCTGGATGATGGCGTGTTGGGCGCGCACCACCGGTTCAAGACCGGCGATGGCCTGTTGCACGGCGTTTATTTTCAGATGGGTGGCGGCCGCCAGGTCGGCGCGTTTCTGGATCTGTTCGCGGGTGCGCTTGAGTTCAGCGGGGTAGCGGGTCAACAGGCTGTTGAGTTCGCGCTTGAGGTCAACGCCGGAGTCCTGGACTTCAGCTTTCTCGGTGTTTTCCAGGCCCATCAGCGTGGAAAAATCGTCAGTGTTGGATTCAGTGCTGGCCTTGACGCCGAGCAATGGCAACGACTCCAGCAAATCGGCCTGGCTGCGGATAGTGCCGACTTCGCGCTCTACATCGTCGGCCAGTTCAGCGCGACCGCTGCTTACCAATTTGTCGCGGGCCAGGGACAGCTTGCTCAAGTGTTGGGATGCCGCCAGCAGCGGCGGCAGATAACGCGAGGCCTCAGGCGTATTCACGCCCAGGGCATACCCGCTCAACTGTTCCAGGTTCGCGCCCAGTTCGCGCTCGGCTTGCAGCAGCAGGGCTTGCGGGTCGCCGGCCAACTTGCCGGCGGCCAGCAGGTCGGTCTTGCTGAAGGCCTCCAGGTCTACCAGGCTGGGGCGCAGGTTTTGCGCCAGGTCGGCGGGCAGTTCATCCAAGTGCTGCAGCAGGCTTTCCAGGCTTTGACTGGCGCTGCTCAAGCGCAGGGCATCGCCACTGGCCAGGTAGTCGTTGATGTTGCGGGCCGCCTGATTCTGGAAGGTCTGCGACAGCGACAGGTAGCGTTCCATCAGTAAATAGGGGCGTTCCAGCGCGCGTTGCGACCACCACAGTGTGGCCCCAAGTGCGAGGCACACGGCCACCAGAAGAAGGGTGTTGAGATTGGTCAGCAGCTTCAGGCGCATGCGTGGTTTCAACCGACGGCAGAAGATAAGTGCCTGAAGTTATTGCGTTTCTGTTACAGCGTTATGACGGACTCAGTGGATTCCGGTGAAAAGATGGCACTTTGCTTTGATGTGCGTGCCGCTTGCACGCGGTTGCGTCCGGCCCCCTTGGCGCGGTACAGCGCTTCGTCGGCCTGGGCGGCCATCATCAGGCTGTCGGAGTCGTCGCGCAGTTCCACCACCCCGGCGCTGAACGTGCACCACAGATCCTGCGGCTGGGCCGGATAGTGGATTTCGGCAAAGCGCCCGCGGATCTCATCGAGCACCTGGCAGGCCGACTCCAGGTCGGTGTCGGGCATTACGATGGCGAACTCTTCACCGCCGTAGCGCCCGATATAGTCGGTCTTGCGCAAGCGCTGCTTGAGGAACAGCGCCAGGCTCTTGATCACGCGGTCACCCATGGGGTGGCCATGGCTGTCATTGACGCGCTTGAAGTGGTCGATGTCGAGCATGGCAAAGCTCAACGGCTTGTTCTCGCGGCGCGCGCGGAAGCTGCAGTCTTCGAGCAGTTGCAGGATATGGGTGTGGTTGTACAACCCGGTCAGGCTGTCGCGCACCATCCGCGCCTTGAGGTGGCGGGCGCGGGCCGCGCGGTTGCGCACGGTGGTGATCAGGTGACGCGGCTTGATCGGTTTGGTGAGGAAGTCGTCGCCGCCTTCGCTCATGGCGTCCAATTGTTTGTCCAAGTCGTCTTCGGCCGAGAGGTAAATGATCGGAACACTGACATAGCGGTCGTTGTGGCGTATCACCTTGGCCAACTCGGTACCGGTACAGGCCGGCATATACATGTCGAGGATAATCAGGTCGGGCTGAAAGTCCGCCAGTTCGGCCATGGCCTGGATCGGCTCGATCAAGGTGCGGGTGACAATGCCGGCGCTGTTGAGCAGGCGCTCGGTATGCAGGGCCTGGGCCCGCGAGTCGTCGATGATCAGCACTTTGTAAGGCTCGTACTGGGCAATACAGGTGAGCACTTCGATTTTTTCCAGCAGGCTGGACGCTTCCAGGGTGCCGGTCAAAAACTCCTGGCCGCCAGCGCGCACAGCGGCCAGGCGGGTAGGCGTGTCGGTTTCATGCAGGCTGAAAAACAGCAGCGGCAGCTTATGTTCCAGGCCTTCCTGGGCTTCGGCGGCGAGCTTGAGGCCCAGGCCGGCACCGCAGAAGTCCACGTCCATCACAATGGCTGAAGGTAAACGCTCGGCCATGGAGGCACGAAACGCCGCCACGCTGTCCAGGGACTGGGCACTCATGCCAAAGAATTCGAGTTGCTTGGCCAGGCGCTCGGCACGGTCGTGATCGGCCAGCATCACGTAGATCGGCTTGCGCATCGGCGGCAGGTAGGTTTGTTCGAGCAAGTCGCCCTGGCGCAGGCCGGTGCGGGACAAGCGCTGCATCAAGCGGTTGAGTTCGGTGATCAGTTGGCTGCTGAGGCGGCCGCGGTTTTCATCCACGGCCTTGAGCGACTCGCCGATATGCTGAGCCAGTTTGCCGTGCTCGGGCTGTTCAAATCGCTCGGCAAAGCGCAGTAGGCGCAAGTTGGCTTCGCTGAGTTCGGACAGGTCGGCGCCTGACCATTCGCTGCGCTGCAGGCGCTGCCAGATCTCAAGAATTTGACGTGCCTGATGAATCACCCGCTGGGCAAAATGTTGCTTGAGGCGCTCACGGCTGGGGTCTTCTGGCTCGTTCATATCCTGACTACTAGTTTGGGGGGCATGCAGAGGTCGAACTGATGGCTCTATGCTAGCACCTCTTTTCGATCGTATGAGTGTCATACATCAATTAACTGCGAGCCCCTGGCATTCAGTTAATGACCAGGCGGTCGCGCAGCATAAACAGCGTGCATCCTTTATAGTCGAACATCCCGCGCGCGCCAGTTTGATTAAAAGCCCCGCACTGGCGGGCACGATGGGGTAGGGTTGCGGTCGGAATGTTTGAACGCACGCCATCAATTCAAGTGCATGAACTCAAGTGATTGAAAGGATATCGCCATGCTGGACTGGAAAAACCGTGCAGGCAGCGCCAAAGGCCCCGCCCCTGAGCCCAAGTCGGCCAACCGCAGCTATTTTCGTACAGTGCTGATGAGCCGGGCGGTGCTCAGCGTCCTCGGCCTGTACCTGTTGGCCACCGGTGCCCTGGGTTGGTACTGGAGCGAAGAGCCGGCACTGTTCCCGGTCCAGCAGAATGCGCAAATTGCTGCCGAGAAAGACGGCAAGCAAATGGTGCTGGGCTACACCACCGTCGAAACCCTCAAAACCGTGGCCGGCACCTTGCTGAATAAACCCGGTGGCTATATTTCCAATGACCGTTTCCCGCCGGGCCTGTGGATGGACAACATGCCCAGTTGGGAATACGGCGTGCTGGTGCAGGTACGTGACCTGACCCGCGCCTTGCGCAAAGACTTTGCCCGCTCCCAGTCGCAGTCGGCCGAAGACGCTGACCTGGCCAAGGCCGAGCCGCGCTTCAACTTCGACAACAAGAGCTGGGTGCTGCCTTCCAGCGAGTCGGAATACCAGGAAGGCATCAATTCCCTGAGCCGCTATGAAGCCCGTCTGTCCGACCCGAACCAGCGCGGCGCGTTGTTCTACGCTCGTGCCGACAACCTGAACAACTGGCTGGGCGATGTCGCCACCCGCCTGGGCTCGCTGTCCCAGCGCCTGTCGGCCAGTGTCGGCCGGGTCAAATTGAACACCGCGCTGAAGACCGAAGCACTGGCGCCGGGTCAAGCGCCGCAAGTCGATGAAGAAGTGGTGGAAACCCCTTGGATGCAGATCGACAACGTGTTCTACGAGGCCCGTGGCCAGGCGTGGGCCTTGTCCCACCTGCTGCGTGCCATTGAAGTCGACTTTGCCGACGTACTGGCCAAGAAAAACGCCACCGTCAGCGTGCGCCAGATCATTCGTGAACTGGAAGCCTCGCAGGAACCGGTGTGGAGTCCTATGATTCTTAACGGCAGTGGCTTCGGTGTACTGGCGAATCATTCGCTCGTGATGGCCAACTACATTTCCCGAGCCAACGCTGCAGTGATCGATTTGCGTCAGCTCCTCAATCAGGGTTGATGATGGACGCTACTCAAAAGGAGGCCGCCCACCGCGCGGCCTCCGATGCTGAACTGATCTGCTGGGTCGACGAGCACGACAACCTGCTCGGCCACCTGGTCAGGTCCGACCTTCGCCAGCGCGGTCTGATCGGCCGCTGCACTTTTATCTTCCTGTTCAACACCAAAGGCGAGCTGTGTGTGCATCGGCGTACCTTGAGCAAGGCGCTGTACCCCGGTTTCTGGGACACGGCCGCCGGTGGCATGGTCGCGCGGGGGGAGAGTTATGCCCTGTCGGCGCAGCGCGAACTGGCTGAAGAGCTGGGCGTGAGCGGGGTGGAATTGATCGAGCATGATCATTTCTACTTCGAGGACGGTGACAGCCGTCTGTGGTGTACGTCCTACTCCGCCGTGTGGGATGGCGAGCTTTGTCTGCAACCCGAAGAAGTCATGGAAGCACGCTTTTTACCGATTGAAACGGTCCTGCAGGAGGCTGAGCAAAAGCCCTACTGCCCGGACGCTCAAGAGGGCTTGCGGCGCTATCTGGCCTCGCGTCGCTAAAGTTGCATAAATTGGCGCCATTTGGCTCTTAGCAACTGAGCTTTTTGCCGTTACACTGCGCGACTTTTCACCCGAGCCGCCTTGGCGGTTCGGTAGCGCTGCCCCTGCCTGAGTGGGGCTTCGCGGTCGGTGGCGGATAAGCGCGCCGATCAGTCTTCATCCTCCCAAGAGGATTGCCGGTGGCCAAAAAAGCCGCATCCTTCGCCGCCCTCGGTGGCCTGGTATTTTCCACCGACGCAGGTCGGCATTGCCCGGACTGTCGTCAGCCCGTGGACTCATGCACCTGCAAACAGACGCTGATCCCGCAAGGCGACGGTATTGCCCGCGTGCGACGCGAGAGCAAGGGCCGTGGCGGCAAGACGGTGACCACCATCACCGGCGTGCCGTTGGCCGAAGACGCGCTCAAGGACCTCGCCACGACGCTGAAAAAGCGCTGTGGCACCGGTGGCGCGTTGAAGGACGGGGTCATCGAGATCCAGGGCGATCACGTCGAGTTGCTGTTGGCCGAGCTGATCAAGCTCGGTTACAAGGCCAAGAAGTCCGGCGGCTGAAAGCCTCTTCCCAACCTGTGTCTAAACTCTGCCCTGCGCGTGAGGTCTACCTCCCTTGCAGGCAAATCGTCATTTTCATTCTTTAGACTGCGCCAGCCTCGAACGAGAGGTGGCGCCTTCGCCTTCATTTATAGGGGACTTCGATGTCCGTACGACGCACACGCAAAGACGATGGCAGCCAATGGACAGTTGCGGACAGCCGCAGTGTTTACGGGATCCGCCATTGGGGGGCCGGGTATTTCGCGATCAATGACGCCGGTCGCGTTGAAGTCCGTCCGAACGGCCCGAACAGCACACCTGTCGACCTCTACGAGCAGGTCGATCAGTTGCGCAAAAGCGGCCTGTCGTTGCCCTTGCTGGTGCGCTTTCCCGACATCCTGCAGGACCGTGTCCGTCAGCTCACCGGCGCCTTCGATGCCAACATCGAACGCCTGGAATATCAGAGCAAATACACCGCGCTGTACCCGATCAAGGTGAACCAGCAGGAAGCGGTGATCGAAAACATCATCGCCACCCAGAACGTCTCCATCGGCCTGGAAGCCGGCTCCAAGCCTGAGCTGCTGGCGGTGCTGGCGCTGGCGCCGAAGGGCGGCACCATCGTCTGCAACGGTTACAAGGACCGTGAGTTCATCCGCCTCGCGCTGATGGGCCAGAAGCTTGGCCACAACGTATTTATCGTGATCGAGAAAGAATCCGAAGTCGGCCTGGTGATCGAAGAGGCCGCCAGCCTCAAGGTCAAGCCACAGGTGGGCCTGCGTGTGCGCCTGTCGTCCCTGGCGTCGAGCAAGTGGGCGGACACCGGCGGCGAGAAGTCCAAGTTCGGTTTGTCGGCGGCGCAATTGCTGTCCGTGGTCGAGCGCTTCCGCGCGGCGGGCCTGGATCAGGGCATTCGCCTGCTGCACTTTCACATGGGCTCGCAGATCGCCAACTTGGCCGACTACCAGCACGGGTTCAAGGAAGCCATTCGTTACTACGGCGAACTGCGCAACCTCGGCCTGCCGGTGGATCACATCGACGTCGGTGGCGGCCTGGGCGTGGACTACGACGGTACGCACTCGCGTAACGCCAGCTCCATCAACTACGACATGGACGACTACGCCGGCGTGGTCGTGGGCATGCTCAAGGAATTCTGCGATGCGCAGAGCCTGCCGCACCCGCATATCTTCTCCGAAAGCGGCCGTTCCCTGACCGCGCACCACGCCATGCTGGTGGTGCAGGTGACCGACGTCGAGAAACACAACGACGAAATCCCAAAGATCGAAAACAAGGAAAGCCTGCCGGAAACCGTGCAGTGGCTGGTGGACCTGCTCGGCCCGACCGACATCGAGATGGTCACCGAAACCTACTGGCGCGCCACCCACTACATGAGCGACGTGGCCACCCAGTACGCCGACGGCAAACTGACCCTGGCCGAGAAAGCCCTGGCCGAACAGTGCTACTTCGCCGTGTGCCGCCGCCTGCACAACTCGTTGAAAGCCCGCCAGCGCTCGCACCGCCAGGTGCTGGACGAACTCAACGACAAGCTGGCCGACAAGTACATCTGCAACTTCTCGGTGTTCCAGAGCCTGCCGGACACCTGGGCCATCGGCCAGGTGCTGCCGATCCTGCCGCTGCACCGTCTCGACGAAGAGCCGCTGCGCCGCGCCGTGCTGCAAGACCTGACCTGCGACTCCGACGGCAAGATCAAGCAATACGTCGACGAGCAGAGCATCGAAACCAGCCTGCCGGTGCACGCCTTGAACGAGGGCGAAGACTACCTGCTGGGCATCTTCCTGGTCGGTGCCTACCAGGAAATCCTCGGCGATATGCACAACCTGTTCGGTGACACCGACTCGGTGAACATCTACCAGCGTGAAGACGGTTCGGTGTACAGCGCCGGGATCGAGACCCACGACACCATCGAAGACATGCTGCGCTACGTGCACTTGTCGCCCGAGGAGTTGATGACTCACTACCGTGACAAGTGCGCCAGCGCGAAGATCAGCGCCAGTGAGCGCACCCAGTTCCTGGATGCCTTGCGCCTGGGCCTGACGCGGTCTTCGTACCTGTCCTCGTAAGTGAGGTGACCCGGCTCCCGTGCGGGAGTCGGGCTTGCCCGCGATGGCGTTGCCTCAGTGAGGCTTCAGTTGCCTCCCAGCCACAGCCCTTGCCGATTCAGACGCCACGCAATCGCCCATAGCGTCAGGCTGCGCACTGCCATGAACAGCAGGAAGGTTATCCACAATCCGTGGTTGCCCAGCCCCTGCAATGCCCAGGCAATCGGCAGCACCAGCAGCACCGTCAACAGCATCCCGTTGCGCATCTCCCGCGCGCGCGTGGCGCCGATAAACAGGCCATCGAGCAAATAACTCCATACCGCAATCAGCGGCAGCACCGCCAGGTAAGGCAGGTAGATGTCAGCGGTTTCGCGCACGCTGGGAATGTCGGTTTGCATGGCGATAAACAGGTGCCCGGCAACGCTGAACAGCAGGGCAAAACCGAGGCTGGCGATCAGCGACCAACCACCGGCCACCACCAGTGAGCGACGCAGGGATTGGCGGTCACGGGCACCAATGGCGTGGCCGCACAGGGCTTCCACGGCGTGGGCCAACCCGTCCAACGCATGGGCCGTCAGCAGCAGGCCGTTGAGTAACAGCGCATTGGCCGCGACAGTGGCATCGCCCAGGCGTGCGCCATGCACGGTGATCATGAAAAACACCGACTGCAACGCCAGGCTGCGGATAAAGATATCGCGGTTGACCGCCAGCAATGGGCGCCAGCTTTTCCAGACCTTCAGCGCGGCCCAGACTAGGTGCCCAGGATAGGCGCGCAGGGCTTTTTGCGTCAGCGCCAGGCCGAGCAGGGCGCCGGTCCATTCGGCGATCACCGAGGCGCGGGCCGAACCGACCACACCCCAGTCCAAACCGAGCACGAACCACAGGTTGAGCGCGATGTTGACCGCGTTGGTGCTCAGCAGAATCGCCAGCGGCGCGCGGGCGTTCTGCGTGCCGAGGAACCAGCCGACCAAGGCATAGCTGGCCAGCGCGGCTGGCAGGCCGAACAGGCGAGTGTGGAAGAAATCGCGGGTCAGTTGGTTCAGTTCGGGCGAGGGCTGCATCCATCCCAGTGCGAGATGGCTCAGGGGAATGCCCACGGTGCCCAGCAGCATCGCCAGGCCCAGCGCCAGCAGCAACCCCTGCAGCAGGATTTGCCGCAGGGCCGCGCCGTCATTACGCCCGGCGGCCTGGGCGGCAAAACCGGTGGTGCCCATGCGCAGAAACCCCATGGCCCAGGCCAGGAAGGTATACAGGCTGGCCCCCACCGCCACGGCGCCCAGTTGGTGGGCATGGGGCAGGTGGCCGATGACCATACTGTCCACCAGCGCGACCAACGGCACCGAGATGTTCGACAGAATCATCGGCGCTGCCAGGGCCCATACGCGGCGATGGGTCGGGCGGTCGTGCCAGTCGGTGAGTAAGGTGGGCATGCAGTCTCCTTGAGGGAGCGGCATTGTAACCACGTAACCTGAGCGTTCCCACGCGCTGTGAACCCGGCCACCCTCCGTCGGTCAATGTGACCAGCACCTCATCGGCCCCGCCCCGGCTGATATATAGTTCACTCCCCCGGTTACCTCTGACGACGAGTGCCCCATGCTTAACAAAGGACTGTTCCTGGCCTGCGCGCTGGCCCTGCTGAGCGCCTGCGATTCTTCCGATAAATCCGCTGCACCTTCCGCGCCTGCGGCGGCCACGACCGCTGCGCCAAAACCGGTCAAGGCGGCGGTGGATGTGGCGGCGTTGAAACAACGCTATGCCGGGCGTGAATTAAGCGTGGTGGACGTGTCCGAGGTGCAACTGGACGGGGCCAGCACCTTGTCGGTGAGCTTTTCCATCCCTCTGGACCCCGATCAGAAATTCGCCGACAGGCTCCATCTGGTGGACAGCAAGTCCGGCAAGGTCGACGGCGCGTGGGAGCTGTCCGATAACCTGATGGAACTGCGCCTGCGCCACCTGGAGCCGCAGCGCAAGCTGGTGCTCACGGTGGATGCCGGGGTGAAAGCGGTCAACGAGAACACACTCGCCGCCGAGTACGTCGCCCGCCTGGAAACCCGTGACCTGCAAGCCACGGTCGGCTTTGCCAGCCGTGGCACCCTGTTGCCGACGCGCCTGGCCGAAGGCCTGCCGGTGATTGCGCTGAATGTCGACAAAATCGACGTCGAGTTCTTCCGCATCAAGCCCGAATCCCTGCCTGCGTTCCTGGCGCAGTGGGGGCGCAATACCAGCCTGCAAAGTTATGAGTCGCGCGAACTGCTGCCGTTGGCAGATCTGGTCTATGGCGGGCGTTTTGACCTGAATCCGGCGCGCAACACCCGCGAAACCTTGCTGCTGCCGATCGCCGGCCTCAAGCAACTGCAGCAGCCGGGTGTGTACCTGGCGGTGATGCGGGCGTCGGGCACCTACAACTATTCGCAACCGGCAACGCTGTTCACCTTGAGTGACATCGGCCTGTCGGTGCACCGTTATGCCAATCGCCTGGACGTGTTTACCCAGGCCCTCGAAGGCGGCAAGGCGCTGGATGGCGTGGACCTTGAGGTGCTGGATGCCGATGGCCGTGTGCTTGGCCAGGGCAAGACCGAGAAGGGTGGCCATGCCGAGCTGCCATTGCCGAAAAAAGCCCAGGTGCTGCTGGCAAAACAGGGCGAACAGACCAGCCTGTTGCGCCTGGACAGTGCGGCGCTGGACCTGGCCGAGTTCGATATCGGCGGCCAGCCGTCGCACCCGCTGCAGTTTTTTGTGTTCGGCCCACGGGACCTGTATCGCCCCGGCGAAACCGTGCTGCTCAACGCCCTGTTGCGCGACAAGGACGGCCACGCCGTCAAACCGCAACCGGTGAGCGTCGAAGTGCGTCGCCCGGATGAGCAAGTAAGCCGCAAATTTGTGTGGGATGCCGACGCGTCCGGCCTCTATCAATACCCACTGCAACTGGCCGGTGAAGCGCCTACCGGGCGCTGGCAACTGGTGTTCGACCTGGGCGACGGCAAACCGCAGCTGTATGAGTTCCTGGTCGAGGACTTCCTGCCCGAGCGCCTGGCGCTCGAACTCAAGGGCAGCGACACGGCGCTGAGCCCGACGGACAACCCGGTGATCCAGGTCGACGGCCGTTACCTCTATGGCGCGCCGGCGTCCGGTAATCGCATCAGCGGGCAAGTGTACGTGCGGCCGCTGCGAGAGGCGGTCAAGGCGCTGCCGGGTTACCAGTTCGGTTCCGTCACCGAAGAAGAGCTGAGCCAGGATTTCGAGCTGGACGAAAGCGTGCTGGATGCCAAGGGCCAGGAAAAAATCACCCTGGAGAGCAAATGGGCCGAGGCCAAATCACCGTTGCAATTGATCGTGCAAGCCAGCCTGCAAGAGTCGGGAGGGCGGCCGATCACCCGGCGCCTGGTGCAGCCGATCTGGCCGGCCAAGCAGTTGCCGGGGCTGCGTGGTCTGTTTGACGGCACCGAAACCAATGGCGATGGCCCGGCGGAATTCGAAGTGCTGCTGGCCAATCAGGACGGGCAGAAACTCGCCGCGCAACACCTCAAGGTGCGCCTGGTGCGCGAGCGCCGTGACTATTACTGGAACTACTCGGACAACGACGGCTGGAGCTACCACTTCAACGAAAAATTCCTCAACCTCGACGAGCAGACCCTCAACATCAAAGCCGGTGACACCGCCAAGGTCAGTTTTCAGGTGGAGTGGGGCCCGTACCGCGTCGAAGTCGAAGACCCGCAGACCGGCTTGATCAGCAGCCTGCGCTTCTGGGCCGGCTACCAGGCCCAGGACAACACCGAAGGCGGCGCCGTGCGCCCCGATCAGGTCAAGCTGGCGTTGGACAAACCGGCCTATGGCGACGGCGATATCGCCAATGTCACCGTAACACCACCCGCGGCCGGCAAAGGCTACCTGTTGGTGGAGTCCGCCGAAGGGCCGCTGTGGTGGCAGGAAATCGACGTACCGGCTGAAGGCAAAAGCTTCGCGGTGAAGCTCGACCCGAAATGGTCGCGTCATGACCTGTACGTGAGCGCCCTGGTGATCCGTCCCGGTGAGCGCAAAGCCAATATCACCCCCAAACGCGCGGTGGGCCTGTTGCACCTGCCGTTGGACCGCTCCCAGCGCAAGCTTGGCGTGACCCTGACCGCGCCGGAAAAAATGCGCCCCAAACAACCGCTGACGGTGAAGGTCGCCGCCAAAAATGCTGACGGCAGCGTGCCCAAACAGGTGCATGTGCTGGTCGCGGCGGTGGACGTAGGCATCCTCAACATCACCGAATACCCGACCCCTGATCCGTACTCCAGCCTGTTCGGCCGCAAGGCCTACGGTGTCGACCAGTTCGACATCTATGGCCAACTGATCGAAGCCGGCCAGGGCCGTCTGGCCAGCCTGGCCTACGGCGGTGACGCGGCGCTGGCCAAGGGCGGCAAGCGCCCGGACACCAGCGTAACCATCGTCGCCCTGCAAAGCGCGCCGGTGGTGCTCAACGACAAAGGTGAGGGCGAAGTCAGCGTCAATATTCCTGACTTCAATGGCGAGCTGCGCCTGATGGCCCAAGCCTGGAGCGATGACCGCTATGGCATGGCCGAAGCCAAGACCGTGATTGCCGCGCCGCTGATTGCCGAGCTGTCGGCGCCGCGCTTCCTCGCCGGAGGCGACCAGACCACCCTGGCGCTGGACCTGTCCAACCTGTCGGGCAAGGCGCAGAAACTCGATGTGCAACTGAGCGCCGACGGCCAGTTGGAATTGGTCAACGCTGGCGCGCAAACCGTCGAGCTCAAGGCAGGTCAGCGCACCACCCTGCGCATCCCGGTCAAGGCCTGGGGCGGGTTGGGTCAAGGCAAAGTGAAAGTGACGGTAAACGGGCTGGAGCTGCCCGGTGAAAACCTGCCGCCGTTCAGCCGTGAATGGACCCTGGGTGTACGCCCTGCCTACCCGGCGTTGCTCAAGCAGTATCGCGCGGTGCTGAAAAGCGAGCCGTGGAGCTTGCCTGGCGCAACCCTCGATCAGTTCGATCCCTCGGGGCGCGAAGCGCTGTTGAGTCTGTCGAGCCGGCCGCCGCTCAATCTTGGGGCACAGATCAAGGCGCTCAAGGCCTACCCCTACGGTTGCCTGGAACAAACCGCCAGCGGCCTGTACCCGTCGCTGTATGCCGACGATGCGTTGCTCAAGCGCCTGAGCATCAAGGGCGAGCCGGATGCCGAGCGCAAACGCAAGATCGAACTGGGCATCGAACGCTTGTTGGGCATGCAGCGCTACAACGGCAGCTTTGGTTTGTGGGGCGCCGATGGCGAGGAAGAGTACTGGCTGACCGCCTACGTCACGGACTTCCTGCTGCGCGCCCGCGACCAGGGGTTTGCCGTGCCGTCCGAGGCTTTGAAAAAGGCCAGCGAGCGCCTGCTGCGGTATGTGCAGGAGCGCAACCTGATCGACGTCGACTACAGTGACAACGCCGAGCACACCCGTTTTGCCGTGCAGGCTTATGCGGGCATGGTGTTGGCGCGCAGTCAGCAGGCGCCGCTGGGCGCGTTGCGCAGTATTTTCGAGCGGCGCAGCGATGCGCGTTCCGGGCTGCCGCTGGTGCAACTGGCGATCGCCCTGCAAAAAATGGGCGACCAACCCCGTGCCGACCAAGCCTTGCAGGCCGGTCTGGCGGCCCAGCGCAGCGCCAGGGAGTGGCTGGCCGACTATGGCAGCCCGCTGCGTGAC
The DNA here is from genome assembly GCF_023148575.1 of Pseudomonas sp. EYE_354. Taxonomy (NCBI): domain Bacteria; kingdom Pseudomonadati; phylum Pseudomonadota; class Gammaproteobacteria; order Pseudomonadales; family Pseudomonadaceae; genus Pseudomonas; species Pseudomonas sp. EYE_354. Next base: position 366,817 of record NZ_JAHXNQ010000003.1, read on the forward strand.
CAGGCGATGATCCTGGCCTTGCTGGAAGAAAACGATCTGGCCAAGGGCAAACGCGAGGAGCGCTTGTTCAGCCTGTCGGACCAGTTGGCCGCCAGCCCCTACCTGTCGACCCAGGAGCGTAATTCGCTGTTTCTCGCCGGGCGGCTTGGGTTCGCCCAGCCTGAGGCGAACTGGCAGGTATCACTGACCGGCAACGGCGGCGTGCGGGAGCTGAACAATCAGCAATCGACGCTGCAACTGGACCAAAAATGGCTATCCGGCGACTTGAGCCTGAGCAATCAGGGCGACACGCCGGTGTACCAGCAACTCACCGTTTCGGGCTATCCACAGGTGCCACCGGCAGCGGGCGGCGAAAATCTGAGCATCCGCCGCGAATACCTGGGCATGAACGGCCAACCGCTGAACCTGCGCAACCTCAACAGCGGCGACCTGGTGCTGGTGCATTTGGCGGTCAGCGCCAGGCAGCGTGTGCCGGATGCGTTGGTGGTCGACCTGCTGCCCGCAGGCCTTGAGCTGGAAAACCAGAACCTGGCACAAAGCGCGGCCAGCCTGGAAAACGCCAGCAGCCAGGTCAAGGAGTGGCGTGAGTCGATGCAGAACGCGGCACTCAAGCATCAAGAGTTCCGCGATGATCGCTACGTGGCGGCGATCAACCTCGACAGCGACGGCACCACGCATTTGCTCTACCTGGCGCGTGCGGTGACCCCTGGCACTTACCGGGTGCCGCCGCCGCAGGTGGAGTCGATGTATCGGCCGAACTGGCAAGCGGTGGGCGATACTCCGGCCGACCTGGTGATCAAGGGCCGGTAATGAAAAACGGGGCCATGTTGATCATGGCCCCGCTTTTTAATGCACCACCCAACTCAATAACCACAACCCCAGTATCAACCAGATAATGCCCATGATGATCGACGCTCGCATAAAGGCGCGTATCGCCGAGTACAACAACATCAGGCCGATGATCAGGGTGATGATGCTGATGATCGAGGTGTCCATGCCCAACGTTCGGGACAGGCCTTCGACAAAGTTGCCGCCCGCATTCGTCAGCGCGCCGAACAGACCGCTGAGGCCGTCGACGATAAAACGGATGATGGAACCGAGCGCCTGGCCCAACCATTCGAAAAAGCTTTCTACCTGCATGTGTGCGTCCTGATGAGAAGGTGGGCGAATCTGTGTCTTTGGTTGTTATTACGACAGGCTAGTTCCCTACAAGCATAGAGGTTTGCCGGTTTGAGTTTTCGATTAATCATCGTTGGGTGCGCGCGCTCGCGTTTGCTGCGCTGGGTGGTGGCGCCCATCGCGTTGGTGATTGCGCTGCTGTGGCTGGCCGACCACCTCTGGCCCTTGCCCTTGCCGGCGGATGACCTGGCGCGGGTGGTGCTGGCCGAGGATGGCACGCCGTTGTGGCGTTTTGCCGATGCCCAGGGCGTGTGGCGCTACCCCGTGCACACCAGCGAGGTCTCGCCGTATTACCTCGATGCGCTGCTGACCTACGAAGACCGCTGGTTCTACCAGCATCCTGGCGTAAACCCATTGGCGCTGGCGCGGGCGAGCTGGCAGAACCTGACCGGCGCGCGCGTGGTCTCGGGTGGCAGTACCTTGTCCATGCAGGTGGCGCGCTTGCTCGACCCGCATTCGCGCACCTTCCATGGCAAGCTGCGCCAACTGTGGCGTACCGCGCAGTTGGAATGGCACCTGTCCAAGGAGCAGATCCTCAACCTGTACCTCAACCGTGCGCCGTTTGGCGGCACGTTGCAGGGCGTAGCGGCCGCCAGTTGGGCGTATCTGGGGAAATCCCCGGCGCAACTGACCCGCGCCGAAGCCGCGTTGCTCGCGGTGTTGCCCCAGGCGCCGAGCCGCTTGCGCCCGGACCGCCACGCCCAGCGCGCCCAGCAGGCCCGCGACAAAGTTCTGCGCCGCCTCGCCGAGTATCAGGTTTGGCCGCAAGCGGCCGTCGACGAAGCCTTGCAGGAACCACTGTTGCTCGCCCCGCGTCTGGAGCCGAGCCTGGCGCCGTTGCTCGCGCGCCGCCTCAACCGCCCCGACAGCCCGCCGCTGATCCGCACCACCGTGGACGCCACCTTGCAACGTCGCCTCGAAGACCTGCTGCTGGGTTGGCGCGCGCGATTGCCGGAGCACACCAGCGCCGCGATCCTGGTGGTCGAAGCAGAAACCATGGCCGTGCGCGCGTACCTGGGCTCGGTGGACATCAACGACGCCAAGCGTTTTGGCCATGTGGACATGATCAGCGCGCTGCGTTCGCCAGGCTCGACCTTGAAGCCCTTCCTGTACGGCATGGCCCTGGACGAGGGCTTGATTCACTCCGAATCGCTGCTCCAGGACGTGCCCAGGCGCTACGGCGATTACCGGCCGGGCAACTTCTCCATGGGCTTTACCGGCGCGGTGCCGGCGAGTACGGCGCTGTCCAGTTCACTCAACCTGCCGGCGGTGCAGTTGCTGGAGGCTTATGGGCCCAAGCGTTTTGCCGCGCAGATGCGCATCGGCGGCGTGCCCTTGGCATTACCGGCTCTGGCCGAGCCGAATCTGGCGCTGATTCTGGGCGGCGCCGGCAGCCGCCTGGAAGACTTGGTGAGCGGCTACAGCGCGTTCGCCCGCGACGGCAAGAGTGCCACCCTGCGCCTTCAGCCGGACGACACGCTCCGCGAACGGCCGTTATTGTCGCCCGGCGCCGCCTGGATTGTGCGGCGCATCCTCAGCGGCCAGGCACGCCCGGACCGCGACCCGCGTGCTGAACTGGTGCAGCGCCCGGTGCTCGCCTGGAAAACCGGCACCAGTTATGGCTTTCGCGATGCCTGGGCGATCGGCGTGGGCCCGCGCTATTTGATCGGCGTGTGGATCGGGCGGCCGGATGGCACGCCGGTGCCGGGTCAGTTCGGCCTGGCCTCGGCGGCGCCGTTGATGTTGCAGGTGCACGACGTGTTGACCAATCGCGACAGCCAGCGCGGCATCAGTGCGCCGGTTAAACCGGTACCGGCCAACGTCGGCGTGGCGGCGATCTGTTGGCCGCTGGGCCAGCCCATGAGCCGCAGTGATCCCAATTGCCGACGCCAGCGCTTTGCCTGGACGCTGGACAACACCACGCCGCCGACTTTGCAGGCATTGGATCAACCGTTGAGCGTGGGCTTGATGGAAAGTGTCTGGGTCAATGCCAAGGGGCTGCGGGTGGACGCCCATTGCCCCGGAGCCGTCGCCAGGCACATCGCGCTGTGGCCGGCGCCCCTTGAGCCTTGGCTGCCACGGGCGGAACGTCGTGACGCACGTATCCCGGCGCCTGACCCGGACTGCCCGCCATCGGCGCTGGCTGCGTCGTCGCCGCTGTCGATCGTCGGCGTGCGTGACGGCGACCAACTGCGCCTGCCCGCCGCCAGCCAGCAGGCCTTGCGCCTGAAACTCTCCGCCCTGGGCGGCAGCGGCCGGCGCTGGTGGTTCCTCAATGGCGCGCCGTTGGGGGACAGCGCGAGCCAGGACTTCATCAACGCCAGTTTCGAGCGGTTGGGGCGCTATCAGCTTAGTGTCCTTGATGAAGCCGGCCAAACCGCCCGGATTGAATTCAGCGTGGTCGACTAGATGGTCTTCACTTGCCTTCGTCCCTGATCCGCCGGAAGCTACACACCTTCAGGAGCCCCGCATGAACCTCGAACACCTCACCGAACGCCTGCACCGTATTCGCGATACCAACGACTGGAAGCAATTCCACAGCCCGAAAAACCTGGCCATGGCCGCAAGCGTCGAGATGGCCGAGCTGGTGGAAATTTTCCAATGGCTCAGCGAAGACCAATCGCGCCAGTTACCGGCCGACAAACTCGCCCACGCCGGGCAGGAAGTCGGCGATATCGTGCTGTACCTGCTGTTGTTGTGCAGTGAGTTGGGGCTGGACATGAATGAGGTGGTGCGCGCCAAACTGGCCGACAGCGAACGGCGGTTTGCCCATGAGTGACCGTCATTTCGATCAGTTGGCCACCCGCTTTGCCGAGAAGATCTATGGCGGCGCCAAGGGCGCGATTCGCCTGGCGGTGCTCCAGGCCGACCTGGCCGAAGCGCTGCCGGAGCGGCCCTTGCGCGTGCTGGATATCGGCGCGGGGCTGGGGCATATGTCGCTGTGGCTGGCCGAGCGCGGTCATCAGGTGACCCTGGCCGAGCCTGCCGAACCGATGCTCGACGGCGCGCGCCAGCGGTTCGCCGAGGCCGGGCAGACCGCCACGTTTATCCACGCGCCCTGGCAGGAACTGCTCGGTCAGCTCACCGAACCCTACGACCTGGTGCTGTGCCACGCCGTGCTGGAGTGGCTGGCCGAACCCCATGCGATCCTGCCGGTGCTGCACCAGTTGACCGTGCCCGGCGGCTGGCTGTCCCTGGCGTTCTACAACCGCGATGCGCTGATCTACCGCAACCTGCTCAAAGGCCACTTTCGCAAAATGCGCAAGAACGACATGGCCGGCGAAAAGCAGAGCCTGACCCCGCAACAGCCGCTGGACCCGCATGAACTGGCGGCGCAACTCGACGGGCTGTGGCAGGTCGAAAGCCAAAGTGGCGTGCGCGTGTTCCACGACTATATGCCGGTGGAGTTCCAGGCCCGCGCCCCGTTACAGGACCTGGTTGAAATGGAACTCGCTCATCGTCGTCACCCAAGCTTTGCCGGACTTGGGCGTTATTTGCACTGGATCTGCCGTCCGGTTTAAGCGGGCCAGTCTGCGGAGGTCGAAATGCGTCGTCTCTGTTTGATCCTGTTGTCGTTAGGGTTGGGCGCGTGCTCCAGCCCCAATCCTTATGTCGCTGCCTCGGCCCCGATGCCACCGGCGCCGGCCCAGGCCGCCACCACGTTTGACGCCAGCGCCTACCCGGCGCCGGTGCGCGACTACGGCGCCTACCGCACGTGGGGCTGGCGCAACGGCCAGTTGCCGGCGGGCACCGCCTGGGCGGATTCGGCCCAGGTGGCAGAGGCGGTCAGCGGTGCCCTTGACCAGCGTGGCCTGCGTCCGCTGCATGACAACCGCGCCCCCGACCTGTTAGTGAGCGCCGACGTACGCCTGGAGAAGCGTCTCAAGCAAGTTCAGGACGACTACGGCTACGGTTACGGCGGCTACAACCGTTATGGCAACGGTTACGGCATGTACAACTCCGCGCCGATCGTGCGCACCTATGAAGTGCAGGTGGTGGTGGTTCGCGTCAATTTGTTCGACGCCCGCAGCGGTCAGCCGGTGTGGAGCGCCAGCGCCGAAACCGGCAGCCAGGGCAGCCTCAGCGAGCGGGCCGATGCGTTGCGCAAGGCGGTGCAAAAGGCGATGACGGCCTACCCACCGAGTTAACCGCTATTCTCATCTGACGCACGGCTCGTTTTTTGGAGATCAACCATGTTTCGTCGCATCGCTACGCTTGCTTTTGTTGTGCTGCTGGGCGGTTGCCAGACTAACCAGGTCAACCATGATTTTGACGCCAGCCGAGACTTCGGCGCCTACCGCAGTTGGGCCTGGAAAGACCCGGCCCTGCAATACCGCCCCGATGACCCGCGTATCAAGAGCGACCTCACCGAACAACGTATCCGCCAGGCCGTGGGCGAACAACTCGACCAACGCGGCCTGCGCCCAGCGGCGGCCGGTAGCCGGGCCGACCTGAACGTGCAGGCCTACTTGATCGTCGAGGACCGCCAGCAACAAGTCACCACCCACTACGGTGGTGCCTGGGGTGGTCCCTGGAATGGCTACTGGGGCGGGCCGATGTACAACGAAACGCGCAACATCACCTACAAGGTCGCGACGATTCAGATCGACCTGCTCGACGGCAAGGACGGCAAGCTGGTCTGGCGCGGCAGTGATGAACAAATGATGAGCGGCACGCCCAACCCCCAGGATCGCGACAAAGCCATTCGCACCACCGTGAGCCGCGTGCTCTCCAGCTATCCGCCCCATTGAATTTCCGCCAGTCGCTCCTATGGCGACTGGCCAGCGCACTCCCTAAGCCTTGTCTACACTCCAGATCATCTACGGAGAGTAAGTGCTTTGGAGTGCCTTGATGTCTCCCCGATTCCGTTCCCAGCAGCGTGGTGCGATTGGCTTGATGGCGGCGGGTACCCTGGCGCTGGCCTTGGTGTTCCTGCTGTTGGCCGTGGACAGCGGTCGCCTGTACCTGGAAAAGCGCAAACTGCAATCCATCGCCGACACCTCCGCCCTGGAAGCCGCCGCCCGTGGCGGCCTGTGCACGCCCACCACCACCGCCAACGACTACGCCAGGCAGAACGCCGCACGTAACGGCTTTACCCTCGTCGCCGGCGACGCCAGCCGTGGCTTGACCGTGAGCTGCGGCACACTGGCGACCAACGCCGCCAATATCCGCGTATTCACCGCCGATGCCAGCAGGAACGATGCGATTCGGGTAGTGGCGACGCAGCGCGTGACGAGCAGTGTCGCCAGTGGCATCTGGGGCATGTTCAGCGGCAATGGGCCGGCAGTGCAGACGGTGATGAGTGCGACGGCGGTTGCGGCTTATGCTCCGCCGGTGGCGCAACTGACGATTCGCAGCAGCCTGGCGACGGTTGACTCTTCCAAGTCCCCGGCCCTGAACATGATCATCGGCAATTTGCTGGGGGGCAGCTTGTCGCTCACCCCGGCGGGTTGGAATGGCTTGTTGCAGAGCAACGTTAACCTGCTCGGCTACCTGGATCAGTTGGCGATTGATTTGACGGTCAAGGCAGGTGATTACGAAGCGCTGCTCAATACCAATGTATCGGCTGCCCAACTGATCAACGCGGCGGCCAAGGTCCTGCAAAAAAACGGTGCAGCCGCGGCGGTGATCAACGATGTGCTCTCACTCAAAGCCGTCGCTCCCAATGCCCCCTTGTTGAAGGTCGGCGATTTGTTGAAAATGGCCACCGGAACGCCGTCCGCCGCGCTCAATACCAACCTGCAGTTGTTTCAATTGCTGGAGGCGGTGGCGCAATTGTCCAGCAGTAAAAGTGCGGTGAGCACGGCTGTCCAGCTCAATATTCCGCTGGTGGGCAACGTATCGATCCAGACCAAAGTCATCCAGCCGCCCCAGTTGTCGGCGATAGGCAACCCTGCGCTGGCAAAGGCTGGTTTGAACAATACGCCCAAGACGGATCAGATTTTTGTGCGTACCGCTCAAGTCAGAACGCTGGTCTCTATTGATCTTCCGGTACTTAAAGGTGTGTCCCAATTGACGTCAGCCGTCACAGCGCTGACCACCCCGGTGACTGGCGTCGTGAATAATCTGTTGCATCTGAACTTGGTCGGTACGCTGGACCCATTGCTCTGTCTCGTTTTGAAGCCCTGCGATCATACCGATCCTCAACTGTTTTCCAGGCTGGATATCAATTTAGAAGCGGTGAGCGCCGAGAGCTATGTTAAAGACTTCAGTTGCGCAAGCAGCGCTGCAAAATCGCTGACGGTCCAAACCAAGACATCGCTGGCTGATTTGTCCATCGGCAAAATCAATGCGACAGATGCGTTTTCTTCCTCGGCAGCTGTCAGCGTCCAGCCTGTCCCGCTTGTAGATATCGGTGTGCAGACGTGTAAGGGAATATTCGGCTGCGCTGCGCGCCAGCCGGGTGTGGGAGGAAGTCTGTTGGTGCAATTTGCGCATTCGACAGTCGGCGGGACTGACGCCACGATGCTGTTCGCTCCAGTGAGTGAGATGAATGCCGCCCCCACCTACCAGAAAGCCTTGCCCAGCAGTGACATGGTTAACAGCTTGGTCAATACACTCGGGGGAATCCAAGTCACGTATGCCCCCCCCAGCGGCAATGTTTCAAGTGGTGCGCTTGCTGGCGTCGCGGGGCTGCTCACGACTATCACCACGACGTTGGTGGGTGCGATACAGAATCTCTTGTCGCCAGTACTGGACCCTATCGTGAATACGATATTGGGCAGCTTGGGCATCACCCTGGGCAACGCCGAAGTCGGTGCCAACCTGACCTGCCACATGGGCCGCGCCTACCTGGTGATCTAACCCCCCATCACCGGCAGTTCCACACAAAATCGCGCGCCTTCCTCGGCGTTGGCGACGCTTAAGCGTCCGCCCATGTTTTCCACAATGCCGTAGCTCACCGACAACCCCAGCCCCGTGCCCACGCCGATCGGCTTGGTGGTAAAAAATGGCTCGAAGATCCGCTCCAGCAACCGCGGGTCGATGCCGCCAGCGTTGTCCTCGACCCAGATGCGCACATGACACCTGTCGTGTTCGCAATGCAGGGCTATCCATGGCTGCAGTTGCGGGTGCTTTTCCCGGTGGCTCAGGAGGGCGTCGCGGGCATTGACCATCAGGTTGATCAGCACTTGTTCCAACTGGTCGACATAGCCTTTGACCTGCACCGTAAAGTCCGTCGGGACGATGCGCAGTTCCACGCCCTTGGCCTTCAGGCTGTCACTGAGCAGCGACAGCGTGCCGTGCACCGCCTGCGAGGGGTCGAAAAGCTGCTGCTCGATTTCCGAGCGCCGGCCAAACACGCGCATGTGGTCCACCACCCGTGCCGCGCGTTGCACCTGAGCGTCGATGCGCTGGAGTTTTTCGGTGAGGTAGGCGGCGTCTGCAGTGCCGTTGCTCAGGCGCTTGAGCACATTGACGATGGCCATGCGCATCACGTTCAGCGGCTGGTTGATCTCGTGGGCCAGGCCGGTGGCCATTTCGCCGAGGGTGGCCATTTTCGCGCTCTGGGTCAGTTGTTGCTGGGAGCGGCGCACTTCGCTGTTGTCGCGGCCCACGGCCTGCACTTCCAGGAGTGTGCCGTGTTCGTCGAACACCCCTCGGTCGGACCATACCCACCAGGCGTGTTCGCGACCTGGCAGTTCCAGGCTGATTTCGGCGGTGCTTACCGGGAACTCCGGCGTCAGTTGGTTGATGCGCTGCACGAAGGCCTGGCGCTGTTCGTCCGACAGCCAATGGCCCAGGTTCAGCCCCTGCAGGTCGGCGGGCGAACGCTCCAGATGGTTGGCCAACGGCGTATTGCCGAAGGTCAGGGTCAGGTCCGGACGGTAGCGGCAGATCATCGCCGGGGAATCTTCCACGAGGATGCGGTAGCGCTCTTCGCTTTGTTTGATCTGTTCGGCGGCCAGCGTCGCGTCGGTCACGTCCAGCCACAGGCCGACAGCTTCCACCGGCAGGCCCAGGTCGTCACGCAGCAACTTGGCTTCGTCGAGCAGCCAGTGGTAATGGCCCTGTTTGTCGCGCACGCGGTAGCGGCTGCGCACCGTGCCCTCACGCAGCAGTTGGCGGCTGCGTTCAAAATACAGGTCACGATCGTCGGGATGGATCAGTGAGGCCAGGCTGTCGTGATTACATTCGGCCAGGGTCCAGCCCAGCAGCGGCATCAGGCTGTCGCTGAAGAACGTCGGGTGCAGAGCGCCGCTGAGGTAACGCTGTACATAGATCACCGCCGGCGAGCTGGCGATCAGGTTATCCAGGCGCGCATGGGCGGCGGCGGTTTCCAGTTGCTGGTTTTTGATGTCGCTGATGTCGAGCATGAAGCCTATCCAGCGTCGGCTGTCGTCGCCGTCCAGCATCTGGCCTTGTACGCGATACCAGATGGGGGTGTGATCGGCGTCGCTGCGTTGCAGGCGCACGCTGGTCAACAACGGTTTACCGAGTGCTTGCAGGTCGTGCAGGCGGCTATTGAGTGCCTGGCGGTCGGCCGGGTGGATCAATTGCAGCCACTGGGCCAACGCCTGGCGGGTGGGGCCGTCTTCCAGGCTGAGGCTGTGCAGCAACTGTGGGGCCAGTTGGATTTCCCGGGTCGCGGGCAGCAGCTCCCACCAGCCGGTGCCGAGCAAACCTTGCAGGGCTTCGACCCGCTCCAATTGTTGATGGTGACGTTGCTCGCGCAGGCGGCTCAGCAGGGGCGCGGCGAGGGCGGCCGCAAGGTTCAGCCAGTCGCGTTCGCCGGTGTGCGGCTGGCCGCTATAGAAACCGCAGAGCAACCAGGCGGCGACGCCCTGGCCATCGCGGTACGGCACCAGGAACCCTTCGGTGTTACCAAACACGCTGTGCAGGCGCGGGTTGTCGCTGCGCCCTCGAAGCGTATCCATGCGCAACGTTGCATTGCCATTGGCGCTGTCCAGGCAGGTGCCGAGGTGTTGGCCGGTCTGCCACAGGGCCGGCGCGTCGTGGGCGGCATACCCGCTGTAGACCCGCCAGCCTTGATCTTCTTCATCGAGCAAGGCCAGCGCGACACACGGAATGTGCCAGCGCTGGGCCAGGCTGCGCAGATGCTCGTTGAATACCTCCGGCAAGCGGCTGAGGCTGCACACCCGCAGTTGCTCACTCATCTGGCAGGCCAATTGATGGTTTTGTTCGCGGTCCTGGGCCCGTCGCTTGCCGCCGAGCAGGTCGCTGATGTCCAGCAGGTGCAGGGCCCAGTTGTCACCGTTTGGCTCGACCCAACCACGGGTGTGCAGAACCTGGTCGGCGAGGCCCAGGAAATCCAGATCCAGGCTTTGTTGTTGCCAGTCGGCGGGGTGGCCTTCGATACACAAGGCGCTGTCGCGGCACACCAGTTCACGCAGCAGCGGGGGAGGCTCATTCCGGACACGCGGAGCGAGCTGCATACGCAGGCTGCCGCTGATACTGAGAACGTGACCCCGTTGATCCAATTGCAGGTGCAAGCCCATACCGGGCGCGGCGGGGGGCCCCAGGTCCAGTGCGCCGGGGCGGCCTAACAGGCGCCCGAAGAGGTTATCAGTGGGGCTCAAAACTGCAGGCTCGAGCGGGCGTACAAGTTGACGGGCAGTTTCGGAACGGTACCCACGCCCGGCAATACCAAGGCCGGGAACACTGAATAGAGGTTGGTCGTGGGGTAGGTGATCGCCACCGTCAGTGTGGTGCCGACGTAGGTCGCGCTGACGTATTCGCTCTTGAATTTGAAACCGGCGGGAATCCAGCTCAGTTGCGTCACGACGGTATTTTTTGCGCGCTGGGTGACCTGTGTGCCGTAGGCGCTGCCGGCGCTCACCGGGTCCACCGCCATGGCCTGGCGCACGGCCTCCGCGGCCGCCTGGTTGAACGATTGCATCAACAGCAGAGGCAGGCTGTAGCTGATCAACCCATAGAACACCGCAAAAAAAATGCCGAAAACCAAGGCGAACTCGATCGCGGCGGCACCTTTTTGTTTTCTGGGGAGGCCTGTTTTCATGACTGCGTCTACCCTGACGGCTACTACCTGATATCAGCATAGAATCATTCAACGAAAAGGGATGTTTTTTACGTGATCCATGGCGTGGTGGTACTGCTGTGGCTGGGGCTCTGTGCGCTGCAGGATATGCGGCAGCGGCAGATCGCCAACCGCTTGACCCTGGGCGCTGCGCTGTTGGCGTTGATCTACCTGCTGTGGACCGGCACCACCTGGCTGGGCGCGCCTGCCGGCCAGGGTTGCTGGGCCTTGGCGCTGGCTGTGTTGTTGACGCTGCCGGGCTACGCGCTGGGCCGCTTTGGCGCGGGGGATGTGAAGTTGCTCGGCGCGTTGGCGCTGGCCAGTGCGGTGGATCATGTGCTGTGGTCGTTGATCGGTGCCGCCGTTGCCCAGGGGGCCTGGGTTCTTATCCATCAATGGCTTGCAGGGCCTGCGCGGTGCCCTTCAGATCACGCGGCAACCAAACAACCTTTTGCCCCCTTTGTATGGGTCGGTTTTGCGCTGTATTGGCTTTGGATCCACTAGTCGCAGGCCTGGCGCTGCGCTATGTACAGACTCGGAAACTACGTCTACTTTCTATGAAGCATCTGTAAACGATTTGTTTGTCAAAATGGATAGGTCGCCCTTTGGCTTGCCAGGCATGGAGTAGCGTGTGAACAAGCTGACATCGGCAGTAAAAGTGCTTGTGGTCGACGATCAACCCTTGATCGTGGAAGAACTTTGCGAATTTCTCGAGAGCAGTGGGTACCGCTGTGTACCGTGCGAATCCAGCCGCCACGCCTTGCAACGCTTCGGTGAGGACGCCGAGATCGGTCTGGTGCTGTGTGACCTGCACATGCCGGACATGGACGGCATCGAGCTGGTCCAGGCCATGCAAAAGGTTGCGGGCAAACAGCGTGCGTTCGAGGCGATCATGCTCACCGGGCGTTCCGACAAGCAGGACGTGATCAAGGCGCTGCGCGCGGGAATCTCGGACTACTACCAGAAACCGATCAACCTCGACGAATTGCTGGAAGGCATACAGCGCCAGGAAGCGGCATTGCAGGAACGGCAAAAAGAGCTGCATCTGGGGCACTTGAACCTGAAGTTGCAGTACCTCTCCGAATCCATCAATGACCTTTATCACGACCTCGACAAAGTCCGTCGCAGCCCAACCCCAGTGCCGGCCGATGACACTGAATCAATGGCCGAAGACGCCGTGTCGGCGCCGATACCGAGCATCTTCAACAAGCTCTCCCCGCGTCAGTTGGATGTCGCGCGTCTGGTGGGCAAGGGCCAGACCAACTACCAGATCGCCTGTGAACTGGGGATCACTGAAAACACGGTCAAGCTGTACGTGTCCCAGGTGCTGCGCCTGACCCACATGCATAACCGCACCCAGTTGGCCTTGGCCCTGTCGCCGGGCCAATTGGCGATGCGCCAGCCGGTCACGGCGCACTGAAGGGCAGGGCGTCACTGGCGCCCCTGGCCGCCGCTTGCGCCCCCCGCCTTCTCGTCGAAAAAATCCGGAATTGGATGCCTGTTGCTGTCCAGCCAACGCTGCAAGGCCTGCTCCCGCTCGTAGGGCGAGGCCCTTTGCGGCGTGGGCGAGGCGGCGCGTCCACTGACCTGCAGCGCCATCCAGTTTTCGGTTTCCGCTTGCTGCGGTGATGACGGCCCCGCTGGGATAGCCGATGCCGTCAATGGCAGCAATGCCAGGCAGATCAGGTAATGGCTTTTCATCAATGACTCCTTACTCGATGGTGGCCGGCAGGGCATCACTGACCGCCGCTACGTTGCGTGCCGCTGCACCGGAGCCTTTGAGTTGCTCGGCGCGGGCCTGGGCCGCGGTCACTTGTTCGGGGCTCAGACCCAGTTGGCTGACGACGTTGGCCGCCTGCCTCCAGTCGTCCTGATAAATCAGCAGGGTCACCAGGTTCACGGCCGCCAGGGCGTCACTCTGCTTGAGCTCGATGGCGGTCATGAATTCAAAGCGCGCTTCTTCCAGGCGCAGTTGGTTGAGGTAGATCACGCCCAGGTCATTGCGAATTTTTTCGTCGGTGGGCGCCAGCCGCGCCGCCCGTTGCATATGGGCCATGGCCTGCGCGTTGTCGCCTTTGGCGGCGGCGAGTTGCCCCAGGCCGTGTTCGCCTTCGGCGGTCATGCAACTGCCCAGCAGGCTGCGATACAGCGGCTCGGCTTCGGCGCGCCCTAGCAATCGATAGGCGCGGGCCTTGCGCTGGCGCACTTGGGGCAGGGCGTCGGGCAGGCTTTGCAGGTTGGCCAGGCTGGCGTGCAGCTTGCCTTCGTTGGCCATGTCATCGGCAACGTTGAGCGCCAGGTCCTGATCGGCGCTGGGTTTGGCGCAACTTGCGGGCGAAGTCAGCTCCGTCCAGGGCGACTGGCCATAGGTGGCGCAGCCGCCAAGCGTTAACAGCGTCAGTGCGGTGATCAGTGCTTTCATCGAGGTCTCCTCAAAAGTGGTTCAAGGCGCGGGCGATGGCAATAAACGCCGGCCCACCCAGCACGATCAGCAAGGCGGGAAACAGGAAAACCATCATGACCACCGACATTTTTGCCGACATTTTCGAAATGTATTCCTGCAGGCGTGTCAGGCGCCGGTCGTCGAGCAATTGCTTGAGGGCCAGCAGTGACTTCATCGCGCCGCCGCCCTGCGAGATCAACTGCTGAAGGATGGTGCAGGTGTCATTGAACTCATCGACGGCCAGCAAGCGGGCGGTCTTGCCCAACTCTTCAGCCAATTCCAGGCCGGAATCGACACGGCTGAGGATCAGCCTCAGTTCGCGGGTCAACTCCGGCAGCAGGCGTTGCCCTTCGTTGCTCAATACCCGCAGGGCCTGCTCAACCGCCATGCCTGACTCGAACAAAATGCGCAGCAGCGGGATAAAGGTCGACACCTCCACGGCGATACGCTGCTGACGGTGCCTGGCCGTGGCGGCGAGGATGCGCTTGGGCAACAGGTAACCGATGCCCAGGGCAATCAAAGGCGCGAGCCACGGTGAGGCGTTATGCGGGTAAAGCAACTGCTGCCCCACCAGGGTCACGCCCAGCAGCACCAGCGGCGTACCCAGTTGAAAGGCGGCATACATTGAGCGTTGCTGTGCTTTGCGCCAGCCGACACGATTGAGCAGGGTTTGGGTTTCGTTGTCCAGGTTCACCGAGCGCTGGGCCAGGGCACTGGTGCCGAGATGACGCATCAGGCTGCCCAATTTGGCTTCGCGGATCATCTGGCCCTGCAGTCGCCTGTTGACCAGGCGTTGGCGTCGGCGTTGTTCGAGCAGTTGGCCGCCGATCAGCACCAGCGCCGCCAACATCATCAGTGCGCAGGCGAGCAGGACCATCTCAAATACTCCGCAACATGCGCCACATGGCGAAGGTGCCCGTCAGGTCCATGGCTGCCGCACCGAACAGCAGGTAGCGACCGGATTCGTCGTTCCACATGGTCATCAGGTAACCAGGGTTGGCGAACATGAAGTACGCCACCATGCCGATCGGCAACCCGGCCAGTACGTAGGCGGTCATCCGCGTTTCGCCGGTCATGGCCTTGAGTTGGCGCAGCCCCTGTTCCTTTTCGCGAATCATCTTGATCAGGTTTTCCAGCAGTTCACTGGCATTGCCGCCGTAACGATGGTTCACCTTCAAGCCGAGAGCGAACAGGCGGAATTCGTCGCGCTCATAGAGCTCGGCAAAATCGTGGATCGAATCCGGCAGGCTTACGCCCAGTTGCACGTTGCGCTGAACGCGGCCCATGGCATGTTTGAGCGGGTACTCACTGGCGTTGATGCCGCCCAGCACCGCGTCCGCCAAGGTGCGTCCCGACTTGAGGCTGCGCACCGTGTGGTCCAGCAGCGTCGGCAGTTGTTCGATCATGCGGCGCACACGGTGTTGATATCGCCAGGCGATATACACGCGCAGCGCCAGCGGCGGCACAGCGATCATCAGCAACAGGCCGAGCCACTCGGCGACGACCAGGCCCAGCAGCGCGCCCAATGCCCAGCCGGTGAGCCACAGCCCCAGACGGTCGGTGGGTTTGCCCAGCCCGGCGCGCTGGAACATGCGCTCCAGTCCATCCCATCCGGCAACGGCTTGCGCCGCTACCGGCTGGCCTTCGGCAAGCCGCTCCAACACCCGGTCGGTGCTGGCCCGGCGCAAGCCATTCTTGAACAGACTCAATGACAGGCCCACCAGGATGATGCAGGTCAGTAGCAGGATCGGGCCGGTCATGGTGCGTCTCCTTAGAGCGACAGCGTCGTTTCGCGGCGCAGTTTGTCACCTGCGGGGTTGATCGCATCCCGCAGGAAACCGCAGCCGGTGCGCCGGTCGAGGCGAAACAGGGTGTTGGTGACATACACGTCATCGCGGACGCCCACCACTTCCACGACCTCGCTCACACAGCGTCGGCCATCGGGCAGGCGGGTCAGTTGGATCACCACATCCAGCGCCGCGCAGACCATTTGCCGCAGGGTTTTTTCCGCAACCACACGGCCAGTCAGGCCCACCAGGGTTTCCAGGCGCAGCAGCGCATCCTGGGCGTTGTTGGCGTGCACCGTGCTCATGGAACCGTCGTGACCGGTGTTCATGGCGGTCATCACGTCGAGCACCTCCACGCCACGAATCTCGCCGAGGATGATGCGGTCGGGGCGCATGCGCAGGGCGTTACGGATCAGGTCGCTGGCCTTGACCTCGCCATGCCCCTCGGAATTCGGCGGGCGGGTTTCCAGGCGCACGACGTGCGGGTGGCCCAATTGCAGTTCAGCGACGTCTTCGATGGTCACTAACCGCTCGTGCGGGGTGATCAACTGGCTGAGGATGTTGAGCAGCGTGGTTTTACCCGTGCCGGTCCCGCCGCTGATCAGGATGTTGCAGCGTTTGCCCACCGCCTCCTGGAAGAACTCGAAGATGTTCTGGTCGATGGTTTGCATCGCCACCAGGTCGCTGCTCTTGAGCATGTCCTTGCGAAACTTGCGGATCGACAGGCAGGGGCCGTCCAGGGCAATCGGCGGGATGATTGCGTTGACCCGACTGCCATCGGGTAGCCGTGCATCCACCATCGGCGAAGACTCGTCCAGGCGCCGGCCCAGCGGCGCCAGGATGCGTTGCATGACCCGCTCCACATGGTGGGCGTCGATGAACCGCAGGTCGCTGTGGTGCAGCAGGCCGTCGCGTTCGATGAACACCCGGTGCGGGCCGTTGACCAGAATTTCGGTCACCGACGGATCGCGCAGCAGCACTTCCAGCGGGCCGAAACCGGTGAGTTCGTCGACGATCTCTTCGGCCAGGCGTTCCATCTCATAGCGGGAAATCGCCAAGTGCATGCGCGTGATGTATTCGGACACTTTGTCGATGACAAATTGCGCCAGGGACTGGCGCGAACCTTCCAACAGGTTTTTGCCGGACTCCTCGATGGCATCGATGATGTAGCGGTGCAGCACCAGTTTCAGGCCATCGTGGTCGTTATTTCCGGCGGCGCTGCTTGCTGGCCCGCCGAACAGTTTTTCGCCGTTCATCTCCCCGTCCCCAACAAGCGCTCGAACCAGCGCGCCGAGGGTTTTTCCATGCCTTCGGAACGCTTGGCCAGGCGTTCGCCCAGGGTGCGCAAGGCTTGGGTCAAGGGTTCGCGCGGGGCCAATGCAAATAGGGTTTGTCCTTGGTTCTTGGCGTTCAGGCGTAGTTCGGCGCTCATTGGCAGCACGGCGACGCACGCCAGGCCGTAACTTTTTTCCAAGGTTTCGATGCCGGGGGCGCAGGCTTTGAGGTAGCGGTCCACCAGCAGCTTGGCGTGTTCGAGCTTCATGCCTTTGTCCCGCCACAGGTTGATTACCGCCAGGTTGCGGCGGCAGTCGAGCACGCTCTGGTCGGTGTACCACAACAGCTTGTCGCAGTGGCTGACAAAGGTGCGCAGGGCTTCGCTGTCGGTTTGCCCGGTGAGGTTCACCACGATGTGCTGGAAGTGTTGGCGCAGCGCACTGAGCAGCATGTACAGCTCCGCGGCACTGGTCAGCTCCAGTGGTTCGTCGGTAGTCGCGTAGGCGAGGATGCGCAAGTTGTCTTCGGTGCGGGCGAAGGCGCTGTTGATCAGCGTGGTGTCCAGGCGTCTGAGATGGCGCAGGGCATCGCCAAAGTTAAAGGTGCTTTCCAGACCCAGGAGTGCAAGGCTGTCACCGCGCGGCAGGCCCAGATCCAGCAGCAGGGTTTGTTGCCCGCTCTTTTGCACCACCATCGCCAGGTGGCTTGACAGCAGCGCGCCGTCGGCATTGCTTTGGGTGCCATACAGCACGGTCAGACCGCCCAGGTGCGCATTGGATGCGGCGGGCGGCAGGCGTTTGCTCAAGCGGCGGACCAGCCCGGCCACTTCGCTGGAGCGCGAACCGTAGGCAACGAAATCCCGCGCGCCGGCGCGCATGGCGTTGAGCACCAACTGGTTGTCCATGCCGTCACCCAGAGCGACGATCGCCAGCATCGGCTTGGCTTCCAGCGCCCCCTCGATCAATGCGCTCTGGGCCACGATATGTTCACGGTCCAGGCCCACAAAGACCAGATTGGCGAAGGTCACGTCGACCAGGGCCAGCAGTTCATCAAGGCTGCCGCCGCCGGCGCTGACCACTTGCCCCAGCGGCGCCAATGCACCCTGCAGCCACTCCAGGTCGATACTGTTACGGGTGATTGCCAGAAATGTCTGGCTCAGGCTATCGCTCATTGGGACAGTCCACTGCGGCGGTCGAAATTGCCGTTTTCGAGGAAAAACAGTCGGTACCAATTGGGGTCGTAGCTGCGTAGTTTTTCCCCAGGCAAGGATGGCAGTTGGGCGTTGGCGGCCAGGGGCTGGACCAGATGCGGGGTGACGATCATCAGCAACTCTTTTTCTTCGCGGCTGATGTTGGCGTCGCGGAAAAACGCACCGAGGATCGGGATATCCCCCAGTCCAGGAAACTTGCTGACGGTGGAGCGGTTGTTGCTGCTGATCAGGCCGCTGATCACAAAGCTTTCACCATCGGCCAGGGACACACTGGTGTCGGTGCGGCGCACGGTGAGGGCCGGCACTTGGATGCCTTGGATCTGCACGGCATTGCTGTAGTCCAGTTCGCTGACTTCCGGCGCCACCTTGAGGGTGATGCGGTTGCGGTCGATCACCGTCGGGGTGAGGGTCAGGCGGATGCCGAATTCTTTGTACTCGATAGAAATGGTGTCGCTGCCGACGCTGGGCACCGGTACGGGCACTTCACCACCCGCGAGGAAGCTCGCGCTTTGCCCGCTCATGGCCACAAGGCTTGGACGCGCCAGGGTATAGGCAAAGCCGCTGCGCTCCAGGGCGTTGATCATCGCCGAAACGCGGCCGCCGCCGAAGCCGATATTGAAACTGGTGCCGCTGATGGGCAGGGCTTGGGTTGTGGGGGTTGGGAAGAGCAGGTTGGGGCTGCCGAAAAACGCATTTTTGGCGGTGCCCAGGATCGTGGTGCTGGCTTCCTTGAGTTTGGTGCGGCTGACTTCCACAAAGCGGATGTCGGTCTGAACCTGGCTGGACAACAACGGATCGTCCGATGGCGACAGCGATAAGCGGGTGAGCGCCGAGGTGGCCTTGCCTTTGACGAACACCATGCTCTGGCGTGGCGCGCTGGCACAGGCGGTCCAGACCATCAGGCTGGTGGCGCCGCTGCTGACGCCGGTGAGCAGGAAGCTGCGGTCGCCGTTGACCCGCACGTCGGCGATTTTGGGGTCGCCGATGGCCAGGCGTGTAATGGGGACCGGCGATTGCATCGCTTGTTGCAGGCCTTCTCCCACCTCGACCACCGCGGGCAGTTGGCCAAGGGCGCTGCAATTGCCGGGTGCCGCCAGCGCCGTGCCTAACGGCACGCCCAACAGCATCAGGGCCCAGGCCACATGTGCGAACACAACTGCGTAGCGATGGCTCATTCAAGGCATCCTTGCTCAATCACGGGGTTTGTTCAGTGGCCTGGGCACCGCGTATCACTTCAATGCCACGGCGCACGGCAGGCTGCGTAACAACCTGCGCGACGCGTTTGGGCGGGCCGACCAGGGCAAGTTGGGTGAATTGGTAGAGGTCGCGGTCAGCCTTTTCCAGCGTGACCGGTGAGTCGTTTTCGCCGGCCCAGTAACGGCTGAGCAACTGCTCGTCTGCGCTGCGCACCGCCAGGCGCAAGGTGCCGGCTTGGGTGGCGAGCATCAGGCGACTCAGTAAAGGCTCCGGCACCGCCAGCACCACGGTGCGGGCGGCGGCCCGACGTTGCACGGCCTGGGCGCGCTCTTCGGCCGTGGCCGGCGGCGGGACGGCGGGTTGGCCGTCGCTGGCCAGGCCCATTTGCTCACCGACACTGAGCAGGCGCATGGCCGGAATCACGATCTGGGCCGACTGTTCGGCGTTGAGCGCGTCCTGGCGCAGAAACAGCAGCACATCCACGTAATCGCCGGGACTCAACTGGCCGCCGGCGCCGATCACGTCATCCACCGCAACGGCCAGCGCGCGCTCGTCGGGCCGGATCATGCGGGCCAGCGGGCCGCCGGCGGTGAAGCTTTCTTCATTGAGCCACGTGCCTGCGCCCAGTGCCCGCAGAGGGATACGGCCGATGACCTGGTCCAGTTGAGTCAGGCTGCCGGCGGGTACGGTGCGCAGTTTTTCCACGGCCAGGTCGGCTGCGGTGAGCGGCACAAAAGCCGGGACGTTGTGCGCCAGTACCACCACCGGCTGGCGGGTTTGGTCTTCGACGGCGGCGACGGTGTTTTCAACAGAAACGACAGGTTCGGCAGGGACGGCAGCGGGCTCGGGTGCGCGACTCAACACCAGCCCCCAGTACCCTGCTGTCAGTGCCCCGATAAGTAGCAAGCCGGCCAGTGCCAGGCTGATGCGACTGTTCATGACGGCTCTCCTTCTCCCGGTGCACTGCTGACCCGTCAATCCAAACGGGTGAATACGCAACCGTGGCTGTGATGAACATCTAACGATTTGGCTATTTGACGGTAGCTCAGCTAGGACAAAACGCCATTAACTGCCGGAAAATTTACAAGCGTTTTAACTGGCGCCAGTTAAATATAGGGAGGTTTGCGGCGCGAGGAGGCGACTAATACTTTGTGATTAATCCGTTATTACAGTTGTGAGCCCAAGGTTTGTTGACAATGCTCTAGTGGCACGCCGCGAGCCTCGGTGCTAGAGCCGTACCGGCTTTGTGTGGCGTTTTAAGGAGAAGTCTTATGTTCCTTGATCTGATGTTGAAACTGTATGTAAAGACGCAATTATTCTTCCGGCGTCAGGAGGGCGCATCAGCGATTGAATATGTAATTATCGTCGCGATAGTTGCACTGGTTATTCTCGGTGTCGGCACGGGCCTTGGCGATAAAATCAAAGGCGTCTTCAATTCGATTTCCAACGGGCTGCCCAGCGGTAGTTAATGCCAGGCACTAAGGCACCGCGCTGCATTGATGGGGGCGATTAACTATTAGCAGGGACCACTCATGAACGGCGCGTCATTCTCCCGCCAGGAAATTCTATTGGTGGACGACGAAGAGTACGCCCTGGTCGAACTCGCCGAATCCCTCGAAAATGAGGGATTCATTTGCTTTACCGCTACCTCCGTGACCTTCGCCTTGCAGGAGCTGACCCTGCACCCCGATATCGCTCTGGTCATCACTGACCTGCGCATGCCCGAGGAAAGCGGTATGTCCTTGATCAAGCGTCTGCGCGAACATACTTCCCGCTCAGACCTGCCGGTGATTGTGATGTCCGGTCATGCCGAAATGGATGATGTGAGTGACATGCTGCGGTTGCAGGTACTGGACCTGTTTCGCAAGCCTATCTACCTGGTGCGGTTGATCGATACCTTGGACAGCCTGTTTCCGGTTAATCAGCGTTATAGGTAGATGCCGGTGAGCAGGGCGCCCCTTCAGGCCGGCGCGGGCAAGCCCGCTCATCACACACGCGGGCTTGCCACGTCGCCCCGTTTGCCCCATGACGCTGTTCGCCGCCGATGGTTAGAGTTGATAACTGAAACTCAAGGAGTACCGCGGCTTGCGATTGAGACTGTCGAGGGCTTCGTCCGACATCGGTTTGGCCGCTTCGAGGGCAATGTTGTAGTACTTGTTGTCGCCGAAGCGCAGACCCACGGCGGCCGATGACAGGTTGTTGCCTTTGACGGGCAGGTCGTTGAACCAGGTCTTGGCGCGGTCGAGCACGATGTAGGGTTGCAGGATCCTGACCCAGTCGCCGGCGCGATTGTGGCTGTAGTTGATCTCGTAAGCCATGCCCCAGCCCTTGTCGCCCGAACCCTGGTCATCGGGGTAGCCGCGGCCGAAGCTCTGCCCGCCGAAGGTGGCGCGCTCGCTGTCGGGCAGCGTGTCGTTGCTCCAGTACAGCGCGCCGGAGAGCACGCCTTGCCAGTTATCGAAGAGTGTATTGCTCTGCACGCCTGACAGGCGCAGGCGGAAGAAGTCGAGGTCGGGTTTGAGGCCGCCGAAGTCTGTGCGGTTTTTAGCGCCCAGGCCGTTGATGCCTTGGTACAGGCCGGCGCTGAGGATGCGCAGTTGGGTGCTGTCGGCCTTGCGCCAGTCGCCCTCGAAGGCCAGGGCGCGCAGGTCGGTTTCGATGTCGAACCGCAGTGGGAAACCCACCAGCTTATAGCCCGTGGTCTGGTCCACCGCGTACAGGCGCGTCCCCAGGCTCAACGACTCGTTGGACGACGCGATCAGCGGGTGGCTGAGGCCGATGGAGTAGCGATCGATCGCCTTGTGCGGTTTGAGCTCCAAACCATCGCCCACTTGCAGGTGGGTGCTTGGATCGGCGCGGTAGCGTTCGCCCGCCAGCGACAACTGGGTGCCCTCGGCATTGATGAATTGGCTGTAGGCCGCGCGGTAGTAATGTTCTTTGTCGTCCCCCGGCGGGAACAGGCCGCTGATGCTCAGTTGTTCGCCCAGGGAGGTCCACGAATTGCTGGTGGCCGTCAGCAGCGCCTGGGTGCCGCCACGACTGGCCTCGGTCATGTTCATGCTGGTGGTGAAGGGTTTGCGGCTGGCGGTGATGTTCATGAGGGTGCCGCCATCGGTCGTGCCAGGCGGCGGGACTTGAGCCAGCACGGTCACGCCAGGAATGGCGCTCATCAGCGTGGTGTAGCGTTCGAAGGTCTTGCGGGTGAGTGGACGTTCGGCCTTGAGTTTTTCGGCGAGCTTGTCGACGTAGGACGAGACGGCACCGATGTCGCCTTCCAACCGGTAATCGCGGATGTAGCCTTCCACCAGTACCACGCGCACCAGCCCGCCCTCAAAGCGCTGTTCCGGCAGGAAGGCATAGGACAGTAAATAACCGTCCTCCTGGTAACGCCGGGTGATGCTGCGGGTGGCTTCGATCAACTGCGCCAGGTTAGTCTCGCGGCCGATCAAGGGTTCGAATGCCTGGGCGACGTCTTTGAGCGCGTAGGCCGTGCCGCCCTCGATCTGCAACTTGCTGATGGTCACCTTGGTGTCCATCAGCAAGGGTTGTGCGGCGGTGGCGGCGGGTACCGGCAACTGCGTCTGCGGGGTGACAGGGCGGTAGGCATCGGCTGGCAGGTTGGGCACCGGCAGGTTGCGGATGGTGTCGTTGCTGTTGAGGAAGCTGGGCAGGGTATCAGCGTGGGCATAGGCATTGAGGGTGAGCACTAACAACGGCGTCAAAGCGCGCATAGGACACTCCATGGTCAAACTGCAGCGACGTTTTGCAGATACCCGCCGGGCTCTTGGGGCACGGTTCGGGTGCTTGCAGGTGCTATTGAACGGTCCATAAAAAAGACGAGAGACTGATGCGGTCTCTCGTCTCAACCAAGCGTAGGCGCTGTAGGTGAGGCCGTCTAATCGGCCAGGTGCAAGGCTAGTTTCGGGTCAGGCCGCCCAGGATTCCGCCGAGTACGCCCGTGTTGGTTGTGGTGGTGGCGGAGGTGGACGCGCTGCCATTCAGGCCCAGACCACCGCTGAGCAAGCCGCTGCTGCTGGAGGTGGTGCCGCCGGTGACCAAGCCACCGACCGACGCCACGGTGCCGCCCACGGCGTTGACCGTACCGCCCAAGGCATTGGTGATCGGGCTGCTGCCAGTGGCGCTGAGGGTGGTGCCCAGGTTGCCGACGGCAGCGCCGATGTTGGTGACCAGGCCGTTCACCGGACTGCCCAGGCCCGTGCTGCCGCCGATGGTTTGCGTGAGGCTTTGTACGCCGCTGGTGACCGGGTTCAAGGCCCCGCCGAGGGTGTTGGTGACGGGCGCGATCGAGGCGCCTGCCTTTATGTTCGGCGTGCCGCTGCCGCCGAGCAGCGTACCCAGGGACGCCACGGTGGTACCACCCTTGACGCCGGTGATGCCAATCGCGCTGACCACGCCGTTGGTGCTGCCTGCATTCAGGCCGCTGCCGGCGCCGGAGATCACCCCGCCGATCAACTCGGCCAGACCCAGTCGCCCGGCGCTGCCGCCGGAACTGCCGCCGTTCGGATCGACATAACCGCTGGTCTTGCCGACGACGGTGCCTATGCCATTGAGCACATTACCCACGGCGCCGGTCACAGGGTTGCCGGTACCGCCTGCGCCGGCGACTTTATCCCCCAGGCTGTCTGCGGTTTCGCCTACCTTTTGCAGCAGGCCACCGACAGGGCCGTTCAGCCCGGTGCTTGTGCCGACTTTGCCGGTGGTGTTCTCCATCAGGGAGACGACGGGCACCAGAACGCGTTCGCCTACGGCATCGGTGACCGATCCCAGTGGGCCAGTGGTGCTGGCGATGCTCAGGGTGTCGCCGAGCATGGTCACGGCACTGCCGACCTTGTTTACCGCACCGCCGACCGCCGGTGCGGCCGTGCGTACCACCGGCACTTTGCCCAGCAGGGTGGTAACGTTATTTCCGGTGGCAGTGACGCCATCCCCCAGGTCGGCAACGCCTGTGCCCACCGCGGCAACGGTGATGCCCAACGCGTTGCTGTCTGTGCCCAATGAGCCCAGACCTTCCGACAGGCCATCGCCAATGCTGCTCACGGCCGTACCGGTGGCGGTGACCAGGCTGCGTGCGCTGGCGCCTACGATTGGCAGGCTGCCGAGGGTGGTGCCCAGGCTTGTGACAGTGCCGCCCAGGTCGCTGACAGTGCCGCCGGCGGTGTCAACCACATCGGCCGTGACCAGCGTGCCGCCGGTGCCGCCACCGCCGGTGCCTCCTCCGTCAGTGCCACCGCCGGTGCCGCCACCGCCGGTGCCTCCTCCGTCAGTGCCACCGCCGGTGCCTCCTCCGTCAGTGCCACCACCGGTGCCGCCCCCGGCACCACCACCGGCAGTACCACCGCTGGTGCCGGTGTCCGAGGACGCAGAGTCGCTGCTGTGATGCCCGCCGCCACCGCTGCTGCAACCGCCGAGCGTCATTGCGACTGCCAGGGCCAATGCGGTACTGGTTTTCCAAAACATGCGTTGAGTATTCATGATTGAGTTCCTTGCACCTGTACAACCTGAGTTGTCATCAAACGCTGGTTATTTCTTCGGATAACGATGCGTTTGTCCGTGTGCTCATCACAGACCCGGAGGCGTGTTCTCTCAATGCTCAACTTGGTATTAACGATTTATATAGGGCGGCTCGGAAGGGGCTTAATGATTAATCAAAAGGGTGTGGGCGGGCGAGTATCAAAAATGTATAGGTGTTTTAAATCAGAAGCTTAATTAACAGAAGCGGGCCTGATCAGGCCCGCTATAACTTTTTGCGTATATATACAATTAATCAGTGCCGTTCCGTGATCGGCTGCCATTTACCCCGCATATGTTCAATGTCGCCCGCACCTTTCAACGTCAATTCGCCACGGGCACCGGCAGCACTGGCAAGCAATACCACTTCACTGGGCAGGCGCACGGGCTTCTGGAACTCGACCGTTAGTTCAATATTGGCCGCGGGCAGATGCTCAGCCAGTGCGGCGAGTGTGCGCGCCTTGTTCCACAGGCCGTGGGCGATGGCCCGGGGGAAGCCGAACAGTTTTGCAGTGAAGGCACTGAGGTGGATCGGGTTGTAGTCGCCCGACACACGGGCATAGCGGCGACCGATATCGGCCGGGGCTTTCCAACGGGTGATTTCGCCGGTTTGAGTGGGGGCGGCTTGCACGGCCTGCGCCGTTTCGCCGTCGAGTTTCACGCCTCGGCACAGCATGCGACTTTCGGCTTCCCACAACAGGCCGAGGGAATCTTCGACGCGGGTCACCACGTCAAACGTCGCACCCTTGGGGTGTGGCTGCAGGTTTTGCGCGTGCACGGCGATGGACAGTTCACTCACACCGCCCAAAGGCCGGTGGATACGGATGCGGTTGCTCAGGTGGATCAAGCCCAACAGCGGGAAAGGAAAGGCGTGATCGGTGAGCAGCTGCATCTGCAAGCCGAACGCCAGGATATGCGGGTAGGTGGCCGGCAGCATGGGGCTGTCGGCAAACCCGCAGACTTTGCGATAGGCCGCCACCTGCCTGGGATTGACGCTGACCCGGCAGCGCACGCCCTGTTCAGGCAGGGCCGTGCCGGTGATCTTGCGCTTGAGTGCCGCGCGCCAATACAGCGGCGGCAGAAACGGGGGGCTGCTCAAGGTCTGCCATTGCATGGTTCACGCTCCCAATAGACTTTGCCCACACACACGCAGCGCTTGCCCGCTGACCGCACCGGAACCGGGTTGGCCCAGCCACGCCACTGCTTCCGCGACGTCTTGAGGTACGCCGCCCTGGCCCAGCGAACTCATGCGGCGCCCGGCTTCACGCAGGGCAAACGGAATGTGCGCGGTCATCTGGGTTTCGATAAAACCCGGGGCAACCGCATTGATGCTGATGCCGCGCTCGCCGAGCAGCGGCGCCCAGGCCTGGGCCAGGCCAATCAATCCGGCCTTGCTGGCGGCATAGTTGGTTTGCCCACGGTTACCGGCAATGCCGCTGATCGACGCCAGCAGCACCACGCGGGCGTTGTCGTGCAGGGTGCCGCTGTCGAGCAGGGCTTGGGTCAGCAACTGCGGGGCATTGAGGTTGACGGCCAGTACCGCGTCCCAATAGTCCGGGGTCATATTGGCCAGGGTCTTGTCGCGGGTGATGCCGGCGTTGTGCACCAAAATGTCCAGGCCATCGGGCAGGTGCTCGATCAATTGAGCGGCGGCATCTTCGGCGCAGATATCCAGCACCACCGTGCGCGCGCCCAGGCGCGCGGCCAGCGCGTCAAGGTCGGCCTTGGCCTGGGGCACATCCAGCAGGATCACGTCGGCGCCGTCACGGGCCAGGGTTTCGGCGATGGACGCGCCGATGCCACGGGCGGCACCGGTGACCAGTGCCTTGCGCCCGGCCAACGGTCGGGTCCAGTCTTCAACGGGCGTGACGCAGGCTTGCAGGCGAATCACCTGGCCCGAGATATACGCGCTTTTGGGCGAGAGGAAGAACCGCAGCGCACCTTCCAACTGATCGTCGGCGCCGTCGCCGACGTAGAGCAACTGCAACACGCCACCGTTGCGCAGTTCTTTGGCCAGGGAGCGGCTGAAACCCTCCAGGGCCCGCTGGGCGCTGGCGGCGAACGGGTCGCTGAGGCTTTCCGGCGCGCGGCCAAGGATGACCAGGTGGGCGCTGTTGTCGAGGTTTTTCAGCAGCGGCTGGAAGAATTCGCGCAGTTGCTTGAGTTCATCGGTGTGCTGCAAGTGGCTGGCGTCGAATACCACCGCCTTCAGCTTGGGGCCGTGGCCGGGGATCCAGGTGGACGTCTCGGCGCCGTAGCTGTAAATCGCTTCGGTGAGTTTGTGGGCAAAGGCCTGCACCTTTGTTACCAGCGGGCCGCCGCCCAGCAGCAGGGCGCCTTCCACAGGGCGCAGGCGCCCGGCTTGCCAGCGTTCCAGGCGTACCGGTGACGGCAGGCCAAGGGCGGCGACCAGGCGATGGCCGAGGCTTGAGTTGGCGAAGTCGATATAACGGTCAGACATGGAACGCTCTCCGAAGGCTGGGGTTCAAAGGGTTGACCATCCCAGGGTAGCAGTCGTTCGACTAGGCTCATTGATCACGCCCATAACAGACAGAGGGAGCTTTCCATGACTCAATTGCGCCGCGTGGCGATCATCGGTGGTAACCGCATTCCGTTCGCCCGCTCCAATGGTCCCTACGCCACGGCGAGCAACCAGGCGATGCTGACCGCCGCCCTCGAGGGCCTGATCGAGCGTTACAACCTGCATGGCCTGCGCCTGGGTGAGGTGGTCGCCGGTGCGGTGCTCAAGCACTCCCGAGACTTCAACCTCACCCGCGAATGCGTGCTGGGCTCGCGTCTGTCGCCGCAAACCCCTGCGTACGATGTGCAGCAAGCCTGTGGGACTGGGCTGGAAGCGGCCTTGTTGGTGGCCAATAAGATCGCCCTGGGCCAGATCGACTGTGGGATTGCCGGTGGGGTGGACACCACCTCCGACGCGCCCATCGGCGTGAATGAGGAGCTGCGCAAAATCCTGCTGCAAGCCAACCGCGGCAAGTCCATGGCCGATAAATTAAAAACCCTGCTGCAACTGCGTCCCCATCACCTCAAACCCGAGCTGCCGCGCAATGGCGAGCCGCGCACCGGTCTTTCCATGGGCCAGCACTGTGAATTGATGGCACAGACCTGGCAGATCCCCCGCGCCGAGCAGGACCAGTTGGCTCTGGAGAGCCACCAGAAAATGGCCGCGTCCTACGCCGAAGGCTGGCACAACGATTTGCTCACGCCGTTTCTGGGCCTGACCCGCGACAACAACCTGCGCCCCGACCTGACCCTGGAAAAACTCGCTGCGCTCAAGCCTGCGTTTGAGCGCAGCGACAAGGGTACGCTCACCGCCGGCAACTCCACGCCGCTCACCGATGGTGCCTCCCTGGTGCTGCTGGGCAGCGAAGACTGGGCGAAGGCTCGCGGTTTGCCGATCCTGGCGTATCTGCGCGATGGAGAAGCGGCTGCGGTGGACTTCGCCAACGGTGCCGAAGGCCTGTTGATGGCGCCGGTTTACGCCGTGCCGCGCTTGCTGGCCAGGAATGGTCTGACGCTGCAGGACTTCGATTACTACGAGATCCACGAAGCCTTCGCGGCTCAGGTGTTGTGCACACTGAAAGCCTGGGAAGATGCCGACTACTGCCAGACCCGTCTGGGGCTGGACGCGCCACTGGGCGCCATCGACCGCAGCCGGCTGAATGTGAAGGGCAGTTCCCTGGCCGCCGGGCACCCTTTTGCCGCCACCGGCGGGCGCATCGTCGCCAATCTGGCTAAATTGCTGGATGCGGCGGGCAAGGGGCGCGGGCTGATTTCGATCTGCGCCGCGGGTGGCCAAGGCGTGACGGCGATTATTGAACGTTGATTCCGGCCGAAACTGGCATATAGGATGCATTCTTGAGTGGTCAGAGGTCGGTAGCCCCTCCCACCGGCGAGCCGATTGCCGTATAACGAGTGCCATACGCGTATTTGGTAATAAAGGACCCACAATAAAAGCTGATGAAGACTCCTAAACGCATTGAACCCCTGATCGAAGACGGTCTGGTCGACGAAGTGCTGCGCCCACTCATGAGTGGTAAAGAAGCAGCTGTTTATGTGGTGCGCTGCGGCAACGAATTGCGTTGCGCCAAGGTTTACAAGGAGGCGAATAAACGAAGTTTTCGTCAGGCGTCTGAATACCAGGAAGGCCGTAAGGTCCGTAACAGCCGCCAGGCCCGGGCCATGGCCAAGGGTTCCAAGTTCGGTAAGAAAGAAACCGAAGACGCCTGGCAGAACGCTGAAGTTGCAGCGTTGTTCCGCCTCGCCGGTGCGGGCGTTCGCGTGCCCCAGCCGTTCGACTTCCTTGAAGGCGTGCTGCTGATGGAACTGGTGGCCGACGAGTACGGCGATGCGGCGCCGCGTCTGAACGACGTGGTACTGGAGCCGGACCAGGCGCGCGAATACCACGCCTTCCTGATTTCCCAGATCGTGCTGATGCTGTGTACCGGTCTGGTGCACGGTGACTTGTCCGAGTTCAACGTGCTGCTCACGCCGACCGGCCCTGTGATCATCGACCTGCCCCAGGCGGTGGATGCGGCGGGTAACAACCACGCATTCAGCATGCTTGAGCGGGATGTGGGCAACATGGCTTCCTACTTCGGGCGCTTCGCCCCGGAATTGAAGAAGACCAAGTACGCCAAGGAAATGTGGGCACTCTACGAAGCCGGCACCTTGCACCCGGCCAGCGTATTGACCGGCGAGTTCGACGAGCCGGAAGAGCTGGCCGATGTGGGCGGCGTGATCCGCGAGATCGAAGCGGCGCGGTTGGATGAAGAGCGCAAGCAGGCGATTCGAGCGGCGGATGATGCACCGACCACCAAGACGGCCGAAGAACCGCCGCCGCCCTGGATGCAGTGACGCACTGAAATGGAAAGGGGCTTGTTGTGGTGAGCCTGCTCACCACATGAGTCTTCGGTTGCCTTGTGCAACCCCTGTCATGTACAGCAAGTGCCTGAAGCCAACTCCTTGAGGATCGGGCAATCCGGTCGCTCATCCCCCTGGCAGTGCTCCACCAGGTCCTGCAGCGTGTCGCGCAGTTGCCCCAGCTCGAGAATCTTCTGGTTCAGCTCATCGATGTGTTGGCGCGCCAGGGCTTTTACATCAGCGCTGGCCCGTTGCCGGTCTTGCCACAGGGTCAGCAGCTTGCCGACTTCCTCCAGTGAAAACCCCAAATCTCGCGAGCGTTTGATAAACGCCAGCGTGTGCAGATCTTCCGGGCCGTACACGCGGTAGCCGCTGTCTGTGCGGTGTGCTGCCTTGAGCAGGCCGATGGACTCGTAGTAACGAATCATCTTTGCGCTCAGCCCGCTCTGGCGGGCGGCTTGGCCGATGTTCATGGGCGTTGATCCTCCACGTCCTTTGGTTTCCAGGTTTTTAACAACAAGGCATTGCTCACCACGCTGACGCTGGACAACGCCATGGCGGCGCCGGCCAACACCGGATTCAGCAGGCCGAACGCGGCCAGGGGAATACCGATCAGGTTATACACAAAGGCCCAGAACAGGTTCTGGCGGATTTTGGCGTAGGTCTTGCGGCTGATCTCCAGCGCGGCGGGCACCAGGCGCGGGTCGCCACGCATCAAAGTGATCCCGGCCGTGTGCATCGCCACGTCGGTGCCACCGCCCATGGCGATGCCGATGTCCGCAGCGGCCAGGGCCGGGGCGTCGTTAATGCCGTCGCCGACCATGGCCACGACCCCGGTTTTTTTCAGTTCAGCGACGGTGGCGGCTTTATCGGCGGGCAGTACTTCGGCGTGAACATCCGCTATACCCAGGGCGTGCGCCACCACACGGGCGCTGCCGCGATTGTCGCCGGTGAGCAAATGGCTGCCGATACCTCGGGCTTTGAGTTGTTCAACCGCCTCCAGCGCACCGGGCTTGAGGGTGTCGCCAAAGGCGAACAGCCCGAGCACCTTGGGGTGCGCGCCTGTTTCAATCAGCCAGGACAAGGTGCGGCCTTCGGCCTCCCACTCTTGGGCTGAGCCTGTCAGGTCGCCCGCACTCAAGCCGCTGTCTTGGAGCAGGCGGCGGTTGCCCAGGGCCAGTTGACGGCCGTCGAGGGTGCCCGCGATGCCGCGTCCGGTCAGGGATTGGCTGGCGCTGACATCCGCTACCGTCAGGCCCCGTTCGCGGCAGGCATCCAGCACGGCCTTCGCCAGCGGGTGTTCGCTGCCGCGTTGCAGCGCGCCGGCCTGTTGCAGCAGCACGGACTCGTGACCATCGACAGCGGTCAGGTGGGCGATTTTTGGCGTGCCGGAGGTGAGGGTACCGGTCTTGTCGAACACCACGGTGCTGACTGCATGGGCGCGCTCCAAAGCTTCGGCGTCCTTGATCAGGATGCCGTAGCGGGCGGCGACGCCGGTACCGGCCATGATCGCAGTCGGCGTCGCCAGGCCCAGGGCGCAGGGGCAGGCGATTACCAGCACCGCCACGGCATTGATGATCGCGGTCTCCAAGGATGCGCCATACAGCCACCAGCCCAGCAATGTGATCAACGCCAGCACCAACACGGTGGGCACGAAGACCTGGCTGACTTTATCCACCAGTTTCTGGATCGGCGCCTTGGCCGCCTGGGCGTCTTCGACCAGGCGGATGATTCGCGCCAATACGCTTTCGGCGCCCAGGGCGGTGGTACGCACCAGCAGGCGGCCTTCGCCATTGATGGCGCCGCCGGTGACGTTGTCGCCGGGTTGTTTGGGCACCGGCAGGCTTTCGCCGCTGATCAACGCCTCGTCGGCGTGGCTTTGGCCTTCTATCACTTCACCGTCTACCGGGAAACGCTCGCCGGGTTTGACCAGCACCCGGTCGTCGAGCTTCAAGGTATGGATGGCGACGTCTTCCTCACGACCATCCCGCACACGAATCGCCCGTTCCGGACGCAGTGCCTCCAGCGCACGGATGGCGCTGGCGGTCTGGCGTTTGGCGCGGCTTTCCAGGTATTTACCCAGCAGCACCAGCGCGATCACCACGGCCGAGGCTTCGAAGTACAGGTGCGGCATGCTGCCGGCGGGGGCGGTGAGCCACTCATACAGGCTCAGCCCGTAGCCGGCACTGGTGCCGATGGCCACCAGCAGGTCCATGTTGCCGGCGCCGGCGCGCACGGCCTTCCAGGCGGCGATATAGAAGCGTGCACCGAAGATGAACTGCACGGGGGTGGCCAGGGCGAATTGCACCCAGGCGGGCAGCATCCAATGCAGGCCGAAGGGCTGTACCAGCATGGGCAGTACCAACGGCAGCGCCAGCGCGATGGCCAGCAGCAGTGCCCAACGTTCACGGTGCAGGCGCTGGGCCTGGTTGGCGTCGGTGGCGGTTTCGCTTTGGGGCAGGGTGGCGGTGTAGCCGGCCTTGTCGACGGCGGCGATCAAGACAGCCGGGTCGATCTGGCCGAGCACTTGAACATGCGCCCGTTCGTTGGCCAGGTTGACACTGACGCTTTGCACCCCCGGCACTTTGCCCAGCGCGCGCTCGACACGCCCGGCACAGCTGGCGCAGGTCATGCCGCTGATGGGCAGGTCGAAGGTGGTCGATCCATTCATGGGGCAGTCCTCCAGGAGAAGTGGCCCTTAGGATCAACCTTGCCCTATGGGTAAGGTCAAGTGCCTTCAGTATTCCAGTGCGGCGGGCTTGAGGTACATACCGTCCTGGCCCTGGGCGATACGCAACTTGCGCACATCCCCCGCTTTGAGCGTGATGTTCTGCGCAGGCGGTGCGAGCAGGCCGGGCAGACAGCCCGGCGATTGGCCCGGCAGCAGCTTGAGGCGCAACGATACGTTACCGGGCGCCAGGTTGAATGACGTCGCTTGTTCCTGGAACAGCCGGCCTGCCAGTTGGTCATTGAGGTACAGACCAATCTCACAATTGGTCGGCACCTCCAGGCGCTCCCGGGAAATGATCAGCACGGCATAGTCTTCAGCGGCGCCGGCCTGTGGGGCAATGGCAGACAAACTCATCAGGCCGACAAGGCCAAAAAACGACCAGCGCATGGTGAATGCTCCAAGTTTGAATCAAAGAGGGCTCAAGCTTGGCCGACAGTGCCACCGAATACCAGCCCGGCCGATGTTTTCAGAACTTGACCTTGCCATCGTGGCAAGGTCGAAACTGGTTTTAACCTCATTAAAGGAGTCATGTCATGCAAGTATTCAGCGTAGAAGGGATGACCTGCGGCCATTGCGTCAAGGCGGTGACCCAGGCCGTGCAAAGCCAGGACCCGGCCGCCAGCGTCAAGGTTGATCTGGCCGCCAGGGAAGTCGGTGTGGAGAGCCGTTTGTCTGCCGAGGAGGTGATCCGCCTGATGTGCGAAGAAGGTTACAGCGCCAAGCTCGCCTGATTTTGATAGTTAGCGAGCTATCTTAATGTTCAAGGCACCCAGCCCCGGCTAGACTGTCGGGCTGCCGACTCACTTGGGTGCCTGATGAACCTTCGCATAATTCTGATTCTGGGCGCCTTAAGCGCCTTCGCGCCGCTGGCGATCGATTTTTACTTGCCGGGCTTCCCGGCGATGGCCACGGCGTTCGCCACCGATGAAAAGCATATCCAGCTGACCCTGGCGGTGTACTTCGCAGGGCTTGCCATTGGCCAATTGATTTATGGACCACTGGCAGACCGTTTCGGCCGCCGCGGGCCGCTGCTCAGTGGCGTGACCTTATTCACCCTGGCCTCTTTCGCCTGCGCCTATGCACCGTCTCTGGACTGGCTGATCGGCGCGCGTTTCGTACAGGCACTGGGTGGTTGTGCGGGCATGGTGATTTCCCGCGCCGTGGTCAGCGACAAGTGTGATGCGGTGGGCTCGGCCAAGGTGTTTTCCCAATTGATGCTGGTGACCGGCCTGGCGCCGATCCTCGCGCCGCTGGCCGGCGGGGTGATGGTTGGGTTGTGGGGCTGGCAGTCGATCTTCCTGGCGTTGACCCTCTTCAGCGTGATGGCCGCCGTCGCCGTGGCGTTCGGCCTGCCGGAAACCTTCCCGGCCCACCAGCCGCGCCAGCCCTTGTCAGGCTCGCTGCGCCGCTACTTCGGACTGCTGTCGGACCGGGTTTACCTCGGCTATGCCCTCACCGGCGCGCTGTCGATTGCCGGGATGTTCGCCTACATTGCCGGCTCGCCGTTCGTGTTTATCAAACTCTACGGCGTGCCCGCCGAGCATTACGGCTGGGTATTTGGCTCCAACGCCGCCGGTTTTATCCTGGTGGCGCAACTCAACGCCCGTCTGCTGGCCAAGCGTGGCCCGGCGTTTTTGCTGTCGCGTTCGGTGTGGGTGTATCTGCTGGCGGGCCTGACGTTGCTGGGCATCACGGCATTGCGCACGGATGCACTGTGGCCGTTGTTGGTGCCGCTGTTTATCTGCATCGCCAGTCTGGGCTGCATTTTGCCCAACACCTCTGCCTGCGCCATGAGCGGGCAGGGCGCCAGGGCCGGCAGTGCCTCGGCATTGCTCGGGTGCATCCAGTTCGGTGTGGCGGCGGGGGCGGCGTCTTTGGTCGGGATGCTGCACGATGGCACAGCCATGCCGATGGCGATGGTCATCAGCCTGTGCGGTGTATTGGCGGTGACGGTGGCCGTGATGACCCAGCGCCTGCAACGGGCCAGGGCCCTGCAAGCGCAGGTCTGAAGGACGGGTCAGCCAGCGGCGGATTGTTGCTGGCTGATCGGAAAACGATGCGGCGCCTGGATGCGCGCTTGCAGGGTATTGGCAAAGGCGCGAGCCTCGGCCTCGGTGTGGAAAATGATGGTTTTCTGGTCCAGACGGACCTCCCACTGCGATTTTGCTAACGCTTTTATCAGGATCTTCATTGCTGACTTCCTCACGTAAAAGAATCGTGGCAAAGGCGGCCAATATAAACCTGAATACGCTGGCAAATATGACAAAGGTCAACTCTCTGACTAGCGGTGTCGTCCGTTACTTACATCAATAACAGACGACACTGACAGACGTTATCTTCAGAAGCCTTCCAGTACGATTTTGCCCTTGGCCTTACCGCTTTCCAGCAGTGCATGGGCGCGGCGCAGGTTCGTCGCATTGATCACACCGAAGTGCTCGCCCACCGTGGTTCTCAAGGTGCCGGCATCGATCAGCTCAGCCACGCGATTGAGCAGGTTGTGCTGTTCGATCATGTCCGGCGTTTCGAACATCGAGCGCGTGTACATGAACTCCCAATGCAGCGACAGGCTCTTGCGTTTGAGTTTGCTCACGTCCAGCACCTTGGGGTCATCAATCAATGCCAGCTTGCCCTGGGGTTGCAGCGCCTCTACCAACTGGTCCAGATGCTGATCGGTCTGGGTCAGGCTGGCGACGTGAGTCACTTGAGGGTGGCCGGCCTGTTTCAAGGCTTCGCTCAGCGGTTGGCTGTGGTCGATCACCAGGTCGGCGCCGAGCGCCTTGGCCCATTCCTGGGTTTCCGGGCGCGAAGCGGTGCCGATCACTTTCAAGGCGGTGAGCTGGCTGGCCAATTGGGTCAAGATCGAGCCCACGCCACCGGCGGCGCCGACAATCAGCAGGCTCTGGCCTTCGTCCTGTTGGCCTTCGCGCACCTGCAGGCGCTCGAACAGCAGTTCCCAGGCCGTAATGGCGGTCAGCGGCAGTGCGGCGGCTTCGGCAAAACCCAGGCTCTTGGGCATATGGCCGACGATGCGCTCGTCCACGGTGTGCAGCTCGCTGTTGCCACCTGGGCGTATCAGGGAGCCGGCGTAGAACACTTTGTCGCCGACCTTGAACAGGCTCACGTCGCTGCCGACGGCCTTGACCACGCCGGCCACGTCCCAGCCCAGCACTTTGGCGGTGCCGTTTTCCGGAGCGACATTCTGGCGCACCTTGGTGTCCACGGGGTTGACCGAGATGGCTTTGACTTCCACCAGCAAATCGCGCGGGCCGGCGACCGGCTCCGGCAGTTCGATGTCTTGCAGAGATTTTTCGTCGTTGATCGGCAGGGATGCGTAGTAGGCGATGGCTTTCATGGTGGCTCCGTAAAAGGACAGTGATCAGGCAAGAAATGTCAGGCGCTTGAGTTCGAAGTGTTCGATCACGTCAGCCGCCTGAGCGCGAAAACTCTGGATATGCGCGCTCCTGTCGTGGTCGGCCAGCGCCGCGTCGTCGCTCCAGCGTTCGAGCATGTAGAAGGTCTCGGGATGTTGCTGGTCCTGGTAAAGGTCGTACTGCTGGCAACCGGCTTCGAGGCGAGTCGGTTCCAGCAGGCCGCGCAGCAATCGCTCCAGGGTCGCTTGTTGGCCAGGCTTGGCGATCAGTGTGGCAATGACGTTAAAGGCAGTGGACATATTCAACTCCAGGCACGTAATGGGCAGGTTGGGCAGATCATTGGCTATTTCCGCCCGCGATAAAAGCGGCTAAAACAGCACTCTGTTTCAACGGAATTTTGATAATGGAGGCGCGGATGCTGCGTTTTGATGATTTGCAGTTGTTTGTGCGTGCTGCCGACCTGGGCAGTTTGTCAGCTGCGGCGCGAGTGATGGACCTGTCGCCGGCCGTAGCCAGCGCCGCACTCAAACGCATCGAACAGCAACTGGGGACGCGCTTGCTGGCACGCTCCACGCGCAGCCTGCGGCTGACGGCGGAGGGCGAAGGCTTTTTGGAGTACGCCCGCGCCGCGCTGAGTTCACTGGATGAGGGGCGACGTTTATTGGCCAGCGGCCAGGACCACGTCAGCGGTGTGCTGCAACTGTCGGCGCCCTCGGATTTTGGCCGCAACCAGTTGTTGCCGTGGCTGGACGAATTTCAGCAGCAGCATCCCCAGCTCAACGTGCGCCTGTTGCTGGGCGATCGGATCGCCGACCTGTTCCGCCAGCCGGTGGATATCGCGCTGCGCTACGGAGAGCCTGAGGACTCCAGCCTGATCGCGTTATCGGTGGCGCCGAGCAACGTTCGCGTACTGTGTGCCGCCCCCAGTTACCTCGCGCGCCATGGCGAGCCCCGGCATCTGGAGCAATTGGCCCAGCACAATTGCCTGCTGTATATGCTGGCCAGCCGCGTCCACGACCACTGGACGTTCCACGACGGCAGGCGAGAAGTCAGCCTGACGGTGTCCGGCGACCGTTTCAGCGACGATGCGGACGTGGTTCGGCGTTGGGCGGTGGCGGGTGTGGGGATTGCCTATAAGTCCTGGTTGGATGTGAGCACCGATGTGCTGGCCGGACGCTTGCGTTTGGTCCTGCCGGAGCTGCGCGGGGAGCCTACGCCGCTCAATCTGCTGTGTGCCCATCGTGCTCAGTTGAGTAAACCCGTCAAGTTGCTGCGGGAAATGCTCGTGGCTCGCTGTGCGACCTTGACCGCGCAGTTGCCGGCTTGTGTGGGCGTTGGGCAATAACCTCCAACATCTCAGGAAAATTCACTCACATCCTGTCCCTATCCCTGGTGTCAGACGCCACGGAACCGGCAGTTGGGGCACCTATACTTTGGCCCCAACTGCAGTACCAAAATAGCTCGACAGGGAGTGAACAGATGGAAGAAGCACCGTGCATCAGTCAGATCGCGAGCTTGCTCGCTGAGCCAAAACGTACCGCCATGCTCTGGTCCTTAATGGACGGTTCGGCCAAGTCGTCCCAGGAGTTGGCGACAGTTGCCGGGTTGTCGGCGGCCTCGGCCAATGCGCATCTGGCCCGGTTGACGGGCAGTGGTTTGCTGCGGATCGAGGCGCGATGTGGCAAGCGGCTGTTTCGCGTGGCGGCCGCCGATGTCAGCGCCGCCATCGACGCCCTGGCCAGTACGACCCTGGCCAGTGCGGTACGCAGCACGCCGGAGGTGTCATCACCGGTCGTATCGGCGCCTCCCTCTTTACGCAAGGCGCGTCTGTGCCACGGCCACCTTGGCGGCGAACTGGCGGCGGGGCTGTATGAGCGGATGATGGTCGCGGGGTGGGTCGAACGCCAAGAGAGTCGCATCGACGTGACGGTCAAGGGCGCGCAGCACTTGGCGCGCCTGGGTATCTATGTCCAGGCGCTTGTGCCGCCATTGGTGTGCGATTGTTTTGACTGGAGTCAGCAGCAACCGCATCTGGGCGGTGCGCTTGGTGCGGGGTTGCTGCAATTGTTCCTGCAGTCGAACTGGATCAGTCTGGTCAATGAGTCCCAAGCGGTAATGGTCACCGACATTGGGCTGGAGCAGATCGTCGGGTTGGCCAGGCTATAGGCGCGGGCCGCACGTTACTGCGGCCCGTTCCGGTCTATTGCCTCAGGGTTTTACGAGTCGCGCATCCAGGCTGTTTTGCGCCAGGCGTTTGGCCTGGTCCTGGGTCATGCCCAGGGAGGTATACAGGGCATGGAAGTTTTCGGTGACATAACCGCCGAAGTACGCGGGGTCATCGGAGTTCACTGTCACTTTTACGCCACGCTCGAGCATGTCGAGGATATTGTGCTGGGCCATGTCGTCGAACACGCAAAGCTTGGTGTTGGACAGCGGGCATACGGTCAGCGGGATCTGTTCGTCAATGATGCGCTGCATCAGACGTTCATCTTCAATGGCGCGAACGCCATGGTCGATACGCTGGATTTTCAGCAGGTCGATGGCTTCCCAGATGTATTCCGGCGGGCCTTCTTCCCCAGCGTGGGCTACGGTAAGGAAGCCTTCATGCCGGGCGCGGTCGAACACGCGCTGGAATTTGCTCGGCGGGTGGCCCATTTCCGAACTGTCCAGGCCCACGGCCACGAATGCATCACGGAAGGGCAGTGCCTGGTCGAGGGTTTTCTGCGCTTCGTCTTCGCTCAGGTGGCGCAGGAAGCTGAGGATCAAACCGCTGGTGATCCCCAGTTGCTGTTCGCCGTCTTTGAGCGCAGCCGCGATGCCATTAAGCACCACTTCGAACGGTACGCCACGGTCGGTGTGGGTTTGCGGGTCGAAGAACGGTTCGGTGTGGATCACGTTCTGTTCTTTGCAGCGCAGCAGGTAGGCCCAGGTCAGGTCGTAGAAATCCTGGGACGTGCGCAGCACATCGGCGCCTTTGTAATACAGGTCGAGAAACTCTTGCAGGTTGTTGAAGGCATAAGCCTTGCGCAGGGTTTCGACGTCGTTCCAGGGCAGCGCAATTTTGTTGCGCTCGGCCAGGGCGAACAGCAACTCAGGCTCCAGCGAGCCTTCCAGGTGCAGGTGCAGTTCAGCCTTGGGCAGGGCGTTGAGCCAATCGTACATAGCTAAAATCTCATCAGGTGCAATGGCGGCATTCTACAGGGCATGGCTGAAATAATCGGTAAAACCTGACCGGCAGGAGAGTATTCGTTTTATTCGCGCAAGGTCGGCAGCGAACTGCTTGAGGCCTACGGCTATTCAAGGATGAACGGCAGGGTGTGCCCATGGTCTAGAAAGGTGCTTCCCGTAACCCGATGACGACAGGGCAATCCTGCGCCTGCGCAGGGGCGGTATACGGGGGCATTGGCCCGGTATGCCTGAGGTGACGGGGAACAGAATTAATCAACGCAAGGAGCCTTAGATGGCTGGCAGCAGCTTGTTCGCACTATTGGACGACATTGCCACACTGCTGGACGACATCTCGCTCATGAGCAAAGTCGCTGCAAAGAAATCGGCCAGTGTCCTGAGCGACGACCTTGCTGTGAATGCTGAGCAGGTTACCGGCATGAAAGCAGACCGAGAGCTGCCGGTGGTATGGGCTGTATTCAAGGGGTCGTTGAGAAACAAGGCAATCCTGGTGCCTTGTGCCTTGGTGTTGAATGCACTGTTGCCTGCGGCCGTTCATTGGCTGCTCATGATTGGGGGCGCGTATCTCTGTTACGAGGGGTTTGAAGCTATCAAGGACAAGCTCACGACTGGTAGAGACGATGGCACTGGGCAACCGAAGAAACCCAAGCCCAAGACACCTGAAGAGCTTGCAGCATATGAAAAGCGCAAGATTGCAGGGGCTATACGAACGGACTTCATTCTGAGCGCCGAGATCATCGTTATTACCCTGAATATCGTGACTGATGCCCCGATGCTCCAGCAGGTTTTGACGTTAGCGCTGATCGCGGTGGTCATGACAGTGGGCGTTTACGGATTGGTCGCGGGGATCGTGCGCTTGGATGATGCAGGCCTTATTCTCCAAAAATCTAAAGCTACCGGTACATGGGGTTCTGTGGTGAGGACCGTCGGGGGATGGCTGCTGTCCGCTGCACCAAAGCTCATGAAAGCACTTTCATGGATTGGGACTGTTGCGATGTTTTTGGTCGGCGGAGCGTTTATCACAGAAGGCATTGCGCCGATGCAGCATGTTGCCGAGAGGGCGGTCGAAGCGGCAGGGGCGTGGGAAACGGTCGCAACCCTAGGTATCCACTGCTTGGTAGGTGCGTTCGTAGGCATGCTTGCGGTACTTATCGTCAAAGGCTTCACCACGATCTTTGGTAAAGCCTCAACGTCGTCTGCCTGAACTCGAGTTGTGGGTGCCGATTCGCGGTTAAGAAGACATCTCGGTAGCGTTGGCGTAAAGCACGATGACCGATTTCACCAGACGATGTTCCGGCCACAGGATGTCTATCAGGGACAAAGCCTGTGGCCGGCTCGCTTACGCTTAACTGGAAATCGTAGTGGGCGCGGCGGCAGGCGCAGCGCTGCGTCGCAAAATCAGGACACCACCGATTGCAGCCAGGGTCGAACCGATCAATACACCGACTTTTACCTCATCGATCAGGTGAGCTGATCCAGCAAACGCCAGGTTTCCGATGAATAGACTCATGGTGAAGCCGATGCCACACAAGAGCGCAACACCGTAAAGCTGTGCCCAACTGCTGCCTTCCGGGAGCTTGGCCAAGCCCATACGAATGGCCAGAGCAGCCAATAGGAAAATGCCAACCTGCTTACCCACCAACAAGCCGAGCGCCACACCCAGCGGAACCGGATCGACCAGGTTTTCCATGGAAATGCCGGCAAGTGAAACACCAGCATTGGCGAAGCCGAAAATCGGCACCACAGCGAACGCTACCCACATGTGCAACTTCTCTTCCAGGAAGAGCAGTGGAGATCTGGCTTCCTCTTCCGGCTTACCCATTGGGACACACAGTGCAACGGCAACACCCGCAAGGGTGGCATGCACCCCCGACTGCAGCACGAAGAACCACAGCACACCACCGACCAGCAAGTACGGGAACAATCGTTTGACCCCCAGTCGGTTCATTGCGATCAAAATGCCCAGGGTCGCGAGCGATGCCAGTAGCATCGGCATGGAAAGACCAGTGGTGTAGAAAAAGGCGATGATGACCACTGCCCCCAGGTCGTCAATGATCGCCAGGGCGGCGAGAAAAACCTTAAGCGAAGTCGGGACTCGCTTACCTAGTAGCGACAGCACGCCCAGGGCGAATGCGATGTCGGTAGCGGCAGGAATAGCCCAGCCCTTCAAGGTCTGCGAGTTACCCCAGTTGATGGCGACGTAGATCAGCGCGGGCACAATCATGCCGCCTACAGCACCAAACCCAGGCAAGGCGCGCTGTCCCCAAGTGGAGAGCCCGCCTGCCAGAACCTCTCTTTTGATCTCGAGTCCGACCATCAGGAAGAAGATCGCCATCAGGCCATCATTGACCCAGTGCTCGATAGACATGCCCAACCACACACTGTGCAGGGCTGCGAAATAACCTTGCGAGAGAGGCGAGTTGGCCACAATCAGGGCTGCGAGTGCAGCGCCCATCAGCACAAGACCGCCAGCGGATTCCGACGATAGGAAGCGAGCCAGAATCGCGGCGGCTCTAGGGGTTTCAGCTTTAGCTTGATGATTGGTCATCAATGTCCTTGGGGCACTTAAAAGGTAAGAGATTAGCACTTGGCCCATGCCCCGTGGCGAGGTTAAACAGCCTGAAACAGTTAGGGCTGAACGGCATGGGCAGCAAGCATTCCTCAACGCAAAATTCTGAAATAGGAATTATGCCCAAACTTTAGTGGGCTCAGGTTCCGGCGATCAACTGGCGGGCGGCCTGACTATGATCGGCGATCAAGCCTTTCAGATCCAGGCCTTCGACCTGCCCATCGATGACCCGCCATATGCCGCCGATCATCACCCGGTCCGCACGATCCGCGCCGCACAGCAGCAACGCGGAAATCGGATCATGGCTGCCGGAAAAACGCAGTTCATCGAGTTTGAACAGCGCCAGGTCAGCCTGTTTGCCAACGGCCAACTCACCGATATCCGTACGCCCCAGCAGCTGCGCCGAACCTTGGGTGGCCCAGCCGAGCACGCCTTCGGGGGTGATTTTTTCTGCGCCGTAACGCAGGCGCTGGATGTATAGCGCCTGGCGCGTTTCGAGGATCATGTTGGACGCATCGTTGGACGCGGAGCCGTCCACGCCCAGGCCGATCGGTGCGCCCGCGGCGAGCAAATCCAGGGTCGGGCAGATACCGGAGGCCAGGCGCATGTTCGAGCTTGGGCAATGGCAGATACCGGTACCGGCTCTGCCGAGACGTGCAATTTCATCCGGGTTGAAGTGGATACCGTGGGCCAGCCAGGTACGCGGGCCGAGCCAGCCGACGCTGTCGAGGTAATCCACGGTACGTAGGCCAAAGCGTTGCAGGCAGAAGTCTTCCTCGTCGAGGGTCTCGGCCAGGTGGGTGTGCAGGCGCACATCCAGGTCTGCGGCCAGATCGGCACTGGCGCGCATGATTTCGGGGGTGACCGAGAAAGGCGAGCAGGGCGCCAGGGCAATCTGAATCTGCGCACCATCGTCACGCTCGTGGTATGCGCGGATCAGGCGTTGGCTGTCATCGAGGATAACCTGGCCCTGTTGCACGGTCTGCTGCGGCGGCAGGCCACCGTCGGCTTCGCCCAGGCTCATGGAACCTCGGGTGAGCATGGCGCGCATGCCCAGTTCGCGCACGCTGGCGACTTGCACATCGATGGCATTTTCCAGGCCGTCGGGGAACAGATAGTGGTGATCGGCGGCGGTGGTGCAGCCAGAGAGCAGTAATTCGGCCAGGGCCACTTTAGTCGCCAGGGCCAGCTTCTCGGGCGTCAGCCGCGCCCATACCGGGTACAGGGTTTTCAGCCAGGGGAACAAGGGTTGGTTGACCACCGGCGCCCAGGCGCGGGTAAGGGTCTGATAGAAATGATGGTGGGTGTTGATCAACCCCGGAAGGACCACATGCTCGCGAGCATCGAACACCTGGGTACAGGGTTGCGTGGGGGCCTGCCCCAAGGCGAGCACTTCGCGGATCACGCCGTCCTGCAGCACCAGGCCGCCACGGGCGTCGAGGCCGTTGGCCGTGAAAATCGCGAGGGGGGTTTTTAACCAGATACGGGTCGCAGGCATTGGCCGGCTCCTCTGAATGATGGGTTCAGGTTTGCCAGCTCAGTGTTGCCCTGTCTGCTGATCCAGGGTCGCCTTGGAGGGCGAGGGGGCAGTCTACGCGCGCAGCGTTATCGACGGCAATCGGTCGATAACGCTCGTGGTTGCTTACCAGGCGATCGTATCGCCTTTGTAGTCCACGAAATGATGGCCGCCTTTGCCGGTGTAGGCATTCACTTGATCCACCAGCCCACGCACGCTGGTGTCGACATCGATGTGCGCGTTTTCGCCGCCCATGTCGGTCTTGACCCAGCCCGGGTGCAGTGACAGCACGGTGAGTTTATCGTCGCCCAATTGGGTGATGAAACTGTTGGTCATGGAATTGAGCGCGGCTTTGCTGGCCTTGTACAGAGCCAGGTCGGAGCCGTCGGGGATGGTCACGCTGCCCAGTACCGAGCTCATGAACGCCAGTACACCGCTGTCCTTGCGTATCTGCCCGACAAAACGTTGCGCCAGGTTGATCGGCGCTACGGCATTGGTGAAGAACAGTTGGCCGACTTCCGCCAGGGTGGCGTGGCCAGGCTCCTGATTGGCCGGGCCCTTGACGCCGGCGTTGACGAACAGCAGGTCGAAGGTGTGGTCTTTCAAGCGTTGGGCCAGGGCGATCACGGCTTGCTGATCGTCCATGTCAAGCTTCTCGATCTGCGTCGGGCCCAAGGCTTCAAGGGCGTCGGCCTTGCTTGGATCACGCACGGTGGCGGTCACGTCCCAGCCGTCTTGAAGCAATTGCTTGACCAGGCCAAGGCCCAGGCCACGTGAAGCGCCGATGATCAATGCGGTTTTTGGCGTAGGCATGAAAAGCTTCCTTTAACGTCGCGGTTCAGGGTGGGCGGTGGGCAACAGTAGCAGTTTCAACGTTGCAGCAGGATGCGCCCACGGCTCAGGTCGGCCAGCTGGGTTTGCAGGGTGTCGATATGCGCTTGGCCCAGGGCCAATTGCAGTTCGACACCGTTGGCAGTGAAGGTTTCTTCGACCACCAGTCCGCCCAGTTCGGCGACGCGCAGCTTCACCAGGTTCAGCTCCGAGAAACCACAGGCGCAGCTCAATGGCACGCGACTGATCAGTTCGATACGCTCGGCGTTTTGCAGGCACTTGTTCGCACCGCCACCATAAGCGCGGGCAAGGCCGCCGGTACCCAGTTGGATGCCGCCGTACCAGCGAATCACTAGCACGGCGACCTGATCAAACCCTTGGGCTTCAATGGCCGCCAGAATCGGCCGGCCTGCGGTGCCGCCAGGCTCGCCGTCGTCATTGCTGCGGTACTGGTCGGCCAGCTTCCAGGCCCAGCAATTATGCGTGGCGTTCAAGTCGCTGTGGTGTTCGAAAAACGCCTGGGCGTCCTGGGTGCTGGTGATCGGTGTGGCCAGGGTGATAAAGCGGCTTTTGCGTATTTCTTCGCGAAACTCGCACAGGCCGGTAAGCGTGAAAGGCATAAGTTGCTTCGTCTAGAGGGCCGGCTTGATGCCACAGCCTTTGAGAATGATGTGGATCAGGTTGGTACCGGCGTCTTCCATATCTTGCTTGGTCAGCTTGCTGCGACCGGTGACGCGGCAGATCTGGGTGGCGAAGTCGGCATAGTGCTGGGTGCTGCCCCAGAGCAGGAAAATCAGGTGGACGGGGTCGACGGGGTCCATCTTGCCTGCGTCGATCCAGGCCTGGAACACGGCGGCACGGCCGCTGAACCAGGCGCGGTAGTCCTGGCTGAAATATTCGGTGAGGCATTCGCCACCGCTGATGATCTCCATGGCGAAGATCCGCGACGCTTGAGGCT
The DNA here is from genome assembly GCF_023148575.1 of Pseudomonas sp. EYE_354. Taxonomy (NCBI): domain Bacteria; kingdom Pseudomonadati; phylum Pseudomonadota; class Gammaproteobacteria; order Pseudomonadales; family Pseudomonadaceae; genus Pseudomonas; species Pseudomonas sp. EYE_354. The sequence goes on from NZ_JAHXNQ010000003.1 coordinate 411,477, forward strand.
GGCGCCGCGAGAACTCCATCTTGGTGCGGATGTAACGGGTGAGGGCCACGGCGGGGTCGTCCTCGGCGGTCAGCGTGTTGAAGGTGCTGTCCCACAGTTCGAGGATATTGCTGAGCACTGCGATATACAGGCCCAGCTTGTTAGTGAAGTAGTAGTGCAAGTTGGCCTTGGGCAGCCCGGCGCTGGCAGCAATGGTGTTCATGCTGGTGCCCTTGTAGCCATGGCGCGCGAACTCATCTTCAGCAGCCTGGAGAATCGCTTGTTCGTTCTTTTGCCGAATGCGACTGGCGGGCTTACCGGCGTGGTTGCTGTGGGCAGGAACTTCGAGGCTCATGGAGAATACCGTGCTGATCGATAGAGACGACGTGTGCACAGATAACCCACCCTCAAGCCTCAGACAAGTCCCGATGCAATAAAAGCGTCAAAGCGTTTCCAGAGTGTCGCTTTCCGCCGCGTTGATTGCGTCAGTGCGGGCAGCCTTGGTCTCCGGCAATAACAGGCACAACACAATGGCGGTCAAGCCGCCGCTGGTGATGGCCGAGTCGAACAGGTTCTGCACCAGCGTCGGCATCAGGTGCAACAGGTTCGGTTGCGCGGCGATACCCAGGCCTACGCCGAATGAGGTCGCGATAATCAGCATGCTGCGTCGATCCAGCGGTGCCTGGGCGAGGATGCGCACGCCGGCGGCGGCCACGCTGCCAAACATTACCAGGGTCGCGCCGCCCAGGACCGGCTTGGGAATTTGCTGCAGTACTGCGCCAATCAACGGAAACAGACCGAGGCAAAACAGCACGGCGCCGATATACAAGCCGACGTAACGACTGGCCACGCCGGTGAGTTGGATCACGCCGTTGTTCTGGGCAAAGGTGGTGTTGGGGAAGGCGCTGAAGGTCGCGGCGATCATGCAACTTACGCCGTCACCCAGTACGCCGCCCTTGAGCCTGCTCATATAAGCGGGGCCGCTGATGGGCTGGCGCGCGATCATGCAGTTGGCAGTGAGGTCGCCGACGGTTTCGATGCTGCTGATCAGGTAAATCAGCGCGATGGGGAGGAAAGCGCTCCAGTCGAAACTGAACCCGAAGCGAAACGGGATCGGCAGGCTGACCAGAGGCAGATCGGGCAGGGCCTGCGGTACCAGTTTGCCACTGAACCAGGCGGCCACGCTGCCGAGGGCCAGGCCGATGATGATGGCCGACAGGCGTACCCACGGCGTGTTCGAGCGATTGAGGAGGATGATCGTCAACACCACGAACAGGCCCAGCGCCAGATTGGTGGGTGCGCCGAAATCAGGGGCATTGAAGCCGCCGCCCAGGTCAGTGATGCCAACTTTGATCAGGCTGATACCGATCAACGTAATCACGATGCCGGTCACCAGCGGCGTAATCACACGGCGCAGTTGGCCGATGAAACGGCTGAGTACGATCTGCACCACTGCGCCGAAAAAGCACACGCCGAAGATCATCGCCATGATGTCTTCCGGGCTGCCGCCGCGTTGCTTTACCAGGAAACCCGCCGACAGAACGGCACCGAGAAACGCAAAGCTGGTGCCTTGCAGGCAGATCATTCCCGCGCCTATTCCAAACGGCCTGCGTGCCTGAATGAAGGTGCCGACACCGGAGACCATCAACGCCATGCTGATCAGGTAGGGCAAATGCGCAGTCAGCCCCAGGGTGGAGCCAATGATCAGCGGTGGCGTGATGATGCCTACGAACGCCGCCATCACATGTTGCAGGGCGGCCAAGAAGGCCGGCGCGGGTTTAGGACGGTCGTTGAGGCCGTAGATCAGGTCGCTGGGGCTGGAAGATTCTGGTGGCATGGTGGGCAAACTCGAGGCGGACGGTTCTAGGTCCTTATGCTCCTGCAAAAAACTGTCCAATTGCTCAGCTTTTTGCGTAAGCCGCGAGTTAGCGGGTTGCGGCCAAACTTTCCAGGAAACTTTCCAGCACCAAATGAGGGCGACGACCCTTGCGCGTGACCGATGCCAGGCTTAAATCGTAAAAGCGTGTAGTCGGTTTCAGCGCGCGCAGTCGGCCTTGTTGCACCCACAGGCTGGCGTAGTGGTCGGGCAGGTAGCCGATGTAGCGCCCGGTGAGGATCAGAAACGCCATGCCTTCGCGGTCCGACGCGCTGGCGGTGCAGTTGAGCGCCTGGTAGCGAGCCTGGATTTCGGCGGGCAGGCGGAAGGTGGGGGCGATGGCGTCCTGGCTGTCGATGCGCGCGTCGTCCAGTTGCTTGTCGTCGGCATAGAACAGTGGGTGGCCGACCGCGCAGTATAGCAGGGAGCGTTCGCTGTACAGCGGTTGGTACTCCAACCCCGAGAGCGCGCTGGCCTGGGGCACCACGCCAACATGCAGGCGACCGTCGAGCACACCTTGTTCGACTTCATTGGGCGCGATCATGCGGATCTGGATCTGCACGTCCGGGCCCCGTTCCTTCAATTGCGCCAGGGCGTGGGTGATGCGCATGTGGGGCAGGGTGACCAGGTTGTCAGTCAGGCCGATGATCAGCTCGCCGCGCAAGTGTTGGTGCAGGCCGTTGACCTCGGTGCGGAAACTTTCCAGCGCACTTAATAGCTGCAGGGCTGATTGGTAGACCTCGCGGCCTTCTTCGGTCAGGGAGAACCCGGCGCGGCCGCGCTGGCAGAGTCTTAGGCCGAGGCGCTGCTCCAGGTCACTCATCTGCTGGCTGATGGCTGAGCGGCCGATGCCGAGAACGGTCTCGGCCGCCGAGAAGCCGCCGCACTCCACCACGCTGCGAAAGATGCGCAAAAGGCGGATATCAAAGTCGCTGACTTGCGCCAGGGGATCGGGTCGACGGCTGCTCATAGTTTAGTGACGGCCTGACTGAAGGTTAGAAGAGTTGAATTTCACAGACTTTATCGTCGTGGCAATTTAGCTGCAAGAACGCTTTTCAATCCCGACGCTGCCGTTTGCCCTGCGAGGTTTTGCTGATGAACATGCCCGAAAACGCCCCATCGTCCCTGGCCAGCCAACTGAAGTTGGACGCGCACTGGATGCCTTACACCGCCAACCGTAACTTTCAGCGTGATCCGCGTCTGATCGTGGCCGCCGAAGGCAGCTGGTTGACCGATGACAAGGGACGCAAGGTGTACGACTCGTTGTCGGGCCTGTGGACTTGCGGCGCCGGGCATACGCGTAAGGAAATCCAGGAGGCCGTGGCCAAGCAACTGGGCACTTTGGACTACTCTCCAGGCTTTCAATACGGTCATCCATTGTCCTTCCAGTTGGCGGAAAAAATTACCGACCTGACCCCTGGTAACCTGAACCACGTGTTCTTCACCGACTCAGGTTCCGAATGCGCCGATACCGCTGTGAAAATGGTGCGTGCCTATTGGCGCCTGAAAGGCCAGGCCACCAAGACCAAGATGATCGGCCGTGCCCGTGGCTACCATGGTGTGAACATCGCCGGCACCAGCTTGGGCGGCGTTAACGGTAACCGTAAGATGTTTGGTCAGGCGATGATGGATGTTGATCATCTGCCGCACACCTTGCTGGCGAGCAATGCGTTTTCCCGCGGGATGCCGGAGCAGGGCGGTATCGCTTTGGCCGAGGAGTTGCTCAAGCTGATCGAGCTGCATGACGCGTCGAATATCGCTGCGGTGTTTGTCGAACCGATGGCCGGTTCCGCGGGCGTGCTGGTGCCGCCACAGGGCTACCTCAAACGACTGCGTGAAATCTGCGATCAGCACAACATCCTGTTGGTGTTTGACGAAGTTATCACCGGTTTCGGCCGTACCGGTTCGATGTTCGGTGCCGACAGTTTCGGCGTGACCCCGGACCTGATGTGCATCGCCAAGCAAGTCACCAACGGGGCGATTCCCATGGGCGCGGTGATTGCCAGCAGCGAGATTTATCAGACCTTCATGAACCAGGCGACGCCGGAGTACGCGGTGGAATTCCCCCACGGCTACACCTATTCGGCGCACCCGGTGGCGTGCGCGGCAGGCCTCGCAGCGTTGGACCTGTTGCAGAAAGAAAACCTTGTGCAGAGCGTCGCTGAAGTCGCCCCGCACTTTGAGAATGCGCTGCATGGTTTGAAAGGCAGTAAGAACGTGATCGACATTCGTAACTACGGCCTGGCTGGTGCAATCCAGATTGCCGTCCGTGACGGCGATGCCATCGTGCGTCCATTTGAGGCCGGTATTGCCTTGTGGAAAGCTGGGTTCTACGTGCGTTTTGGCGGCGACACCTTGCAGTTCGGGCCAACCTTCAACAGCAAGGCGCAGGACCTGGATCGCCTGTTTGATGCGGTCGGCGAAGTGCTGAACAAGATCGACTGATTTCTCTTTCTATATAGAACAACTTTTCAGGAGCCCTGCATGAGCCTTATCCAGCATTTGATTAACGGTGAGTTGGTCAACGATAACGGTCGTAGTGCCGACGTGTACAACCCGTCCACTGGGCAGGTCATTCATCAAGTGCCATTGGCCAGTCGTGAAACCATCCAGCGTGCAATCGACTCGGCCAAGGAGGCTTTCCCAGCCTGGCGTAATACGCCAGCGGCCAAGCGTGCTCAGGTGATGTTTCGTTTCAAGCAGTTGCTGGAGCAGAACGAGGCGCGTATCTCGCAACTCATCAGCGAAGAGCATGGCAAGACGTTGGAAGACGCCGCGGGTGAGTTAAAGCGCGGGATCGAGAACGTGGAGTACGCGTGCTCGGCGCCAGAAATTCTCAAAGGTGAATACAGCCGTAACGTTGGGCCGAACATTGATGCCTGGTCGGACTTTCAGCCATTGGGCGTAGTGGCCGGTATTACACCGTTCAACTTCCCTGCGATGGTGCCGTTGTGGATGTATCCACTGGCGATCGTGTGCGGTAACTGCTTCATCCTCAAACCCTCCGAGCGTGATCCGAGCTCAACATTATTGATCGCGCAGTTGCTGCAGGAGGCTGGCCTGCCCAAAGGTGTGCTGAGTGTGGTGCACGGAGACAAGGGAGCGGTGGATGCCTTGATCGAAGCGCCCGAAGTCAAAGCGCTGAGCTTTGTGGGTTCGACGCCGATTGCCGAGTATATCTATGCTGAGGCGACCAAGCGTGGCAAACGCGTGCAGGCGTTGGGTGGTGCGAAGAACCATGCGGTGCTGATGCCGGATGCGGACCTGGACAATGCAGTCAGTGCCTTGATGGGCGCAGCATATGGTTCTTGCGGTGAGCGCTGCATGGCGATCTCAGTAGCTGTATGCGTGGGCGACCAGGTGGCGGACGCGTTGATCGCCAAGCTGGTGCCGCAGGTCAAGGCGCTGAAGATCGGCGCGGGTACATCGTGCGGCCTGGATATGGGGCCATTGGTGACGGGGCAGGCACGGGCTAAGGTCAGTGGCTATATAGAAGAAGGTGTGTCGGCGGGCGCAGAGTTGGTTGTTGATGGTCGTGGTTTGAGTGTTGCCGGACATGAAGAGGGGTTCTTCCTCGGCGGTAGCTTGTTTGATCGTGTGACGCCTGAGATGCGCATCTATAAAGAAGAGATATTCGGGCCGGTATTGTGCGTGGTGCGGGTGGAGAGCCTGGAAGCTGCGATGCAACTGATCAACGATCACGAATATGGCAACGGTACCTGCATCTTCACCCGCGACGGTGAAGCGGCGCGTCTGTTCTGTGACGAGATTGAAGTTGGCATGGTCGGGGTGAATGTTCCATTGCCGGTGCCAGTGGCGTATCACAGTTTTGGCGGCTGGAAGCGTTCATTGTTTGGTGACTTGCATGCTTATGGGCCGGATGGAGTACGTTTCTATACCCGTCGCAAGGCGATTACCCAGCGTTGGCCCCAGCGTGCCAGCCATGAGGCGTCGCAGTTCGCCTTTCCTAGCCTATAAGGCTCGGCAACTGAGAAGCCGGTCCCTGTGGGGCCGGCTTTTCGCGTTATGGGGCTTTTTTGACCCACATGACAGAAATATGAAAAAGAAGGTTGACGCCAGATTCTGGAAGCCTATAATTCGCCCCACTTCCGGCGCAGTCGAAACGGAAAACTCTTTGGTAAACAATGAGTTAAGCGGTTTTCGGCAGTAGGGTGCTTCAGTTCATCGAAGCCAA